>DATJXW010000161.1:0-76773 GCA_035499895.1 Polyangiaceae bacterium | reverse complement strand
GGCTTCCTTGCCGGAGGTTTGCGGCGACGCCGCGCTCTATTGCGATCCGACGTCGGTGCCGGACATGGCCAACGCGCTCTTCACTCTCCTGACGGACGAAACGGAGCGCACCCGTTTGCGTGAGCGCGGCCTCGCTCGTGCCCGCGAGCTCGATTGGGACGCCTCGGCGGAGAAGACGAGCTCGGTGTTGCGGTCGCTACTCTAGCGCCGCGAGCGTTTTGTCGGTCACGCGGTCCCAGTTGAGCTCCTCGAGCACGCGCTTGCGGCCCTGCCGGCCGAGCTCCGCGGCACGCGCCGGATCCGCGAGGAGCTCGACGAGCTTCGTCGCGAGCTCGCTCACGTCGCCGGGCGTCACGAGCAGGCCCGAAATCCCGTCCGCCACCGCGTCGGGCACGCCGCCGGCGCGCGCCGCGACCACGGCTCGCTCGCACGCGCCCGCCTCGAGAAAGACGATGCCGAAGCCCTCCACGTCGGGCGGCTCGCTGCGCGAAGGCATCACGAACACGTCCGCGAGGCAGTACCAGCGCGGGAGCTCCGCGTCCGCGACGCTCCCGGCGAAATGGACGGCGTCGGCCACACCGAGCTCGCGCGCGAGCGTCGCGAGCCGCTCGCGTTCCGGTCCGTCGCCGCACACGACGTACGCGACGTTCGGCACCGCGCGCCGCACGGCGGGCAACGCCCGAAGCACGCTGTCGATCCCCTTGCGCGCGACGAGCCGCGCGAGGGTGACGAGCACCGCGCGCCCGCGGAGTCCCAGCCGCTCGCGGAGCGCCGACGCGTCGACCGGGCGAAAGCGCTCCGGATCGGTGCCGCAGCCGGTGATGCGGATGCGCTCGTCTCGCACGCCGAGCTCGCGCGCGAGTCCGGCGGTGAAGGTGCCCGTCGCGAGCACGCGGTCCACGCTCGTGAGCGAGCGGCGGCGCACCGCGTCGTAGCCCCGCTGCGCGAACGGCACGGCGCGCCAAGGAGCGAGCAAGAGCTCGCGGCCGTGCACGACGGTCGCCACCCGCCGCACCCGCCCGACGGCGCGTAGACCGAGCGCCGCCGGCGTCGTGCTCCACTGCGCGTGCAGCGTGCGATCGAAACCCTCCGTGAACGCGAGCTCGGCGAGGAGCGGCGCCGCCGCCGCGACGAGCGTGTCGGAGCTGCCGCGGCGGAGCACGCGCCAGGGGAGCTCGCGGTCGATCGCGGCCGCGCCTTCGGCCTCGGGCGCAATCACCGCAAACGCCTCGAGCCGGGGCGCGAGCCTTTGCGCGAGCTCGAGCGCGTACGTCTGGATCCCGCCGTGCCGGGGCGGAAAATCCTGCGTCACGAGCACGAGGCGCACGGGGCCACGTTAGCCCGACCCGGGGCGGCTCGGGGTGAGGTGTGATACTCAGGGCCGCCGATGGCCCCGCCTCAGGTGCGATTCCTTCATCGCGCGCTCGACGCGGTGGGCGGCGCCGAAGTGCTCTTGGCCGACCAGGCACGCTTTTTCGAACGCGCGGGCGCCGACGTGCGCGTGCGCACCCTGGTCTACGATCCCGAAAACTGGGACGCGCGGCTCGCGGGCGTGCCCGTTGACGCGTGGTACCGGGTGCTCGACGGCAAGCGCCCGCGCCTCACGCGCACGCTCGGACGGCGCCGGCTCGGCTGGCTGCTGCGCGAGCTCGCCGGGGCCGACCTGGCGCTCGCGCACGGCTTTCCGCTGAGCGCCGCGCTCGGTGCGGCGGAAGGTCCGCGCGCCCGCGTCTGGCATTGCCTCGAGGCGCCGCGCTGGCTTCACCCC
Source organism: Polyangiaceae bacterium (assembly GCA_035499895.1). GTDB lineage: Bacteria > Myxococcota_A > Polyangia > Polyangiales > Polyangiaceae > PMG-095. The sequence continues at coordinate 75,005 of DATJXW010000161.1, read as the reverse complement.
GAGGCCTCGAATCCGTATCTCTCGGCCAACGCCGACCGGGCGCCGCTGCGGCACGGCCCGCATTATTACAAGAGCTCGCTCGCGAGCCCGGTCGGCGCCTGGCCGCTCGTCGGTCGCCGGCGCCCGAGCCAAGTCGCCGCCGATCGCGAGGGCGTGCTCGGGCTCACGGCCGTGTGGGCGCTCAGCGAATACACGCGCGAGAGCGTGCGCCGGATTTACCCGAGCGTGAACGCGGAGGTGTTGCCGCCGATCGTGCGCTTTCCGGAGCGGGTGGTCGAGAAAGCACCGCTCGCGCGGGACGGCTTGCGCATTCTCTGCGCGACGCGGCTCGAGTGGCTGAAGAATCTCGACACGTTGATCGAGGGTTTTTCGCGCTACCGCCAGCGCACCGATCCGCGGGCGACGCTCTCCATCGTCGGGACGGGCCCGGCGCTCGGCTCGCTGAAGGAGCTCGTCGGCGCGTTCGGCGTCACGGCCGGGGTGCGGTTTCACGGCTTTCTGTCGGACGCGGAGCTCGGCGAGCTCTCGGCGGCGAGCGACGTGTTCGCCTGCGTGCCGCTCGACGAACCGTTCGGCTTGGTGTTTCCGGAGGCCATGGCGCGCGGCCTGCTCGCGCTCGGGCCCGACCACGGCGGCCCCGCCGAGATCCTCGAGCGCGGTGAGCTCGGGGAGGTCGTCGATCCGCTCGAGCCCGACGCCATCGCCGTCGGTTTCGCGCGCATCCGGCGCCTCTCGGACGCCGACGTGCAGAAGCGCCGCGCCCGCGCGGACGCCGCCTGTCGCGCCCGCTACGCCGAGAGCGTCGTCGGCGCGCGCATGCTCGAGCTCCTGCGCGGACTCGGCGTGGAGCTGCCCGGGAGCCCGGCCGCATGAGCGCGCGCGAGCGACTCACCATCATGTGCCTCTCGTCCCAACCCTGGCAGGACGGGATGTGGACGAACAAGCAGCACATCATGAGCCGGCTCGCCCGCGAGCACCGCGTCTATTACGTGAGCTTCGGCCCGAACCCGCTGCCGGCGCTCGTTCGCAGCAAGGCGCGGCATCAGACGCCCCTCCGCTCTCCGGTGAGCGCCCTGCTCGATCCGGCGCGCTTCGAGCAGGCGGGCGTCACGGTGCTCGAGTTTCTGTCGCCGCGGGTTTTCGTCCGCAAAAAGCCGGCGAGTCACCCCTTCTCGATCTACGCGAACTTCGACCTCAGGCTCGAGCTCCTCGCCCGGTTTCTCGCGCGCGAAGGCATCGAGGATCCGATTCTCTGGGTGTATCACCCGGGCTACGGCCCCAAGGTGCTCGAGCTCCCGCACCGCCTCGTCGTCTACGACTGCGTCGACGAGTACACGGAGTTTCCGACGTACAAGGCCGATCCGGGTTGGCTCATCGAGCGCGAGGCCGCGCTCTGCGCCGTCGCCGACGTGGTGACGACGACGAGCGCCGGGCTCTACGAGAGGAAGCGGCCGCTCAATCCGGCGCGCACGCACCTCGTGCACAACGTGGGGGACTTCGAGCACTTCAGCCGTGCGCGCGCCGACGCGACGGTCGTGCCCGACGACCTTGCCGCCCTGCCGCGCCCCGTGATCGGTTTTCTCGGCGCCGTCAGCGATTACAAGCTCCACGCCGATTGGCTCACGGCGCTCGCGCGGCGCCACCGCGAGTACACCATCGCGCTCGTCGGCCCGGTCGGCGTGGGCGATCCGACGACGGACGTGAGCGTGCTCCGCGCGGAGCCGAACGTGCACTTGCTCGGTCACCGCGCTTACGAGCTCTTGCCGGGCTACGTCAAAGGCTTCGACCTCGGCGTCATCCCGTATCGCATCAACGAGTACACGGCGTACTCGTTCCCCATCAAATTCTTCGAGCTTTTGGCGAGCGGCAAACCGCTCGTCATCAGCGATCTGCCGGCTCTCTACGACTATTACGACGCCGTCCGCGTCGCGCGCTCGGCCGAAGAGTTCGTCTCCGCGTGCGAGGCGGCGCTCGCGGATCCTATGGCCGGCCTCGCGGAAAGACTGAAACTTGCGTCCGAGAACACGTGGGAACACCGCGTGGAGCGCATCCTCGTTCACGTCGATCGAGCTCTCGCCGAAAAATCGGCCGCCGCCGGTCTCCCGGCACGCTCCGTGTGATACGAGACCTCGCAGCGTGGATGCCCAGAAAAAGCCCGAGCCGGCCCGCCAAGCGGGGGCTCTCGTCCTCGGCACGACGCTCGCCACGCTCTCGTCGGCGCTGACGCCGCTCCTCATCGTGCGCCTCATCGGCAAGGCCGACGTGGCGAAGCTGCTCTCGATCACCCTCGTGTACGAGACGCTCGCGATGCTCTTGAGTCTCGGTCTGTCCGCGACGCTGCTCTACCAGGTGAGCAATCGCGACGCGCCGGCCCGCCGCGCCGTCGCGCTCCGCATCGTGCTCACGTCGGCGTCGCTCGGGTTTTTCGGGGCGTTCCTCGTCTACGCGGTGGCCGGCATCAGCCTGCTCCTGCCGGCCGGCGTCGGCAGTCCGACGTTCCACGCGCAGCTCCGGTTGATGTTGATCCTGGCGCCCTCGCTCATCGCGGATTTGCCGTTTCGGCTGCTGCCGAACCTGCTCGTCGCCGAGGGACGCGCGCGGCACTCCGCCGGGCTCCAGGTCGTCCGCACCATCAGCCTCACGCTCGCGACGCTCGTCCCGCTCGCGCTCCAGGCGAGCGTCGGGACCGTGATCGTGGTCTACGCCGTCGTGCGCTGGTCGTTCGCGCTGGTGCTCTTCTGGGAGCTCCATCAGCTTTACGGCCGCGTCGAACGCGGTCCGAGCCCGATCAGCTGGCGCGAGCTCTTCGCGTTCGCGCTGCCGCTCGGCATCACCGAACAGCTCGGGCAAGTGAACTCGCAGCTCGATCGCTGGCTCATCCTGCTCGTGCTGCCGAACACGCGTTTCGCCGACTATCAGGCCGGCGCCTGGCAGGTCCCGATCGTCGGCACCATCGCGTATTCGGTCGGCGCCGCCTACACGCCCGAGCTCGTGCGGCTCTTTCAGGAGCGCAAACCCTACGCCGCGCTCGACCTCTGGGGGCTCAGCATCCGCAAGGTGTCGCTCGTCGTCGTGCCCGTGACGATGGCGCTCGTCGTCGGAGCCGACGAGCTCATGCCGCTCATGTTCACGAAGGCGTACGCGAGCGCGGCCTCGATTTTTCGCTGGTACTCGGTGCTCACGTTCCTGCGCGTGGCTTCCTTCGGCAACGTGATCCTCGCGGCGGGCCGGCCCGGTTACGTCGTGCGAGCCGCCGGGCTCGGCCTCTTCTACAACGCGCTCTTCGGCATCCCGCTCGTGCTCACGGTGGGCTTCGTGGGGCCGGCCATGGGCGCGGCCTGCGCGTTCGTACTGCACGTCACGACCTACGTCTATTTCATCGCTCGTTCGGCCGAAGTGCCGATGGCGCGCGTGTTCCCGCTCAAAGCGTACCTGCGCGTCTTCGGGCTCGGCGCGCTCGCGGGCGCGGCGGGTCTCGGCGTGAAGCTCGCGTTACATGCGCCTTCGGCCGTGCTTCTCGCGGCCGAAATCACGACCGTGCTCGGCGTCTTCGCGCTGCTCGGGAGCCTCACGCACACCATCGAGAAGAGCGACTGGGCGTTCGTCCGCGACTGGCTCAAGCTCAAGCACTAGCGGCATTCCTGCGAGCCACGGCGGGCGCTCGCCCTGCTCGAAGCGCGTCAGTTCGCGCCGCGTTCGCGCGAGCGCTTGGCGGCGCGCTTTGCTTTCGCCTCGAGCGCGTCGAGCGTCGAGGCCGCGAGGTGCGCGGCGGCCGCGTCCCCTTCGACGTCCACGTCCTCGGCGCCGATGTAGAGCTCCTCGGCGTCGACCGGCCCCTCGTGCGGCTTGTCCTCGAAGGTGAGCACGTGATCGAAGAGCGCGTCCGCGTTCGAGAGCTCGGCGAGCAGCGGCTCGAGCTCGCGGCGACCGAGCACCTGCAGCGCGTGGCGCGTCGCCATCGCGAGCGTCTCCTTCACGCCGACGCCTTGCGCGGCGCTCGCGGAGAGCACCGTCGTGCCCGGCGCGAGCTTCAGCTTCTTGCCCATTTGCTCGGGATCGAGCGCGCCTTCCACGTCTTGCTTGTTCACCTGCACGACGACGGGTATGGCCTTTTTGCGCTGTTTCAGGCTGCCGCGCAGGCGCGCGAACGCCCGCATCGTCTCGGCGATTTGGGCGGGCGCCGCGTCGCACACGAACACCACGACGTCGGCGGCCTCGACCAGTGGACGGCGCCGGTAATTGCGCTCGATTTGCCCCGGAACGCTCACGAGCTGGAGCTTGATGGGCGCGGGCGCGCGGCTCGGGCCGTCGACCTCGAGCCAGTCGAAGAACATGGTGCGGCCGCGCAATTGCGCGGGCGTCACGAGCTCACCCCGCCGGGTCGCCGGCACGAATTCGCAGATCTTCTGCAAGTTCGTCGTCTTGCCCGCCATCCCCGGCCCGTCGTACACGACGCGCACGACGTAGCAGCCGCGGGCGGAGTCGAAGGACGCCATCCATCGAGCGCTAGCTCAATACCGGGTAAAGCTCAACCCCGGCGTAGGCCGGACGACCGCACCCGTTGCTCGAGGTCGCGGAATCGTTGCGCAAGCGCGCGCACGAGCGCGCCGGTCCAACCCTCGACGCCGAGGCCTTCGCTCAGGGTTGCGCGATCGAGCACGAGCAGCGTCACGGGCTCGACGGCTTGCACCGAGGCCGCGCGCGGTTCGTCGAGCAGGAGCGCCATTTCACCGAACACGTCGCCCGGCCCCATCGTGGTGAGCGTCTCCTCCACGTCGCCCGCCTGGCGGAACGCACGGCACTTGCCGCTCACGATGATGTAGGCCGCGTCGCCCGCCTCGCCCTCGCGAATGATGAGATCGCCCGCCGCGTGCGCGCGCCGCGGCAAATGGAGCCCGCCGAGCAAGAAGCCGTGCACCTCGTGGCGCAGCTCGCTCACCGACTGATAGCGATCGGCGGGCCGCGGCTCGACCGCCTTCATGATGATGTTGCGGATGCGCTTGGAGATGCCGATGTAGCGCGCCTGTTGCTCGATCGGGATCACGCGGCCCGCCTTCGCGAGCTCGATGATGCGATCGGGGTCGAGCTCGGGACCGTACGGCGTGCGTCCCGCGACGATCTCGTAGAGGATCGCGCCGAGCCCGAAGACGTCGGAGCGCTCGTCCATCTCGACCGGGTTCCCGCGCGCGTGCTCGGGCGACATGTACGCGGGCGTGCCGACGGGACCCGGCGCTTCCATCTGGGCGTTCGCGCCCGAGGCGGGCCGCGTGCGCGTGAGGCGCGCGAGTCCCCAATCCATCACGTAGACCTGGCCGAAGCCGGCGACGATGATGTTGTCGGGCTTGAGGTCGCGGTGGATGACGCCGCGATGGTGCGCGTAGGCGATGGCGTCGCACACCTTGAGGAAGATCTCGAGCCCTTGCTCGAGCCGTTCGGTCGTGCCGGGCCGCCGCGTCGGGTCGAGCAGCCACTGGTGGAAGCCCTGGCCCTGCACGAGCTTCATCGTGAAGTAGGGCACGCCGCTGCCGTCGAGCGCGAGCTCGTGGACCGGCACGATGTTCGGGTGTTCGAGCTGGCCCGTGATTTGCGCCTCGGCGACGAAACCGTCGCGGTAGAAGGGCTCGCTCACGAGCTCTTTCGCCAGGCGCTTCAGGGCGACGTGACGCAAGAGGTTACGATCGGTGGCGGGGTGAATCCGCCCCATGCCGCCGCGTCCGAGCTCGGGATAAAGCCGCAGGTGGCCGGGCGTCGGAATCCCTTCGCTGCGGATTTCCTCGGCGGAGATCTCGTTTTTGCCGCCGACGGGAATCGACTCGATGACGTACACCGGGTGCGCGTCGTCTTGGTTCTCCTCTTCGGGCACGCGGAGCTCCTTCTGGCGCGGGGCGAGGGGCCCCGACGTAACGCGCGAGACTACACCCGTTCCCCGCGGCCCGGGTAGCGGCCGCGCCGCCACATAGGTATTCCTCGAGTGCGAGCGGCTCTGTTTCTCGCGCGCGACCGGGTTTCTTCCCGCGTCGAACCGGAAGCCAATCAAGCCGCACGAGGGCCATCCGATGCGAGCATGGTAGACTTCACGCATCCTCATGCGCGCCGCCGAGGGGAGCACGACCATCACCGAAATCGGGTCGCTCCGCGCGGGCGAGCGGACGGCGCCGCTCGCGCTCGTCTGGGTATTTCCGCTCGCGAAGACGCCCGCGGTCGAGCTCGCGGCGCTCGGTGAGCACCCGCTCGTCATCGGGCGCGAGGAGACGTGCGACGTGCGCCTCCAGGGTGACGGGGTCTCGCGCCGCCACGCCGCGCTACGCAGGAACCCCGCCGACGGCTCCGTCGTCATCGACGACCAGGGCAGTCGCAACGGCGTGCGCGTGAACGGGCGTCGCGCGCAGAGCGTGCGGCTCGCCGCCGGCGACGTCGTTCGGCTGGGCGGCTGGGTCGGCGTCGTGACGGCGCGCCCCGGCGAGTTCGCCGAGGTGATGCCCGGTGTCTTCGGCGGACGCACGCTGAAGGAAGCGCTCGCGCCGCTCGCGCGCGCGGCGGCGAGCGACTTGCCGATCGTGCTCGAGGGCGAGACCGGCACCGGGAAGGAGGTCGTCGCGCGCGCGGTGCACGCGGCGAGCGGTCGCGCCGGACCGCTCATCGCCGTCAACTGCGCGGCGTTGCCCGAAGGTCTCGCCGAAGCGGAGCTCTTCGGTTACCGCCGCGGCGCGTTCACGGGCGCCGATCGGCCGAGCCCCGGCTTCTTTCGCAGCGCCGAGGGCGGCACGCTGCTCCTCGACGAGGTTTCGGATCTGCCGATGCCCGTGCAGGCGAAGCTCCTCCGCGTGCTCGAAGAGCGCGAGGTGCAGCCGCTCGGGGAGGTGCGGCCGGTGCCGATCGACGTGCGGCTCGTCGTCGCCGGGCAGCAGTCGCTCGTGCGCTCGGTGGAAGAAGGGCGCTTTCGCGCCGATCTGCTGGCGCGCGTCGAGGGCGTGACGGTGAAATTGCCGCCGCTCCGCGATCGGCGACAAGACGTGCTGCCGCTCTTTTCGCGGCTGATCGGCGAGCTCGGGACGGGCGTCGTGCCCGCCGTGGAGAGCGACTTCGTCGAGCGGCTCACGCTGCACGATTGGCCGTTCAACGTGCGCGAGCTCGTCTTGCTCGTGCGGCGGCTGCTCGTGCTCCACGCCGACGTGTCGACCCTGCGCGCCGAGCACCTGCCGGAGCGCTTGCTCGTGGCGAAAACGAGCGCCGAATCGGGCGTGACGGCGTCGAAACCCACGTCGAGCCCGAGCCACGCGAAGCCCGATCCCGATCCGATCGAGCTGCCCGCGCTCGTCGCGGCGCTCCGCGCTTCCGGCGGCAACGTCGCGCGCGCGTCCGCGCTGCTCGGCATCACGCGCCAGCGCGCCTATCGCTTGATGGAGGGGAACGCGATCGATCTCGAAGCGCTGCGCCAAGAGCGAGGCGAGCCGTGATCGGCGAAGGCAACCGGCTCGACGAAATCGTCGGCGGCAAGTACCGCATCGTGCGCTTCCTCGCGTCGGGCGGCATGGGCTCCGTCTACGAAGCGCAGCAAGTCATCGTGCGCCGGCGCTTCGCGATCAAGTTCTTGCACCCGGAGCTCGCGCTCCGTCGCGAGCTCCTGACGCGATTTCAGCGCGAGGCCGAGGCGGCCGGCGCGCTCGAGAGCGAAAACGTCGCCGCGGCGCTCGACTTCGGCATCGCGGCCGACGGCGCGCCGTACATCGTGCTCGAGTATTTGGTGGGGGAAAACCTCGAACAGCTGCGCGAACGCGAAGAGCGCCTGCCGCTCACGCGCGCGGTCAACCTCGTCCAGCAAGCGTGCCGCGGCGTCCAGGCGGCGCACGCGGCCGGCATCGTCCACCGCGATCTCAAGCCGCAAAACCTGTTCGTGTGTCGCCGCGGCGACGGCACCGATCTCGTCAAGGTGCTCGACTTCGGCGTGGCCAAGCTCGAGGTCGTCGAGCGCGGCGGCGCCGAAACGCGAACCGGCACGGTGCTCGGCACGCCGTCGTACATGTCGCCCGAGCAAGCGCGCGGCGAGAAGAAGGTCGATCACCTCTCGGACGTGTACGCGCTCGGCGCCGTGCTCTACGAGCTGCTTTCAGGGCGAAAGCCGCACCCCGGCGACTCGCACAACGCGATCCTCCACCACATCGCGACGCAGCCCGCGATCCCGCTCGCGCAGGCGTTCCCCGGCTTGCCGGCAGAGCTCGTCGCCGTCGTCGAACGCACGCTCGCCGACGACGCCGCGCGGCGCCCGGCCTCGGCCGGTGAGCTCGCCGAAGCGCTCACGCCGTGGTCGATCGCCGAAGTGTGGCCGACGCCGAAGCTCGAAACGTCGGCGCCGCGTCACTCCGAGCCCTCGAGCACGCTGCTCGCCGTCGAAGCTCCGGCCGCCTCGCGGGCGCGTTCGAGTCCGCTTCCCCCGGCGCCCGCGGAGCCCGCCGTCGCCGAACGCAAGCCGGTCGGTAAATCCGACCCCGCACCCCGTTCGCGTGAAGAGGAGCGCTCGCGCGCGTGGGTCGTGTCACTCGGCGTGGCGCTCGCCGTGGCGCTCGCCGTGATCGTCGTGCTCGCGCGCTCGGAACACGTGCCGGACGCCCCGCTCGCGACCCACGAGTCGCCGGGGCCCCGTGAGGCGTCGGCCGCGCCGGCGCTTCGCGAAGCGGCCACCGCGGCTCCGCAGCCGGAAACGCCGGGCACGCTGCCGGCGGGCGCTCCGACGCGGCTCGTCGACGTCGCGGCGACCGCGCAGTCGGTCGAAGCCGTTTCGCCGGTCAAAGCGCCCGCGCCCGCCGTCACGGCGCCCGCGCGCGGCCGCACCGCCGAGCGCTCGAGCGGACGTCCAGCCGGACGTCCGTTTGAGCCCGGCGCGCCGCCTCGTCCCGCCGCGGAAGCCGATTTCCCGGCGACTGGCCCCATCCGAGCACCGCAGAGTAACCCCTACGAATGAACGAGTGCGGGTATGCGACGTGCATTCATTCGGTGTAGAGGCTGTAAGCTGACACCATGAGACGACTCGCGGGTTGGTGCGTCGTGCTCGCGTTGAGCGCTGGAGTGGCCGCGCCCGCTCGCGCCGACGAGGATCCGAAGAAGGTCGCGCGCCAGCACTACGAAGCCGGCGCCGACGCTATGAAAAAGGGCGACTACGCCGGCGCGCGCAAGGAGTTCGAGGCCGCGTACGCCGTCTCGCCGAATTTTCGCGTGTTCTTCGACATCGCCGAAGCGGATCTCGGGCTCGGCTTGCCGGAAGACGCGCTCGACGCGTTTCAGCGCTTTCTCGCCGACGGGGGCGAGCAGGTGCCGCCCAAGCAGCGCGAGCAGGTGACGCAACAGATCGCGCAGCTCGAGCTCGGGTTCGCGTCGCTCGAAGTCGTGACGGAGCCGAGCGGCGCCGCGATCACCGTCGACGGCGCCGAGCTCGGCCGTACGCCGCTCGCGCGCGCCGTGCGGCTCCGCGCGGGCGTGCACGTCGTGGGCGCGACGCGCGCCGGGGCGGCCCCGCTGACGCGCGTCGTGACGCTCGCGGGCGGAGAGCAACAACGCGTGGCGCTCGCGCTTCCGGACGCGCCGCTGCCCGCCGTCGTTGCCCCACCGCCCGCCGTCGTTACGCCGCCGCCGGAACCGACGCCGCCGCCCGCTCCGCCCGCGGAGCGCCACGCCGCCGCATTTCCGGTCGGCTACGTGCTCGTCGGCGCGGGCATCCTCGTGGCCGGCGCGACCGGCATCGAATACGCGTGGAACCGCGGGCGCCTGAACGAGTATCGCGCGAACCAAGCCGCGCTCGAGACCGACACGTCGCCGGGGCGCCGCGAGCGGGTGATCCAAAATAACGACCTCGGCGCTTCGATCAATCGCGCGAGCACGGTGACGGTCGGTCTCGGCATCGCGGCCGGAGCGCTCCTAGCCGGCGGCGTGACGTGGCTGCTCGTCGAGCCCGGCGTGAAGAGCACGAACGAACGAGCGTCCGCGCCGAGCGAGCGCTGGGTTCCGGACGTGGTCGTTTCACGCGAGGGAATCGCCGCAGGGTGGAGGGGCACGTGGTGAATGCCCTGTCGCGCGAGTCGGGTCGTGCGCGACTGCTCGTCGCCGCCTTGCTCTCCGCCGGTTGCTACGACTTGAAGAAGGTCGACCCCGGCATCGAGCTCACGGCGGACTCGAACGGCACGGTGGACATGCCCGAGGTCGGGATCCGGGGACGCTGGCACGTGTTCGGCGACCAATACGACCATCCGCGCCGTTGCGTCGGCATCGGGCATCATCTTCCGGAGAGCTGCTCCGTCATCACCGCACCCGATCCGTCCCTCGAATTCGTGGCGCCCGTCGACGGCGCGCTGTGCATCAGCGGCAAAGTGGCCAAAGTCGTGCCTTGTCTCGCCGACAATCAGGTCGAGTGTCTCGCGCCGCCGCCCGACGCGTCGATCGGGGCCGGAGGCACGGCCGAGAGCGCGACCGACGGCTCGGAGACCTGGGATCCGGAGTCGCACGTCGATGTGAGGACGCTCGGTTGCAACTGTCAGGACGCGGCTTGCCTGCCTTCGAGCGGCGTCTCACTCGCGCCGGGCGAGTCTTGCGCGTGCCCGCCGCCGCCCGTCCCGTTCGAAGGCTGCAAGAGCAACGCCAGCGCCAACGGCAGCGACGACTACTCGAACATGTGGGGCGCCGGTCTGGGGCTCGACTTCAGCCTCGAGCAGACGAACACCCGCAATCCGCTCGAGCGGAGCACGTGGGACCCGGCAAAGTACGGCATCACCGGCATTGCCTTCGATTTCTCGCTGACCGAAGGTCGCGACGACCCGGATTTTCTGCGCGTGGAGTTCCCGATGCTGCTCCCCGCGGGGCTCCGGTTGCCGTCCGGGCCCACCCCGAGCGGACCCGATTGGATCGGCACCGTGAGCCTCATGGACGACAGCACCGTCGGCCAGCCCGGCGACCTCTACCCCGATTCCGCGTACAACCCGGCGGCGGGCGACCTCAGCCTGCCCCTCGGCAGCACTCCCGTGCCGAGCGACGAGCACCCGTCGGGCTCTCCGTTCTGGCGCGACGGCAGTCAGAAGCAGTGGCAAACGCCGGGCACGCGCGCGGTCCAGCGCGGACACAACGTGATTCACTTCGACGAAGTCGCGGCCCCGCCGTTCTCGCAGATGTCCGTGACCGATCCCGATCCGACGTACGTGTGGGTTCCGAGTCAGATGCTCGGCATTCAATTTCACGTGCCCACGCGCACGACCCAAGCCGACGCGTTCAGCTTCTGCATCAGCAACGTGACGCTCGTCCGCGATTGACGGCGTCCGGACGTCCACCGGACGTCGCACGGAGTGTCCGATTGGAGCCGTGGTGTTTTGACGTGGAGTGCGGAGTCGCGGGTTGCTCGGCGATTGTTCGCACGCATAGAGACATGCAAATAGGTGGCATGTCCGTTGCACTTCGCGCGTGGTCATGGACCACGAGCACACGCGCTCGCGGCGGACGCCACCGATCCGTCCGCGCGCGGCCTTCATCGCCGTCTCCGTCTCGCTCCTCGCCGCGCACGCGCACGCCGAGCCGCCCCCGAAAGCGTCGGCACCACCCGCCGAGGTGCCGTCACCGCCGCCGGCCTCCGGCGCGGAGACGTCGGGCGAACCGTCGAGCTTGCCGCCGCTCACGCCCGAAGGGACGGCGCCGTCCGCGAAGCCCGCGAGCGCGCCGCCGCCTCCGCCGCCTTCCGTCTCGCATGCGCCGAGTCCCTGGAAATTCGGCTACACCGGCTACATTCGCGCGCCGCTCCGTTTCGGAATCGGCGTGCGGCGGCGCTCGGACTACCCGCCCGGCTACGACGTGAGCGGCTCGCGCACGACCATTCACGAAGCCACCGTGCCCGACGACCAGACGCTCAGTTTTCAAACCACGCAGCACAACCCGCGCTCGTGGGGCGAGGCGTTCTTCTCTTTCGGCAACGCGTTCGCGACGGGCACGATCGGGTTCGGCTCCTACAACTTCACCGAAGCGGGCTTCAACGACTACGAGGCGAACTGGGGCATCACGCAGGGTTACGTCACGCTCACGCCGAGTCTACCGTGGGAAAACGTGCGTCTCTGGGCCAAGGCGGGCGCCATCGTCGACAAATACGGCATGTCGGGCCGCTACGACTCGGGCGAATACGACATGTACATGTTCGGTCGCACGCACGACATGGGTGAGACGGCTCACCTCGACTACGATCTCACTCCGGCCTGGACGCTCGCGCTCGAGCAGGGTTTCGGCAGCAAGAAGCCGGACCCGAGCATTTACGACAACGCCCGCTACACCATGCTGCACCACGAGCATGCCTGGCTCCGTCACGGGCGTGACCTCGAGTTCGGGGTTCACTATTTGATGTCGTGGTCGCAAGAGGAATATCGGCCGACGGGCGGCGCGGCGCAGAGCAGCTACGACCTCGCGCCGCGTAACGGGCTCCCGACCGGGTATTTGTGGGTGACGGGCGCGGAGGCGCGCGCCGAGCTCGGGGCGTTCGGCTACCTCTACGCCGCGTACTCGCACGTGGGCGCGAGCTACTCGCTCACGGTGTCGCGCGCGCTCGAGACCTTGAGCTTCTCGGGCGGCGGCGAATACGACCTCGGCGTCGCGGGCCAGTACCTCGACAGCCCGAACTGCCACGCGGCCGTGAACCCGGTGAAGACCCCGACGCCCGCGGCCGGCAGCCCGGCGCCGCCCGAAAACTGGACCTCGCTCGACCCCGACGCCTGCAGCGACGGCACCGGGCGCATCGACGCGGTGCACGCGCACTACGAATTCAGCCTCACGAACTTTCGCCAGCAAATCACGGGCGGCCAGCGCTTCTGGGGCGCGGGACAAGACGTGATTCTCAAGCTCTACGGCCTGGCGGCGTTCGTGCACAGCACGGCGCGCGACACGACGCGGGCCCCGCGCGACGTGGGCACTTCGTCGACGGACTTCTGGAACGCGTCGCCCACCGGCTACGCCGTCACGAAGACGAAGTTCGGCGCCGATCTCCAGGTGCAGCTCTTGCCGTGGCTCACGCCGGCCGTGCGCTTCGACCGCGTGATGCCGAACAATCACTTGCCCGAGGAGAACTTCTCCGTGCTCTCGCCGCGCGTCTCGTTCAAGTCGGAGTGGGTGTCGCACGAGCGCATCACCATCGGCTATTCACGCTACTTCTACGATCAGCGCGAGTGCGCGCCGACCACGCTCGCGACCTCGGCCGGCACGACGCCGAACCCGGACATGCTCGCGCAATGGCGCTGCACGCGGCCGCCGCCGTCCCCCGTGCCGTACGACGGCTTCGGCACGACGCCCAGCAAACAGCGGACGAACACGCGCGGAACCGGCGTGATGCGGCCCGATCTCGACGTGTTCAAGGTCGAAGCGACGATGTGGTGGTGACGCGCTCAGTCGTAACGCACGACGGCCATCAACGCGGGAATGAAGACGTTCACCGGCGTCGAGTTGGCGCCCGTCTCGGTGACGCTGACGGGCGCGTACAGAATGCGGAACGCCGCGCCGAGCGTCAGATCGTTCGCCAGGCGAAAATCCGTACTCAGCGTGCCCGCGTAGATGAAGCCCGAAGGGTTGTCGACGGCGCCCGCGGCCGTCGGCCGGCCGTCGACGTACAGGGTGCCGTAGCCGAGAAACGGCTGGATGTGGAGCTCGGGTCGGGTGGGGATCAGAAAGTCGCCGAACAGTCCGAACACGCTCGTGAAGAAGTGGACGTGTGAAAGATCGGGTTCGCCCGGTTCCGGAACGGCGTCCTTCGAACGCAAGTCGAAGACCTCGTCGCGCAAGTAGCCGCCGCCGAAGCTGAAGATGCGGGTCACGCGACCGCCGACCAAGAACGAAAACGACGCCGTTTCCCCCTTGAAACGCCGAACCTTCGGCGGCGAGCTGCTGGTCGCGAACAAGAGCCCCGGCCCGACTCCGAACGACAAAAGGAGTCCGGGGGGCTTGTGCGGGGAGCTCGCCGCAGCGCCCGGCGCGGTGCCGGCGCTGCCGGGCGCGGCCGGAGCGGCGCCCACGTGAGGGGCGACGGCAAGGACGGCGACGGCGAGGAGCGCGCGGACGGACGCCTTCATCGGGCGCGCCGCCGCAAGCGGGAGACGGCCACGAGCCCGAGCAGCCCGACCCAAGCGAACTCTTCGCGATGGGACCGCCCGGCGAGCCCGGTTTGGAAGATCGGTTGCGCGCAGGTGGAAGGCCGGTTCGTGAACTGCATGGCGCGGAGTGCGTTCGACACCGTGTCTTGTGAAGCGTTCAACGTGATGGTGCAGTCGGCGCTCAAGGCGTCGCGCGGTAACTCGAGCTCGAGGCGGTTCAGCCAGACGCTCGCCGGGTGCATGCCGGTGAACGCCGACGTGATGTCGTCGTAGCCCATGCACGTGAATTCCGACGCGTCGAATTCGTCGGCTTGCGGCGAGTCCGAGGCCCGGCGCGTGTCGGCGAACGAGGAATCGAGCTTCGGGCAGCCGGGGAGTGCGCCGTCGTTGGCGGCCGATTGAGCGAAATAGAGATCGGCGAGGTCGGAGTAGTAGGGGGACGCCCCGCCGGGCGGGGTGATGGCACCGGCGGCCTGGTACGACAGGGGAAAGCCGTTCGCGTCGCTGTAACCTTTGTCGAACGCGCCGAGATCCGCGAACGTCGTCAAGTAGGCGTACCCGAAGAAGTTTGACAGCGCTTCTTCACGCACGTCGGCGTAATTGGATTTCCCCGTCGAGAAGTCCCAACTGAGCTCGTTCGTCGCGAGCGTGGTTTCGTTCAAGTCGGGGAGACTGAAGCGCCCCTCACCGATGACGTAGAGCGTGATGTCGACGTAGTCGCCGACACCCGCTTTCACCATGCGGAGCGGCAGCGGGCCGGGAGGGCCGGGCGTGACCACGCGCACCGGAGTCATCTGATTCACGCCGGCGCCGGGCGACAGGCGGAGCGCGATGAAGTCGTAGCCTTCCTGGACGTACGCCGAGATCACCGGCGCAATGTCCGGCGGGACGCCGTAGCCGTTCTGGTCGAGCCACGCCGTCAGCGTGTCGCCGTCGTCCGATTGGAGCGTGACGGTCGCGTACGGCCCGACCGTGCCTTCGTGGACGACCGTGACGCCACCATCGTTCTCGTAACCACCGCCACCCGGCGCGACCTCGGCGGAGTCCGACGTCACGTCGGTGCCGCAGCCGCACCCCGGACTCGGCGTCGCCTGCGCGCACTGGAGCGCGGGGGGGCTCACGCGCGTCGCCGTCACGGCGTCGAGCGCTTCGAACCAGGACGCACGCGACGATTCCACGTAAGCGCCCGGCAGCACCGGCAGCACCCAGGAGAAGTCGGCGGGCGGCCCCGCGTACTGGATCTGATCCCAGAGCACGGTGCGCGCGTCCGAGATGGCGAAGGCCATCCGGTGGCCGGTGACGACCGTCGTGTCCGCGGCCTGGTTCGCGACGTGGAAGCACCCACCGCACGCCCAGGCGCTCGAAGCGATTGCGGACGTCGCGCTCGACACCGCCAAAAGCAACAATGCTCGTGACCCTTGCGCTCGCATGCACCCTACTCCCGAAGACAGAAGAGGATGCGCCGAGTCGCGGCGCCTCGCAAGCTCGGGTGTCGCCCGCCGCGTGCTTTCCGGCGCGAATTCGGGGCGTCGTCTCGATTTGCGTCCGTACGAAGCCCCGCCCATGATGCCGCCGAATGACGGAGCTCATGATTCCCGCCGACGGCGCGCTCGATTTTCTTTCGCTCGGCGCGCTCGTGCACCGGCTCGATCCGGGAGTCGTGCCCTTTCGCAAGGCGACCGAATGCCGAATCCACGTGAGCGGCGGCGAATTCAACGTCGCGGCGAACCTCGCGGACTGCTTCGGCCTCACGACGGCGCTCGCGACCGCGCTCGTCGACTACCCGCTCGGCGACCTCATCGCCGAGCGGGTGCGCGCGATGGGCGTGAACCCGATTTATCGCGTCTTCGCGCACGACGGCGTGCGCGGGCCGAACATGGCCACCGTCTACAGTGACAGAGGTCACGGCGCGCGACCGCCGGTCGTCTTTTACAACCGCGCGAACGAAGCCGCGGCCGAGCTCGGCCCCGGCGACTTCGATTGGGAGGCCATTTTCGCCGACGGGGTGCGGTGGTTTCACACCGGGGGCATCTTCGCGTCGTTGTCGGAGAGCACGACGGAGCTCGCGCTCGAGGCCCTGCGCGCGGCGAAAGCCGCCGGCGCCGTCACGAGCTTCGACCTGAATTACCGGGAAAAGCTCTGGCGCGTGCGGGGCGGCTTACCCGCCGCGGCGCACGCCTTCGGCAGCATCGCCGAGCTTTCGGACGTCATCGTCGGCTACGAAGCGGAGCTCGAACGCGAGCTCGGCATCGAACCGCCGCCGCGTGAGTCGGGCTCGCCGCTCGACCCCCAGTACTTCTTCGAAACGGCCGAGCGCCTGCGGCAGCGCTTCCCCGACGTGAAGCTCTTCGCGAGCACGCTGCGCGAGGTGCACTCGACGAATCGTCACGTGTTCGGCGCGGCGGTGTGGACCGCGGAAGAAACGGCGGTCGTCCCGCCCGTCGAGCTCGAGGTACTCGATCGCGTGGGGAGCGGCGATGCGTTCGCGTCGGGCCTCTTCTACGGACTCCTGACGGGCGAGGGGCTCGAGGAAGCCGCGCGGCTCGGCTGGGCGCACGGCGCGCTCGTCACCACGACGCCGGGCGACACGACCATGTCGACGCTCGCCGAGGTGCGCGCGCTCGCCGCGGGCGGTTCGGCGGCGATTCAGCGCTGAGCGAGGGGCGGCGCGGCGCCGACGCCGGGGCGCGGCGGCTTCCGACTCCGAGCCACCGCGCCCGCCTCA
Organism: Polyangiaceae bacterium; assembly: GCA_035499895.1. GTDB lineage: Bacteria > Myxococcota_A > Polyangia > Polyangiales > Polyangiaceae > PMG-095. The sequence goes on along the minus strand of DATJXW010000161.1, from coordinate 58,184 downwards.
ACAACCAACCGACGCTCGGGAGCTCACTTGAGCTCGAACGCTTCGACGGAATTCTCGGTGAAGTGCGGCACGAGAATGCGGCTCCGCTTCGAGTCGAAGCCGATGTCGGCCGGCGACTTCACGCCGAACAGCACCTGCTCGAACGTGCCGCCGAGCTTGCCGCGATAGACGGCCGAGCCGGCCCAGCTCGAGACGAGCAGGTGATCGCCGACGGTGACGACGCCGTCGAGGCCGCCCTTCGGCAGGTGCGTCACGTCCGTCATGTTGCCCTTGTCGTCGAAGCTGTACGCTTCGTCCGAGCCGAGCGCGACGCACACGAGCTTCTTGTCGAAGAACGCGAGGCCGTTCGGCGCGTGCAGGTTCGGCGACATGGCGAGCGTCTTCACCTTGCCCGACTTGGAGATTTCGTAGACGGCGTCGCCGCCCGCGGGCTCGAGGCCTTTTTCGCCGACCTTCATGCCGGAGTCGGTGACGAAGACGCGGCCGTCGGCGGCGATCGCGAGGTCGTTCAAGAACTTGGCGTCCTTGATCGCAATCTCGCCCTTCGGCGCGCCGGTCTTCGCGTCGAACTTGCGGACGACGGTGATGTCGGTGACGTAGAAGACGCCGTTGTAGATGCCGCTGCCCTTCGGCGCGTCGAGCTTGGTTTTGCCCGCGCCGCCCTCGATGAACTTGGCTTTGACGACCTTGCCCTCCGGCGAAACTTCCGTGATGTAGCCGTTGTCGTCGACGCCGGTCGGGCTGCCGTTGATGTTCGAGACGAGGTACCGGTCGCCGATCGGATCGTAGAGCACGCTCTCGGGCGTCTGGATGCCTTCGGTGAGCGTCCACAGCGGCGTCGATGCCGGCGGCTCGGCCGGCGCGGCCGGTGCCGGAGCGGCGCTCGCGGCGGGCGGCGGGGGCGCGGGCGGCGGCGGCGCGGCCGTCATCGGAGGCGGCGGGGGCGGCGGGGGCGCGGGCGCGGGCTCGGAACCGCCGCACCCGGCGGCGAACGCGAGGGCCAGCAATGAAGGGGCGACTAAGGCGATGCGATGCGTCATGGCTCGGGATTAGAGCCGCGCTCCCGCCGGCGTCAATCCCGCAAAAGTGCCTGTTCCGTGGCGTCGCGCCCCGACCGGCCGGAAGTGCGGGCGGTCGCGAATGCGAGTGGTGAGAGGGGCGAGCAGCTGGACGCGAGCAACACGTTGTTCAGGATTATTGCAAGAATCCGCGGTTGCGAGCGCGACTCCGATCGTCAGAGTGCGCGAGCGTGCGTCGATGTCCTGAGTTACGCTCGCGCGTGTGAAAAACGCCCCGCTCCACTTCGGTTTACTCGTGGCGGGCGCATGGCTGACGACACTCGGTGCGTGTGGTCGCACGCTGCCGATGACGGACGACAGCTTCGGTTACGGTTACGGCGCGGTTTCGGACCAAGGCGACGACGACACCGGGACTGGAGGCTCCGGCAACGGAACGTCGGTCGGCGGCGCGCACGCGGGCGGGTCGAGCAACGGCGGCAGCGGGGCGCAGGGCGGAAGCAATAGCGGCGGCACGCACGCGTCCGGCGGCGCCGGCGGCGGCGTGAGCACGGGCGGGACGGGCAATCCGTCGACCGGCGGCGCGGGCGGCGACATCGCGTTCGGCGGGACCGGCGATCGCGGCGCGGGCGGTAGCGTGACGCTCAGTACGGGTGGCACGGGCGGCGGCGGCGCGGGCCGCGCCACGGGCGGTCGCTCGGCGGGCGGTCGCTCGGCAACGGGAGGCTCGAGCGGAGCCGGCGGCACGGGCGCGCTCGGCGGCGACACGAACATGGCGGGCGCGCCGGGCTTCCCCGATATCGCGTGCGACGGCATGACGTGCGATCCGATGTCGAGCGTGTGCTGCAAGCGCCGTTCGGCGCCGTCGACGTGCGAGGCGCTCGGCACGATGTGCAGCCAAGGCGCGACGTTGAGCTGCTCCGGCAGCGGACAATGCGCGCCGGGCCAGGTGTGCTGCTTCCATTTCAACTCGAGCGTCTGCGCGGACTCGTGCGACGTGGGCGTCGGCTCCCTCGGCAATCCGCCGACCATACTCTTGTGCGACTCCGACGCCGACTGCGCCGACGGAGAGATCTGCGTGATCGCGCCGCGCGGCATCGCGTATTGCGCGACGACCGCGGGCTGACCGCGGGCGGCACGCGCCGCCGGGCGCCGTCACGTGTGGAGCTTGCCGTGGACGCCCGGGTCGTCGACGTCCTCGAGCTGCTCGCCTTTGACGTAGGCTTTGGCCGCGCGAAACGCTTGTTTGAGGCCCTGGGCGCCCGCGTCGTTCCAGTACTCGCCGGTTTCGGGCTCGAAGCGCAAGAGCGTGAGCTTCGGATCCTCGGGGCCCGAAAACCAGACGCGAAAGGCCTCTTTCCAGAGCGCCCGCGCCTTCGCGACGTCGCGAACGAGCGCGACGCCGCCGTCGAGCACGACGTACTTGTCCGACTCGGCGAGCGAGACGAGCGCGCGCTGATCGCTCGCGAGCTCGGCGATTTTGCCGGTCTCGGCGCTCGTGAAAAACCAGAGCACACCGTCGTCTTCGACCCGCGCGATGGACATGGGGCGCCCCTTGAGCGTGCCGCCCGGGCCGTGCGTGACGAGCGTGCCGGTATGAATCGTTTTGAGGAGCTCGAGAAAGTGCGCCTCGACTTCGGGACCGTTCTTGGCGTGCTCGGGTTTCATGCGGAGCTCGAAGAGCAACGCGCGTGCCGCGGGAGCCGACGGGAGGGACGCGGGCTCGGAGCGCCCCGCAGCGCGCCGCGGAGTGCGTCGGGCGCGCGTTCGTCCCGCCGCGGGCCGAGTCCAAAATGTCGCGGTGTGGCGATAAATGGCCCGACCCTCCCGCGCCGAGCTGCTACGGTGTCGTCTTTGGTGATGGGCAGCGAGGAGCCGAAGCCAGGACGGAGGGTGATGCTCGGCAGGGTGCGGCGGAGGGCCGTTTCGGCCCTGCTCGCCGTGACGCTGACGGCGGCCACGGCCGGCGCCGTTTACCCGGTGTTCGGCCCGAACGACGTGCCGACGACGTTCTTCATCGCGAAGAGCGACGATCACAATCGCGTGGACTACGGCATTCGGCTCGACGCGCACTGCGCGCCGCTGAACGACGACGCGATGGTGCTCTATTGGCACGAGTTCGAGCCGCCGCCGCCGCCGCGGACGCACGGCCTGAACTTCCTCGATCAGCGCGGCTACGGCATCGCCGCCCAGCGCGCCGTCAAGCGCGAGGAGAACGGCGGCGACTACGTGCTCCGCTTGCGACAAGTCGGGCGTCCCATCGGCATCGCGTCGCACCGCGCGGCGGACGGCCATTGCCGAACCGTCGCGCGCACCACCATCAACGGCAAAACGTGCGAGCTTTTGTCGATCTACGTCAAGCTGAGCGGCCCGTTTTCGGTCGACTACATCGACATCCGCGGCCGGAGCTTCATCGACGGCAAGCCCGTCGTCGAACGCATGCAGCGCTGAACCGCGGGTTAAGAAGTGACCGAATCGACGCGATGCCGGCGCCGCGCGAGCCAGAAGAGCGCGGCCGGCAAGACGATGATCGCCGTCACGAGGCAGGCGAGCTCGCCGAGCACCGCGACCAGGCCGAACGAGAAGAGCGCCCGATTTTTCGCGAGCAAAAGCGACGAGTAGCCGATGATCGTGGTGAGGGAACAGAGGCCGACGGCGCCGCCCGTCGTGAGCATCGCGGGGCCGGGGTCGTCGTCGCCGTCCTGCATGTAGCGGGCGATGACGTTCACGGCGTAGTCCACGCCGATGCCGAAGGTGATGGGGAAGGCGATGAAGTTCGCGAAGCTCACCTTCACGCCGAGGAGCTTCGTGAACGCGACTTGCCAGAGCACGCCGACGACGAGCGAGCCGATGACGTAAAACGCGCCGCGCCGCGCGCGGAGCGCGAAGAGCACCACGAGCACGACCCCGAAAAACGAGACGAGGCTCGCCTTCGGCGCGTCGCGCCGGATCGATTCGCAGATGTCGGAGGAGAGCGGAATCGAACCGGCGACGCGGCCCGGCCGTCCGATGCCGGTGTCGGCGAGCCGGCGAAGCGTGCCGGTGAAGTCGGCCATCGCCTCGGCTTGCCACAGATCGCGGCTCGGTTTCGGGTAGAGCAAGACCTGTCGCCCGGTGCGTCCGTCGCGCTCGCGCAGCCCCGTCATGAGGACGCGCGGCGTGGTGTCGGGGCGCACCGGCTCGAGGTGGTCCGCCGAGAGAAAGCGATCGAGCTCGCCGCGCTGCGCTTCGGGGATTTCGGATCGCATCAGCGGTGTGAGCGACTTCTTGATGTGCTCGATCTCGGCGATTTTCGCGTCCTGGTCGGGCGGGATCACGTCGTCGATCGTGCGCACGGTCGCCACGTAGCGCCCGAGCTCGCCGTGCTCGACCGAGGCGCGGAGCGCGCTCGCACCGCGCTTCGCCGCCTCTTCCGAATCGAAGAGCACCATCGTGGGCGTGAGGTAGTGGCCGAGCAGGCGATCCATGCGCCGGCCCCAGTAGCCCTCGCCGTTTTCCCACGTGTCGTAGCGGCGGAGCTTGCTGAAGTCGTACTCGAGGAAGCTCGAATCGAGCCGCGACACCTCGAAGGCCGCAAAGAGCGTGACCGCGCCCGCGACGGCGACGATCGGTCCCGGCGCGCCCCGCACGAGCTTCACCAGCCGATCCATGACGAGCGCTCCGCCCGCCGGGGCGCGCCGCACGCTCGGCTCGCGGTCGAGCCAGCGCACGAGCGGCGGCATCAAGACGAACGCGGCCGCCCACGAGACGAGCATGCCGAGCCCGCCGATGTACCCGAACTGGCGAAACCCGCGAAACTCGGTGATCACGAGCGACGCGTACGAGACGCCCGCGCCGAGCGCCGCCGCGAGCGTTCCGGCGCGCGCCCCGGCGATCCCGACGGCGAGCGCTTCCTCGACGGGCACGCCGCGCCGCCGTTCTTCGCGGTAGCGCGCGAGCAGGATGATGCCGAAGTTGATGCCGTTCCCGACGATGATCGAGCCGAGGAACGCCGTGTTCGAGTTGAGCTCGGTCACGTTGAACGGCGGCAGCGAGGCGAGCGAAAACGCGAACACCGTCGCGAGCAGGAGCGGAACCATGAGCACGGTGATGCTCTTCCACCAGCGGAAGTACGCGAAGATGACGCCCATCACCGCGAGCACGACCAGCACCGACGTGGACGAGAGGTCGGTCACGAGCGCGTCGAGCTCCTCGACCGAGATGGCGACGTCGGAGGCGTAACCCACGCGAAAACCGTGCTTTTGGGGGTCGAGCGCCGCGACCTCCGCCTTCACGCGATCGAGCAGCGCGCGCGCGCTTTCGACGCCGGTCGAGAAGCCGCCGGCCTCGACGAACAGCATCGTCAGGTGATCCCCGGCGCTCGAGAAGCGATCGTGCGGCCGCTCGTTCGCCGCGACGCGAGTCTTGTAACGCGCCTCGATGTCGGACATGTCGATGCTCGGCGGGGGCGCGTCCTCGTCGAGCAGCGTGCCCATCGCCTTGGCGACTTCGTAGCGGTGCCGCTCGTCGATGCGGCGCGCGATCTCTTTGAGGTCGGGGAGGTCGAGGTAGAGCGCCGCGTGCTTCTCGATGAACGCGCGCTCCTCGGCCGTCCCGGTGCGCACCTCGCGCACGAGCTCGGGCGGGAGCTTCCGGAGCCGTGCGGCGAGCTCGTCGATGAACGCCTCGCCGGCGGCGAGGTGCGCCGCGTCCCCCGTGTCGAGCATGACGCCGAGGTACTGGAGGCCCGCGTTTCTGCGCCGCATTTCGTCGATCGCGGCGACGCTCGGCGCCGAACGCGGCAAGAGCTCCTCGAGATCGCTCCGGAGGTGCGCGTAGAGCCCGGCCGTACGGATGGTCGCGGGCACCGCGCAGACGAGAGCGACGCCCCAGATCAGGGCGCCGTACTTCAGAACGAAGGCAAGAAAGGCTCGGGTGAACGGGCCTGGCGCGCGGGCCGACGAAGTCACGGCCGCGCAGCATAACGACGATTGCGCCCTTCTACACAACCAATTCGGCGGTACAGTCGCGCCCCACCGTGCCCTCGGAGCTCGTTCAATCCATCATGCTCGCTGCCGAGGCGGGCGCGAGCGTCTTGCTCCACTACTTCGAGCGCCTCGGGTCCGTCGCCGTGCGAGCCAAGGGGCCGGGCGACCTCGTCTCGGCGGCCGACGTCGCGGCGCAAGACGCCATTCTCACGACGCTCGCGCGCGCCGACGCGACGGCCCGCTTTCAAGCCGAGGAGCTCGAGAGCGGACAGGCGACGAGCGGACCTCGCTACATCGTCGACCCGCTCGACGGCACCGTGAATTTCCTGCGCGGTATTCCGCATTTTTCCGTCGCGATTGCGTATGCCGACGCCGAGGGGGTGCGCGCCGGCGTCGTGCTCGATCCGACGCGGCGCGAGCTTTTCTGGGCCGAGCGCGGCGTGGGCGCCTTTCTCGGTGAACGCAGGCTCACGCTCGGGCCCGGCGCGGGGCTCGCCGAGAGCGTGATCCACTGCGGGCTCCCGCGCCTCGAGCGCGCGGGCCGCGAGCGCTACGTGGCGCGGCTCGCGCGGCTGATGAACGACACCGCTTCGACGCGCCGGCTCGGCTCCGCGGCGCTGGCGCTGTCCTACGTCGCCGCGGGCCGCGCCGACGCGTTCTTCGAGCCGGGGCTCGGAGCGTGGGATCTCGCCGCCGGGCTCGTCCTCGTGCGCGAAGCGGGCGGCATCGTCACCGATCTCGCCGGCGCGGACGCCATGCTCGAAACCGGCGACGTGCTCGCGGCGACGCGCACGCTCCACCCCGAGTTACTGCGCTACCTCACGGAGTAGGTTCAGAGATCGAGGTCCCACGTCGCGGACGCTTGCTCGACCGCGACGAGCGCGTGCGCGGCCTCGGCGAGGGAATCGAAGTAGGAGAGGTACACGTCGTTGTCCGTGTGCTGGGCCACGAGCACTTCGACGAGCGTCGCGCCGCCGCGCTGGTAGTTGTAGAGCGTCTTTTCGAGCACGCGGTCGGCGTCGGCGAGCACGCCGCTTTCGTAGAGGTGCACGCGGGCGGCCGCCGCATCGTAGCGCGCGACGGTTTCGCGCACTTCGGCTTCCACGCGAATGTTCACGCTGCGGGTCGTCGCTTCCGCCTGGCGCCGCGTGGCGTACGCGGCGTCGAGCTCGCCGCGATAAATGTGCGAGAACGGCAGCGGGACGCTGACGGTCGCTCCGACGAAATCGGAGGCGGGGAGCGCCGGTTGCGCGACCTCGAAGTTGTGTTGCCAGGTCGCCCCGAGGTTCACCCCGATCACGCGATTGGCCTGCGCGAGATCGATCTGGCGCGACGAAGCGGCGAGCCGGCGCCGAGCGGCGACCAAGTCCGGCCGTTGGACGAGCGCCGTCTTCACGAGGGCGGCCACGTCGAAGCGGCGATTGACCGCGCGGCGGAGGTCGCCTTCGACGCGGAGGTTCCGATCGAGGTCGGCGACCGCCCCCGCGCCGAGCAGAGACACGAGCGCGATGTCGGCCGCTCGAACGTCGCCTTCGGCGGCCAAAAGATCGGCCCGGAACTGCTCGGCTTCGACGCGCGACTGAATGAGCGCCACCTCGCCGATGTCACCGGCTCGGTTGCGCTCCTGATTGACGGTCACGAGCCGCTCGAGACTCGCGAGCGTCTGACGCCGGCGCTCGAGCACGGCCCGCACGTGCAGCGCTTCGATGTAGCTGTCGGCGGCGTTCGCGCGGAGCCCGCGCAAAAAATCGAGCAGGTCGGCGCGGGCGGCTCCGAGGCTCGCCTCCGCGGCGGCGACGCGCGCGCCGCGCTGGCCGCCGATTTCGAGCGGGACGCCGAGCGAGACGATGGTCGCCGTCGGATTGCCCTTTTGCGTCACGTCGTACTGCATCAGGCCTGCGGTGAGCGTCGGGTCGGGGAAGACGCGCGCCACGCCGATCTGCGCCTCGGCGATCGAGACGGACGCTCGTTGCGCGACGAGATCGAGATTGCCGCGACCCACGTCGCTCAGGTAGCCGCGAAACGTGAAGCGAGTCGGCGCCGCGGCGGGGGTGCCGGCCGCGTTCGGGGCCGGAGCGCGCGCGGCTGCCGGGGCGGGTGCGGCTGCCGGGGCGGGTGCGGGCACTTGCGCCAGCGCGAGGCACGGGGCCGCGAGGAGCGCACTCGCGCAGCGGAGCGCGAGACTACCTCGCACTCGGAGGCCCTCCCGAGCTCGGCGGCGGCAGCGACGAGCGTGGATGATGCGACGACGGCGGGATCGAGGTCCGGCGCGGTCTCGGCACCGGCACCAGCGTCGCCATGCGGCGTTCGATCAGGAAATAGAGCGCCGGCACGACGAGCAGCGTGAGGATCGTCGCGCTCACGAGGCCGCCGACCACGACCGTCGCGAGCGGACGCTGCACGTCGGAGCCGATGCCGCGCGCCAGCGCCGCCGGCAACATGCCGAGCGTCGCCACCGTCGCCGTCATCAACACCGGCCGGAAGCGTTCGCTCGCGCCCTGGATCACGGCGTCGGCGAGCGACGACTGCGAGTCGCGCGCGTGATTCAGGCTCGAGACCAGGATGACGCCGTTTTGCACGGCGATGCCGAAGAGCGCGATGAAGCCGACCGCGCTCGAGACGTTGAGCGTCATCCCGCGCGAGTGGAGCGCAATCATGCCTCCGAGGAGCGCGAGCGGGACGCTCATCAGGATCAACGCGGCGTGGCGCAAGGTTCCGAACGCCGCGTAGAGGAGCAGGAAGATGAGCCCGAGGACGAGGGGCAGAATCACCGCGAGGCGGCGCTGAGCGCGCGCCTGGTTCTCGAACTGGCCGCCCCAGGCGATCTCGTACTTCGTGGGATCGAACTTGATGCGCTCGGCGATTTTCGCGTGCGCTTCCTCGAGAAACGACGAAAGGTCCCGCCCGCGCAAGTTGAGCTTCACGGTGAGGTGGCGCCGGTTGGTTTCGCGCGTGATCGTGCTCTCGCCGGTTTTGAGGCCGATGCTCGAGACCTGCGACAGCGGGATGCGCTGGCCGTCCGGGCTCGCGAGCAAGAGGTTGCCGATGGCAGTCGCGGTGTTTCTCACGGCGTCGAGGTAACGAACCGTCACGTCGTAGCGCCGTTCGCCGCGGAAGAGCGAGCCCACGGGTTTGCCGCCGATGCCGATCTCGATCAGATCGGCGATGTCCGAGACGTTGACGCCGTAACGCGCCGCGGCTTCGCGATCGACGTGGATTTGGAGCTGCGGGAGCGGCGGCTCCTGGTCGATGGCGACGTCGGCCGAGCCGGGGATCTTGCTGAGAAGCGCCGCCGTCTCCTCGGCGATGCGCCGCGTCTCCTGGAAATCGTCGCCGTAGACTTTCACGACGAGCTCGCTGTGCGCGCCCGCGATCTTGTCGTTCACGCCGTCGATCATCGGCTGTGAAAACCCGACGGTGATGCCGGGGATGCGCGCAAACTTCGCCGCGAGCGCGTTCACGAGGTCGCGCTTTTGCATGCCGGGCGGCCACGTCGCGTACGGCGTGAGGCTCACGGCGGCCTCGATGTGCGAAAACGTCCAGGAGTCGGTGCCGTCGTCGTTGCGGCCGAGCTGCGTGATGACGTGGCGGACTTCCGGGAACGCCTTGGTCGCGCGCCGCACCTCGCCCGCCATCTCGCTCGCTTTTTCGAGCGAAAGTCCCGGAGGCAGCGTCACCTGCAGCCAGATCGAGCCCTCGTCGAGCTCGGGCAGGTATTCGCGCCCGAGCGTCGCGAAGAGCCCGATGCCCACGACGAACGCGAGCACCCCGGCCGCCACCGCGCGACTCGGGCGGCGCATGGTGCCGCGGAGCAGCCATTCATACCCGCTCTTCAGGCGCTCGAGCACGGGGTTATGGAACACTTTGCGCGGCTTCGAGAGCACCGCGAGCGCGAGCCCGGGAATGAGCGCGAGCGCGAGCAGCGCGGCGCCGCCGAGCGCGTAGCCGAGCGTGTACGCCATCGGCGTGAAGAGCTTCTTCTCGACGCGCTGAAACGCGAAGAGCGGCAGGTACGCGGTGATGATGATGATGCACGCGAAGAACATCGGGCGCGCGACGAGGGACGCCGCGCGCCGCGCGTCCCCCTCGGTGAGCACTTCGGTCGGCTTTTCTTCGCGTCGGCGCAGGATGCTTTCGAGGACGACGATGGCGCCGTCCACGATCACGCCGAAGTCGATGGCGCCGAGCGAGAGCAGATTGGCCGGGATGTCCGTCGCGGCCATCAGGATGAACGCGATGAGCAAGGACAGCGGGATGGTGAGGGCGACGATGAGCGCGCTGCGGGGGCTCCCGAGAAACGCGATGAGCACGAGCAAGACGAGCCCCATGCCCTCGAGCAACGTGTGGGACACCGTGTGGAGCGTCGTGTGCACGAGCTCGGTGCGGTCGAGGTAGGGGACGATCTTCACGTCGCCCGGCAACCCGCCGTGGTTCAGCGCGTCGACCTTGGCGTGAACGCCGTCGAGCACGACCGAGGGGTTCACGCCGCGGAGGAGCAGGACGATCCCCGTCACCACGTCGGCGTTGTCGTCCTCCCCGGCGATGCCGTTGCGGGCGAGCGCTCCGAGCTGCAGCTTGCCGAGATTCTTCAGGAAGACCGGCGTGCCCTGGTGCTGCGTGACGACGATGTTCCCGAGATCGTCGAGCGTCCGCACGAGGCCGATGCCGCGCACGACCGCCGCCTGGTCGCCGCGCACGAGCACGCTGCCGCCAGCGTTCGCGTTGTTGCTCTTCACCGCGTTGACGACGTCGGAGAGCGCGAGGTTATATTGGACGAGCCGCTCGGGGTCGAGCGCGAGCTGGAACTGCGTCGTCTCGCCGCCGAAGTTCGTCACGTCCGCGACGCCGAAAACCTGCTTGAACGCCGGAATCACGACCCACTGCTGGAGCTCCTTGAGCTCGCGCTGGCCGCGCGTCGCCGACGTCAGGGTGTAGCGATAAATCTCGCCGATCGGCGAGGTCAGGGGATCCAGATCGGGCTCGGCGCCTTCCGGTAGGTCCACGCCTTGCACGCGCTCGCGAATGCGGGTGCGCGCGAAGTAATCGTCGACGCCGTCGCGAAAGACCAGCGTGATCAGGGACAACCCGAAGGTGCTGCGCGACCGCATGATCTGCAGGCCGGGGATGCCGTTGAGCTCGCGTTCGAGCGGGATCGTGATTTGCTCTTCCACCTCTTCCGCGGCGTGCCCCGGGTATTGCGTCACCACCTGGGCGGTGGTGTCGGCGATGTCCGGGTACGCCTCGATGGCGAGCGTCGTCCAGGAGTAGTACCCGAAGGCGGCGACCATCCCGAAGACGGCCAGCACCAGCCAGCGCTTGCGCAGGCAGACGGCGACGAAGCGCTCGATCATGGGAGCAGCACGGCGTTCGCGGTCACGATCCGCGTGCCCGACGTGATCCCGCTTTTGATCACGAGCCGCTGGCCCACTTGATCGCCGACCTCGACGTCGCGCTTCTGGAACGTCCAGGGCGCGACTTCGACGTACACGCGGCTCCGTTCGCCGCCGAGGACGACGGCCGGGGCCGGGACGAGCAGGGCCTGCTCGGTTTCACCCTGGAACTTGACGGTCGCGAACATGCCCGGCTTGAGCCGGAAATCCGGATTGTCGAACGCGACGCGCACCTTGATCGTGCGCGTGTCCGGGTCGAGCAGATCGCCGACGAACAAGACCTTGCCCGTGAATTTTTCGTCCGGGTATGCCTCGAAGGCGGCGTTCGCGTCGTCGCCGACGTGGACGCGGCGAATGTCCTTCTCCTGCACGTTGGCGGTGAGCCAGACCACGCTGAGGTCCGCGACGATCATGAGGATGGCGGCCGGGTCGTTCTGGTACTGACCGGGCGCGGTCGAGAGGTCGATGACCCGGCCGGCGATGGGCGAGACCACCGTGAGCGGACCTCCGACGCCGCCCGGCCCGACGCGCAACAATTGAAGCCGCGTCTGGGTCCGGTCGAGCTCGCTCTCCGTGGTGTCGCGATCGGTCTGCGCCTGCTCGAGATCGCGCTCGGCGCCGATGGCGTGGTCCCGCAGGTCCTTCTGGCGAGCGAGGTTTCGCTCCGCCTGCGCGACGGCGGATTTGGCCTTGAGGTAGTCCGACTGCGCGGCGACCAAGTCCGGCGAATCCAGAGTGAAAAGTCGCTGGCCTTGCTTGACGGCGTCGCCGAAATTCACGAACAGCTTGACGACCCTGCCCGTGAGGGGCGGCGCGATTTTCGCCATGCGCGTCGGCTCGGCCTCGACCGCCGCCGGCGCTTCGAGCTCGCTGCGCAAGGGCTCGCTCGTGATGGTTTGCACCGCCAGGCGCTGGCGCAGCGGCGAGCCCTCCGGCACGAACAAGCCGAGCTTCACCTCCTGCACGTTCGGCGGCGGCGGGGGGTCGTTCTTGTTGGCTTTCGGCGGCTCCGCGCAGGCGCCGAGCGCCAAGGATCCCATGAGGATCCACGCCATTCCACGAGTGTAGCTGGGCAACGGGACCTGCCGTTACGGGACGCTCGGACGGGGACGAGCAGTAGCACACGCGCGCGCGCTCCGCGGGGAATTGTGAGGGCAGCGCCGCCTCGGAAACGGGTACGCCACATTCCGGCGGCTCGGCCAGCGCCGCGTGCCGGACGACGAAATAGCCTTGCTTGTAAGGACTTTTCGGCGCCGCCCGCCGCGCGAGTTCACGCTCGTGCGTCGCTCGCGTGAAGAACTCGTGTGCTCGGGGTGCGGCCGAACGGGCTCGGCTTCGGTGCTCAGACGTTCGGATCGACCGGGTCGCGCCGCACGATGACCGGTAACGCCAGGCACACGAGCGCGATCGCGACCTGAATCGCGCGAATGGCGAGCATCACGGCGAGGGCATGCGCGGGCTCGTGCGCGAAACCGAGCGCGTCGGCGAAGATCAAATACGCGCCGTCGGCGACGCCGACTTGGCCCGGCAGTCCGACGCCCACCGTCGCGGCGACGGCGTGCACGCCGTACGCCGTCGCGGCGCCCCGCAGCGAAAAGCCGCCGCCGAGCGCGAGGACCGCGACGCCGTATTGCAGCACCAAGAGCGCGCGGCCGAGAAAGCTCCAGGCGCACGCGGCCACCCCGAGCGCCTGCGGGCGCACCTCGGTCGCGGCGAGGCCGGCGAAGAACCGAGGGAAGCGCGCGGCGAGCCGCTGCGCCACGCGGCGGTGCCGGATCAAAAACAAGAGCACGACGCCGCTCGTCGCCGTGAGCGCCGCGTTGCCGTCGAGCATGGCGGCAAGATGGTGCGCGTCGCCGCCCGTCGCGCGGAGCGCCAGCATGCACGCGAAGGAGACCATGCCGTCCGCGACGAGCGCCGCCGCCTGAAGTTGCGCGCCCGCCGCCGCCGCGCGCAGGGCGCCCACCTGCACGGCGAGCATGGAGGCGCGCGCGACTTCGCTCGCCGTGCGACCGGCGGGCATCAGCGCGAAGCAGCCGTAAGCGGCGGCGGACGAGCGCAACCAGCCGCGCCATGCGACGCGCGCGGCGTCCGCCCCGAGCAACGACGCGAAGGCGCCCACGTCGGTCGCGATCGCGAGGAGCTCGAGGCCGGCGATGAGCGGCGCGTACGGTCCGGCCGAAGCGAGCGCCGCGAGCACGCGCCGAGGCCCGGTCGCCGACACGAAGTAGGCGACGAACCCGAGCCCGAGCACGACGAGGCCCCAGCGCAACCATGGGACGAGCCGCGCCCACTTGCTCCTCACCATGACGGCTTGCTTCTACCGCACTCTGGCCGGGCGCATGCGCCGGCGCCTCACGCGCGACGGTGCGCCTTCACGATCGCTTCGCGATGGCGCCACACGCGGGCGAAGGCTTCCGCGTAGCGATCCACGAGCGGCGCGTCCTGCGCGATGAGCGGGCAAGATTGCGAGAAGAGGAGGAGCGAGCCGTCGAGCAGCGCCTGGGTCCGCGGGTAGCGCTTCGGGTCGTAGTTTTCGGCGAGGTTCGTGCCGCCCGGTTGCGGCGCGAGCGCGCGCAGGGTCCGTTCGCGAAAAATCGCTTGGGCGGGCAGCGGCTCGGTTTGCCAGAGCACGACTTCGAGACCCTCGGCACGGAGCGCCGCGATCATCGCGTCGCGGAGCTCGCGCGGCGTGCACGCGAGGCCGGCCTTTTGCGGATCGAGCGCCACCCGATACTTGTGGTGCACGCTCGTGCGACCCGCGGCGCTCTGCGGCGGTTCGACGCCGGGGAGCTCGCGGAGGCGCGACGAGAGGCGCGCGGCGTTCGCTTGCGCTCGTTCGGTGAGCGCGGGCAAGCGCGACAGTTGCGAGCTCGCGAGCGCCGCCATCATTTCGTTCCCGCGAAACATCGAGCCGAGCATGCCGGAATCGAGCGCGCGGTTGCCGTCGAGCGGCCGCGCGGCGTCGAAGCCAGCCGCCTCGTCGAGGTGCAAATCCTGCCCGAAGTTTCGCACGCGGTTCGCGCGTTCGGCGGCGTCGCGGTCGTTCGTGACGAACACGCCGCCTTCACCCGCCGACAGGTTCTTGCTCGACTGGAGCGAGAACGCGCCCGCGGCCCCGAGCGCGCCGACGGGGCGCCCGTTCGCGAGCGCGCCGTGCGCCTGCGCCGCGTCCTCGACGACGGCGAGGCCGAGCCGGCGCGCGAGCGCGAGGATGGCGTCCATGTCCGCCGCCGCGCCGTGGATGTGCACGGGCATCACCGCGCGCGTCCGTTCGGTGCGCGCGGCTTCGACCGCGGCGAGCTCGAGGTGACCGCTCTGCCGGTCGACGTCGACGAACACCGGCGTCGCGCCTTGCAACACGACCGAGAGCGGCGTCGCGACGAAGCTGTAGGCCGGGACGATCACTTCGTCCCCCTCGCGCACGCCCGCGGCGGCGAGCGCGAGCTGTAACGCGCTCGTGCCGCAGTGCGTGAGCAGGGCGAAGCGCGCGCCGACGAACTCGGCGAAGCGCGCCTCGAACGCCCGCGCTGCCGGCGCGTACGAACCCGAGAGGATGTTCCGCTCGAGCACGTCGAGCACGCTCCGCCGATCCTCTTCACCGAGGATCGGCCAGAGCCGGTGCGAGTCGCGCCGCACCGCGGGAGCTCCGCCGAGCGCCGCGGGCAGCTCGGCGTTCACAGACGGGTCTTTCGGCTGAGCTTCTTGGCCCAGTCGAGCAAGAGCTGCTCCTGCGCGAACGGATCGTGCACGGGGGTCTCGCCCGGCGCGATGTGCGGCGACTTGAAGAAGAGCGAGAGCTGGCGCTGAATGCCCTTTTCACCGTGCTGCTTCGCGACGTCGAGCAGTCGCACGAGGTCCACGACGAGCGGCGCGGCGAGGATCGAATCCTGCGCCAAGAAGTCGACCTTCATCTGCATCGGCACGCCCGCGAAGCCGACGAGGTCGATGTTGTCCCACGCCTCTTTCGAGTCGCCGCGCGGCTTGTAGTAGTGGATGTGAACCTGGTGGTTTTCCACCTTGTAGCCGACGATCGAGTCGAGCACGCTCGCCTTCGACACGACCTTCGTCTTGTTCGACTCCGGGTCCGCGAGCACGAGGCCGTCGTTGTTGCCGAGGATGTTCGTCGAGTACCAGCCCTCGATGTGCAGGCGCCGGATGCGGAAGATCGACGCGAGGGCCGTCTTGATCAGCGTCTGGCCGGTCTTGCCGTCCATGCCGCCGAAGGGGTTGTTGTGCTTCTCGGCGTGCTCGCGCAGCGCCGGCACGTTGCTGAGGCTCGGCGTGAAGTTGACGTAGGGCGCGCCGAGCAGGTTCGCCGCGTAGAAGTAACGCATCGCGGCCGAGATGCGCTCGTCGTTCTTGTCGAGCGCCTGCTCGAAGGCGTCGAGCGTTTGGTGCACGTCGCCCTCGGCGAGGTAGCGCTCGGTGGACGCGAGGTTCACGATGACGACGCTCTCGAGCGCGTGCTTCTGCCGGAATTCCTCGACGTTCTTCTTGATCTCGGCGATCTGCGCGCGGTGGCCGCGGGCCGTGATGAAGCGCCCTTTCGCGTCGCCGCCGTTGTTCGACGGAATCGCGGGCCAGGCCACGACGCCCTCGAGCTTCTGCCGGACGGCCTCGAGCCGGTGCGGCGGCAAGACGCCGTGCTTGAGCGCGCCCTCGTAGGCGTTCGCGTGCCCGGGGTCCCAGCCTCCGAACACGAGATCCTCGAGCGGCGCGAAGTCGAACCAATCGGCCAGGGATTCGTCGGCGCTCTCACCGCTCTTCTCCGTGATCATTCCGACTCGCGGAGCGAGCCCTTCCAGCATCAGGTGCACACCCGCAAAGAGGGTGCTCGCGACCGCACCATGAGCTCCGATCACCAATACGCCTAATCGTCGTTTCATTCGTTTACTCGAACTCTCTCTGCCCGTTTTCCGGATGAAAAAGGGCTACTGGGGCTCTACAAACTCGTCGATCCGGTCCTTTCGTTGCGGATCGATGATACGTGGGAACTTGCCCTGGACGTTCCCGCGCGTGATGAGTGACAGGTAGCTCTGCGCGCCGCCCGGCCGGAGCCTGGCTACGCGCGCCGGCAAGATCGCGACGTCGTCCTTCCTGTGTTCGCGATAGACGCGATTTTCTCGGCAGAGCCCCTCGTCGAAGGCCCGTGCAAAGGCCTCGAGGTTCTCGGGACCTTTACCGGGAGCGAACTCCACGAACAAGAGGTACCGGCTCTTCGCGCCCACGTCGGCGCTCGCGCCGAAGTCGAGCGTCGTGCAGGGAACTTGTTTCACGGCGTGCGCGACCGCTCGCTCGATCTCGACGTGGGTCGTGAGCTCCTGGGTCACGGACAGGCAGCCGGAGAGCCGCCCGACGAATTCGATGCGATTTTTCCGCGGAAAACGCACGATGTCGCCGAGCTTGTACGAGTAGAGGCCGGAGAGCGTCGTCACCACGATGGCGTAGGGGACGTTGAGCTCGACCTCCCAGAGCGGGACGCGCGTGGGGTTCGGCCGGTCGTGCTCGGCGAGCGGCACGAACTCGAAGAACGTGCCGCGGTGGGGCAGGACGAGCATGCCGGGCTCGTCCCGGTGGTCGGTCACGGCGTAGAGGCCGCCTTCGGTCGCGTTGTAGCTGTCCACCAGCAGAAAATCGGGACGCCCGAGCAGGTTCTTCAGGACCGGCAGGTAAGGCGTCGCCGAAACGCCGCCGCCCATCAAGATCCTGAGGTTCGGCCAGATCTCGGCGACCGTGCTCGCCCGCCGCCCGGCTTTGCGCGCCTCGTCGAGCACTCGCTCGAAGAGCGCGCCGAACCAACACGTCGTCCCCGCGAGCGCGCGCACGTCGTGGTCGAGGTATTTTCGCGCGATGAGCGTGAGCTTCTCGTCGTAGTCGCCGAGCTTTTTGATCTCTTCGTCCGGCAGGTACGCGGGGCGCGCGAAGAGCGGCAGGCGCGTCACCATCAACGCCGGGTTCGACGTGACGAGCACCGGGCCCTCTTCCTTCATCGTCGTCGGCGGGAAGAGCCCGAGCGTGAAGCCGCGCGGGAACTCGTCGTCGCGCAACCACGCGAGCGTGCGCATCAGCGCGTCCGAGCCGCTCTGGCGCTGATCGGCGATCTGGCGCTCGGAGATCGGCAAGAACTTCGGCCGGCCTTGGGTCGAGCTGCCCGACGAGTTGCCGTAGTAACGGATGAACTCGGGCACGAGCAGGTTCTTCTCCCCCTGCCGCATGCGCTCGATGTACGGCGAAAACGCGTCGTAGTCGCCGACGGGCACGCGCACGCGGTAGCTCTCGTAGCCGCGCACGCCGGCGAAATCGAGCCGTGACCCGAACGCGGTGCCGCGCGCGTGGCGCGTGATGTCGAGGAGGGTGCGCTCCTGCTCGGCGCGAATGCGCGTGAGCGCGAAGTCCCAGCGCCGGGTGCGGAGGTCGGACGCGAGCAGCATGGCCTTGCCGACCGCGCCGGGGAACGGCGAGCCCACGAGTCGCCTCGTGTCGGGGAAGTCCATCACGGCGTCCATCAGCTGAGCCTCGCGGCGATGCGCTCGGCCGCGCGAGTGGCGAGCGCCATGATCGTGAGCTGCGGGTTTACACCGGGCGGCCCGGGAACGCTGCTGCCGTCGACGACGAAGAGCCCCGGCACGTCGTGCGTCTCGTGGTCGAGGTTCACGACGCTGGACTTCGGGTCGCGTCCCATCTTGCACGTGCCGAGCGGGTGATAGCTGATGAGCGCGAGCTCGGACGCCTTGAGCGGACGCGCCTTGAAGTGCTCGAACTCGGCGTCGGAGTCGATCGCCTTCTGGCCGACGAGCGCGATGTGCAGGCGCCGCGCGCCCGCCGCCCTGCAGAGCTCCCCCGCGTACACGAGCGCGCGCTTCATGAGCGCCACGTCCTCGCGGCAGAGATTGTACGTCACGAGCGGCTGGCCGCCGACGTCGCGCCAGACGCGACCGCGCGTGCTGTCGCGGATCATCACGCCGAGCATGCCGAGGTGCGGCACCGCGTCGAGCGACTGCATCAGCCGCTGTCCCGTCGTCGGGAACAACGTGTGCGCGACCTCGCGCGTCGGCTGCGCGGCGAGCAAGAGGATGTTGTCGCGCAGGAAGTGGTCCACCATGTACCCCTGCGGGACGTGATTCTCGGGATCGACGCGCTCGTCGAAGTAGCCGCCGACGCCCGCGCTCGGGTGCAGACTCAGATTCCGGCCGAGCTCGCCGCTCGAGTTCGCGACGCCCTGGCGCAGCAAAAAGAGCGGCGTCGGAATCGCTCCGCCCGCGAAGATCACGGCCTTGCCGCGCACGCTGAGCGCGCGGCCCGCGGGCGACACCACTTCGACGCCGACGGCGCGTCCGCCTTCGCGAATGAGCGCCGTCGCGCGCGCTTCACAGAGCACCGTGCTGCCCTGCGCGAGCGCGCCGGGCAAAAACGAAAGCTCGGTGCTGCGCCGCGCGCCCGTTGCGCAACCGAGACCGCAGAAGCCTTGCCCTTCGCAGCCGACGGCGTTCCGCGGGATGGGCCCCGAGTGCCACCCGAACGCGGCCGCGCCCCGATCCATGATGTCGGCGATCGGTCCGATGTGACGGCGCTCCGGCTCCGCCACGATCAAGCGCTCTTCCACGTGCGCGAAGCGCGCCGCCATGTTCGCGGGCGAGAGGTCGTCCGTGTGAAGCCGCTCGCACCATTCATCCAGAATGAAGTCCGGCGTGCGCAGGCACGTGCCCCCGTTGACCGCGGTTGAACCACCGACGAGCCGGCCCATCATGAGCGGGATCGGCGGCGACCCCCAGGCGAACGTGGTGCGATAAAGCTTGGTTTGGGCCTGAATCAGGCCGCGGCCGAAGTCCTCGCGCCGGTAGCGCGCTCCTTCTTCCACGAAACAGACCACGAACCCGCGATCCGCGAGCTCTCTGCCGACGACCGCTCCCCCGGCACCGGTACCGACGACGACCACGTCACATTCGATGACGGGCCCGTGGGCCCAGTCGTCGGCGCGCACGATGTTCTCGTCGCCGCGCGTGGGTCGCGCATCGCTCACGACGGCGAGCCCGTGGGCCCGCTTGCCCGCGTGCAGCGCATCGAAATGAGCTGATTTAGCCAGCAAACCAAGGCCATACAGGGCCGGCCGCACGATCGGATTTCTTTCCCAGCGGCCGAGCAGCGCGTCTTGTTCGGCGCGCGTGAGGTCGCGGAAAGGCTTGCCCGTTGCGAGCCGCGCGGTCTCGTCGAGCAGCACGAACGCGGCACCGACCCCGCGCGCTGCGGGGCGCGGCAGGGTGGACAGGATTTGGGAAAGACGACGGATGCTGACTTCGTCCGCACCGATCGTCTGTCGCGAGCTCGGCATGATCGCCTCGCTCAGCGCGAGGGCCGAGCGGGCCGTCCACGATCCAAGAGAAGGCGCTGATGAGATTTCGGTGCGGTCCGCGTGCACTGGCGATTCACTATGTCAAAAGCGGTGAGTCTTGAAGTTAAGACGAGGGCTTCCGCCACGTGGGGGTCCGGCCGATGCGCCGGACCTGAAAATTTGTTTCCTAGTTTGCCGACCTTGGCGAGGGTGCTGACGTTCGGTAAGCGGTCTGTTACACAGACCCGCCGATGTTAGGGACACTCGATACCCAGTTCTCCGGCCTGCGGGCTGATTCGGGGTCACGTGAAACCGAATCGGTTTCTCCGGCCTCGGGGGACGCCTTCAATGGGATCAAGACGGCGATCGAGTGGGCGCGCCTTGCGCAACCGGAGTGGTCGGCCCGTTCTCTCGACGAGCGCTACCGGCTCGTGGCCAAGGCGGCGCGGGCCATGCTTCGTGACCGGGCGACCGTTCTGAAGCTCGCCAAAGCCGAGATGGGCAAGCATGAGGTGGAGGGTGCGTTCACCGAGGCGCTCGGTCCGCTCGACACCGTGCGGGCCTGGCACCGCCTCGTCGCCGAGTGCGCGGTCGAGCGCGTGCGCCTGAACCCGCTCGGCTTTCCCGGCAAGCGCGCGCAGATCGAGCTCGTCCCGCGCGGCGTCGTCGGTGTCATCGCGCCGTGGAACTACCCGGTCGCCGGGCTCTATCGCTCCGTCTTCCCGGCGCTCCTCACCGGCAACACGGTGATCGTGAAGCCCTCCGAGCAAACGCCGCGCACGAGCGCGTGGTTCGTCGATCACTTGGCGGAGCTCCTGCCGCTCGGCGTCGCGCAGGTCGTGCAAGGCGGGCCCGCGGTCGGGCAGGCGCTCGTCGAGAGCGGCATCGACGCGTGCGTGTTCACCGGCTCGGTCAGCGCGGGCGGCAGCGTGCGGCGCCGCTGCGCGGAGCTCGGCATCCCGGCGAGCATCGAGATGGGCGGCAAAGACGCGGCCATCGTGCTCGCGGATTGCGATCTCGAGCAGACGGCCGCGGGCGTCACGCAATGGGCGCTCTCGAACTCGGGGCAGGCGTGCGGCGCCATCGAGGTCGCCTACGTGCAGGAAGAGATCGCCGACGCGTTCGTCGCGAGCCTCACGCGCGCTTGGTCGCGGCTCCGCACGGGGCCGGGCGCGCCGGACATCGAGATCCATCCGCTCGCTCGCGCCGAGCAGCTCGCCGTCGTGGAAGAGCACGTCGCGGACGCGCTCGCCCGCGGCGCGCGTCTGATCTGCGGCGGGAAGAAAACGGGCGAAGGGCTCGCCTACCCGCCGACCCTGCTCGACCACTGCACCCCCGCGATGAAAGTCGTGCGCGAGGAGACGTTCGGGCCCGTACTCGCCGTCGTGCGCGTGCGCGGCGCGGCCGAAGCCGAGCGGCTCGTCAACGCGTCGGCCTACGGGCTCGGCGCGTCGATCTGGTCGCGCGACGTAGCGCGCGCAGAACGAGTCGGGTCGCGGCTCGACGTAGGCGTCGTGACCGTCAATAGTCACGCGTTCACGGGCGCGGTGCCCGGCCTCGCGTGGTCCGGCACGCGCGCGACGGGTTACGGCGTCGCGAACAGCCGCTGGTCGCTGCTCACGTTTTGCCGGCCGAAGACCGTCGCCGTCGATCGCAGCGGCCGTCCCGATCCGTATTGGATGCCGTTCGACGCGGAGCTCGGCCGACTCGCCGACGCGCTCAGCGAGGTCCAGCTCGGCCAGCTCAAGAACGCGTGGCGCATCCCCGGTTTGTTGCGCCGGCGCGCGCGCGCGCTCAAGGCGTTCTGGCGCGGGCGCTGACGCGCGTTCGGCGCCGTCAGACGCCGAGCACGGCTTTGAGCCGGGCTTCGCCCGAGCGGCTCACGGGCACGGTGCGGCCGTCGGCGAGCACGGCGACTTTGCTCCCGTGCCCCCACGGCTCGAGTCGCGCGACGCGGCTCACGTTGAGCAAATAGGAGCGATGCACGCGCACGAACTGGCGCGGGTCGAGGCTCGTCTCGAGGCTCGCGAGCGTCTGCTGCGTGAGCGAGGAGCGGCCGTCGTGGAAGACCTCGACGTAATCGTCTTGGCCTTTGACGAAATCGATCGCGCGCACGGAAATGATCAGGATTTCGGCGCCGTCGCGGATGACGAGGCGGTCCAAATACGTGCCGGGCGCGCGCGCGGCTCGGGCGAGCTCGGGGGCCGCGAGCGCGCGCCGCTCACCGATGCGCTTTTCGGCGCGAACGAGCGCCTGCGCGAAGCGCTCGGCCGAGAACGGCTTGAGCAGGTAATCGACCGCGTGGACCTCGAACGCGCGGACGGCGTACTCGTCGAACGCGGTCGTGAACACGACGGCGATCTCCGGCGCGATCAGGCCGAGCACCTCGAAGCCGTCGAGTTTCGGCATCTGCACGTCGAGCAGCAGCAAATCGGGCTTCTCCGTTCCCGCGAGCTGCACGGCCTCGAGGCCGTTCTTCGCCTGGCCGACGAGCGTCCAGCCGGGCTCGGCGCCGAGGTATTCCGCGAGCAGCCGCCGCGCCGGCTCTTCGTCGTCGGCGATGAGCACGCGCCGTTCGGGATCACTCGGTTTCGTCATCGTGCCTCCGGGCTCGCGGGCGACCGCGCCGGCAATTTGACTACCACGCGGAACTTCGTCGCATCGCGTTCGACGTGCAGGATCGCCGTGTCGCCGTATTGCGCGGCGAGCCGCGCCCGCACGTTCGCGAGGCCGACGCCGCCGGGGCGCCGCCGCGGCTCGGGGTCGATGCCGTTCTCGATCACGACGACCAGGCGCTCGCCGCGCACGAGCGCGCGGACGCGGAGCGGCGCCGGGTCGGAGACGCGCGAGATGCCGTGCGTCATCGCATTTTCGACGAGCGGCTGGAGCAGGAGCGACGGGACGAGGCAGGCGCGCGCTTGCTCGTCGAGCTCGACGTCGAGCGCGAGCCGCTCGCCGAGCCGCAATTTCTCGACGGCGAGGTAACGCTCGCAGAGCGCCCATTCGTCGCCGAGCGGCACGAGCGCGTGCTCTTGCGCGCCGAGCGTGCCGCGCAGGTAATCGGCCAGGAGCACGCAGGCTTCGCGCGCCTTGCCGGGATCGTAACCGATGAGCGCGTTCACCGTGTTCAGGCTGTTGAACAAGAAATGCGGGTGCACCTGGGCGCGGAGGGCCTGGAGCTCGGCGCGTTGCGCGTTGAGCGCGAGCGCCGCCTCGCGTTCGATGGCGTCGCGGCGGAGATCGAGCTCGGCGAGCATGTAGTGGAACGTCGCGACGAGGAGGTAGAAGAGCGCGCCGACTCCGAGCAGCGCGGGCTCGGCGCGGTCGACGTCGTTCGGCAAGCCGTGCCACGCCGGAACGTACGCGAGCACCTCGACGAACGCCTTCCAGCAGACGAGAAAGACGAGACTCCAGACGATGGCCGCGGCCCCGTGCGCCGAGGAGACGCGAGCGAGGCGGCCCGGACCGAGCGGGAGCGCCCGGCACAAGTAGTACGAAGGCAAGGTGATGAGCGCGAACGCGACCGTGCAAATGGCGGCGAGGACGAGCGCCCCGAGCGGCGCGGCCGCTTGCAAGAGCAAGAACGGCACGACGGAAAGGCACGCCCAGAAGAGCAGGTACGCTCCGAGGGAGCGGCGCTGGGCGAGCAAGGGATGCACGGCGTGACCTTCGCGAGCGCGAGACTTCCGGGCATCAGTTCCGCACGTTGACGCCGCCGAGCGTCACCGTGCCGAGAATGCGCAGGCGCGGAGCGTCGGCCGTGCCTTGCGTCGTGCGCGTGGCGTCGTCGGCGCCGCCGAAGAGCGGCGTCACTTCGCAGTGCACGCGCCACGTGTCCGGCACGCGGATCTCCACGCCGCCCATCACGACGCGGAGATCCAGCACGGCGCCCTCGGGGGCGAGTTGCGCGTTCCTGAGGTCGAGCTCGACGCCGCCCGCCGTGACGCCGAGCTCGCCTCCTTGCCAAGCTTGCGATTCGATTCTGAGCTGCGCCCCCGAGAACGTGTACTGCTTGTTCAGTCGGTCGGAGTCCGTCGACTGTGAGTGTCGCTGGTGAACCGTGACGGGCGTCTCTTTCGAAGCCCCGCCGAGGCCGGTGCCGCCGCCGTATCCGCCGCCGCCGTATCCGCCTCCTCCTCCTCCGCCGCCGCCGTCATCGGTACCGCCGCCGTTCGGGGGATCCCAATGGGCGTGGAAGCGGTGCCGGTAGTAGCGCCCGCGTACGATGAAAGACAGCCCGAGCAGGACGAGCAGCGCAGGCCAGAGCCGCGCCGCCGGAAACGCGATCATGCCGAGATTGCCGGCGAGGAGCAGCCCGCCCATCGCGACGAACGCGAGCGAGAACAAGCCCGCGACGAAGCCGCGCGCCCGCGCGAGCCCCGAAACGCCCATGAACACCACGAAGAGCGGCCAGAAGTCGACGATCCGCACGTGGTGCGGCACGAGCCCGAACTCGCGAGCGAGCAGGCCCGCGCCGACCAAAACCAGCATGAAGCCCGGCCAGATACCGGGACCACGTCGCGTACGCATGACGAGTCTCCTCCTAACGTACACAGAGTCCGCCGGCTACGACGGTGCCCGTGACCCGCAGGCGCGGCCCTTGTTTCGTCGTGCTCCCGGGCCGACTGCCGTCGATCCCGCCGCACACGGCGTCGACGTCGCAGACCACTTCCCAGTCGCTCGGGACGAGAATGTCGATGCCGCTCAGCGCCGACTCGACGCTGAGCGTCGCGCCCGCGGGATCGAGCCGCGCGTCGCGCAAATCGACCGTCACGCCCGAGAGCACGGCCGTCAGGCGACCGCTGCGAAACTCCTGGGAGCGAACCAAAATCTTGAAGCCGTCGAACGCGGCGCCTTGCTCGAACGAGTCGTCCTCGGTGACGAAGGGCTCGCTGAGCTCCTCGAATTCGTCCTCTTCGAACCAATCGCCGCCCGTCGCGTCCCGGTCGTACCGTGCGTATGTTTGAGTCTCCATGCTGACCTCCGCGAAGCGCCAACTCGCGTCTTCGTGAGGTTCAAACTAGGGAGCAGGGCCGGTTCGAGCCCGGGGTTATCGGCGAACGCGCCGGGTCTACCGGTGAACGGAGGTGCCCGAGCGGCGGGCGGGGCTCGGCGAACGCGGCGAACGGCGCCGTTCCCCGGTGAACGGCGGCGAGCGCCGGTGCAAGCGCCTGCACGCGTCGCAGTGCAAGCGCTTGCACGCGTCACCTCTGTCGCGTGCGTTTTGCCCGAAAATCCCGGCGATCGCCCGCTGGCACACGCGTTGCTGAACGTGCTCTCGGACGGCGCTTTTCGCCGTTCGGGAGCAAGTGATGACGACGTTCAAGCATTCTTTGGGCTACCTGTCGGGACTCTTCGTGATCGGCGCCGCGAGCGCGCTCATCGGCTGCGGCGGCGGTGGGGATGCGAGTGCCGACGGCCGGAATGCGGCGGATCCCGACGCGACCGGGGGTTCGGCAGCCGGGACCGGGGGCGCCGCCGCGGCGGGCTCCTCCGCGAACGAAGCGGCCGGGAATGCGAACGCGACGGGCGGCTCGAGCAGCGCCGGTTCGGCGGGCACGTCGGCGGGCGGCTCGAGCAGCGGCGGGTCGGCGAGCACCGCGAAGGGCGGCTCGAGCTCGACCGGCACGCCCGACGGCCCGTCGCTCACGGGCTCGGACTACACCATCGACAGCTACGACACCCCGGAGCCGACCCATCCTCAGCCGTTGCTGGCGGCCGAGCTCACGCTCGCCCCGCGCGACGAAGTCAGCATCCTCGCGCCCGTGAAGAGCGGCACCGGCTTCGCGGCCACGCTCGACGACGCGCAGGAAAACTACGCGGCGTTGAAGGCGTCTGCGGCGGCTCTTTTCGCGGGCGCGACCGTCGCCGATACGGCGAGCGGCAACGTCGACGACGACGGCAACGCCGAGCTCGTGGCGGCGGTTTTCGTGGGCTCGGACCTGCACGTTCGTGTCGAAGATTCGACGACGATTCAGGGCCCGCAGGCACAGCGGCAGGACGAGCTCTTCACGGGAGTCGACGACTTCGTCGTGCCCGACGCCGTGGGTCAGACGACCTCGCCGTTCACGCACGCGAACGTGTCGCTCGCCGACGTGGACCAGGACGGACGCGACGAAATCCTGGTCACCGCCGTGACGACGGACGGGCAAGTCGTCGCGCGCGTGTACGACGACAAGCTCGCGGGGTACGAGCTCCTCGCGCAGCCGTTTCTCGCGAAGGGCAAGCACATCGCGGCCACGTTCGGCAACTTCGACGACGACGCCGCGCCCGAGCTCGCCGTCTTGATCGACACGGGCATGAACGTCGATCAGGCTCAAAACCTCGAGCTTCACGTGCTCGACGACGCGAGCATGAGCTACCCCGAGCTCAAGAAGGTGACCGGCAAGGACACGGGCCTCGTCTTCACCGACAACCTCACCGCCAGCGACCTCAAGCTCATGCGCGGCAACTTCGACGACGACGTGCGCGACGAGCTCGTCGCGGTCGTCGACGGTTACGACTCGGGCGAGAACGCGACGGGACCGCAGCTGAACTTCGTCGTCTTCGACGACGCGTGCGGGAGCTCGCCGTGCAAGGAGGCGAAGCCGGGGTTCGCAGAGCTGCCGAACACGCGGACGAATCAGCCCGCTCCCGACGCCTGGCAAGCCGTCGTCGCGGACACGCGCGTGCAGCTGCCCGACACGTCGCCCGACGCCGGCCCGACCCACGGCCTCGTGCCGAAACGCGACGAGCTCTTTCTCGTGGAGAGCGCGGACGCCGACAACGCGAACGGCAAGGACGTGCGGCTCTTCCACTATCCGTTCACGACGAGCGGCTGGACGGGCGCGAGCGTGGTCACCATCGCGGCGAGCGTCGCTTCCCCCGTCTTCGCCGTCACGGCCGCGGCCGGCAACCTGCAAAATCTCGCGAGCGACGTGCTCGTCGGCGTGAAAACCGGCACGACGCTCACGCCGACGCGCGTGTGGAGCGCGGCGAGCGGCAGCGGCACTCCCGAGAAATACGGCCTCGCGAGCGCGGCGCTCCCCGCGTTCACGGTCGCGAGCGACAGCTCGCCGATTTTCCTCACCGCCGGCGACTTCGACGCCGACGCGATGCGCGTGCGCTACACCGGCAACAAACATCAAGAGCTCATGAATCCGAAGCCGATCGCCGTCGTGGCGACGCCGCCGGTGAAAGCCGGCATCAACCAGGACTACGGGGATTCCTGGACGAGCTACGGCGCGACCGCGTCCGAGCAGCAGGACTCGACCACGGAGTACGACGTGACCGACCAAATCACGTTCTCGACCGACATCTCCCCGCCCATCATCGGCGACTTCTTCGGCGTCACCGCCGAGTACTCGATGTCGCAGCAGTTCGGCACCACGAACACCCAGACCTCGATGCAGAGCTTCACCTCGACGTCGACGGTCTACTTCCCGGAGGACATGGTCGTCTTCCACGGCACGTTGTGCGAGGTGTACGAATACGAAATCGTGAGCGCGGCCCAATCCGACGCGCTCGGTACCAAAATCACGATCAACGAGCCCATTGCGACCGACACCTACGAGTGGACCGTCACGGACTACAACGCGAGCCTCGAAGCCGGCGAGCTCCCGATCGACGCGACCGTCATCACGCACACGGCGGGCGACCCCGCGAGCTACCCGAGCGAGCCCGACGCGAGCGCCCCCGGCGTGCTCTGGGTGAGCGCGCCGCAAACGGTCGGCGCGAGCCTCAAGATCGTGCAGGCCGCGAGCATCGACGTGGCGACCGAGCTCGCGAACGGCGGCAGCACGACGACGTCGAGCTCGGCCGGCGGCGGTTCGACGGGTCTCGTCGGCATCCAGTACACGCAGAGCTGGGACCAGACCGACAGCTACACGTTCACGGTCGGTCAGGAGTTCCACTACACGGGCAGCGTCGGCGGCATCGACACGGCCGACTATCAGGATTGGAACTACAAGTTCGGTCTCTTCGTCCACAACGTGACGCTCACCGACAAGACGAACGCGACGCGCCAGCTCACGCTGCAGGTGGTCGACTACTACACGGACACGTCGGGGCGCGCCGCGTACGAGCAGGCGAAGCCGTGAAACAAGACGCGCGCTGACTCGACGCGACTCGAGCGCCGACGCCGCACGCCGAAAGGCCGTGCGGCGTCGGTGTTTTGTCGGCGAGCGCCGTTCAGTTCTGCGTCATCGTCACGTCGTCGAGATACACGTCCACGCTCGCGGCCGGCCCTTCGAGGTAGAGATCCACGCCGGTGAGCGTGTCGTTCGCGACGCTCGTGCACGCGGTGGTGAGGTCGATCGTGCCGGTGAGCTCGGTCCAGCCCGTGTTCGAGAGGTTGACCGCGGGGTTTTCGAGCCAGACGTAGGAGTTGCCCGCGTTCGCGCACGAGATCTCGACCGTGAAGTGCCCGGTGGCCGCCACGCTCGTGCGTACCCAGCCGGAGACCGCGTAGGTGTGACCCACCGAAACGACGGCCGACACGTCTTGCAGGATGTTGAGGTTCGAGCCCGTGCGATTCGTCACGAGCAAGCTGTACGTGCCGGAGTGCGCCACGGTCGAGACTTGGAACGTGCCGGTCCCCCACGACGACCAGCCGGTGGTCGTGTCGGATTCGAAGTCGCCGTTCGTGATGAGGTTCGCGGAGGCGCCGCCGCTCCCGCCCGCACCCGCGTGTCCGCTCGCGCCGCCGTTGCCGCCGGCGCCCGCTTTGCCGCCAGCGCCGCCGTTGCCCGCGCCGCCGCTGCTCGTACCTCCGTTGCCCGCGCCGCCGCCGCTCGTGCCGGCGCTGCCGCCCGTGCCGCCGGTCACGCTCGAGCCGCCGGTGCCTTCGTCGGCGCCCGCGACGCCGCCTTCACCACTCATGCCCGCGGCGCCCGCTTCCGTGCCGCCCGTGCCCAGTTGGCCGCCGATGCCGCCGCTCGCGCTCGAGCCCGCGACGCCCGACGAGCCGCTCATGCCGCCCATGCCGCCGCTGCCGGTCTCGTCCTGGCAAATCGCGGCGCTCGCCGTCGCTCCGGTGACGGGACTGTTGTACTGATTGACGTTCAGTTTCACGACTCCGTCGTTGAAATCGAGGTTCGGAGTCGCGCCGTCCGAGAACGTGATGGAGTCGACGTACACCGTCGCCGGGGCCCACGTCGCGCCGTCGAAGGTGCTCCCCGCCGTGACGTTGATGCCGACGTAACGGATCACGGTCGGATCGAAGCCGGTACCGCCGGTGGCTTGCGAGAGGTCGTAGGTGAGGGTCGTGAAGCTCGACAGGTCGGTGAGGTTGTTCCAGCCGAGGTAGGCCACCGCGTAGTTTTGCGCGGAGCCGTCCTTCACGTAGACCTGGAGCCCGCCCGCGTTGCCGGTCGTTTCCGCACGAAGTCGGACGGAGAGCGTCGTCGCCGACAGATTGACCGGCGTCGAGTCGCCATAGTCGATCTCGAAGTCGGCCTGATCGTTCTCCATCGCGAGCGGGACGTAGAGGCTCTCGTAGCAATACGAGGGCATGCCGCCCATGCCGCCCATCGGAGCGCCGCCCATGCCGGTCGTCGTCCCGGCCGTGCCGCCCTGGGCGACGGTGCCGCCCGTCCCGACCCCCGCCGAGCCTGAAATTCCAGCGCTTCCGCCCGCGCCGAGCCCCGCGCCGCCCGTCGCGTTCGTGCCGGCGCCGCCGCCGGTCGCACTCGCGCCCGCGCTACCTCCGGTGCCGCCCGCTCCGCCGCCGTGCCCGCTCGCACCCGCCGCGCCGCCGCCGGCTTTGCCGCCCGCGCCTTTGCCCGCGGTGCCGCCCGTCGCCGAGCTGCCGCCGCCGTTGTCGTCGTCGCCGCCGCCGCAGCCGTTCGCCGCCACGCCCAAGCACGTCGCGAGCACCACGCTCGACAAGATTTGAATCCGTCCCTTGTTCATCTCGCTACCTCGTTGTCGGGTTGGGCCCGGGGCACCGGAGCCGCGCACGAGACTAGGAGACGAAGCGCGGATAAACAACGTGGGTCCTCGGGCGCGGACGTGCGTGGATGAGCGTCGAGGTAGGCGTGAAATCGCGTGCAGGCGTGATTTACTCAAAGGCCTTTCATCGGCGGTGTCACGCCTTGTGCGTGCGCGTCACACGTGCACTCACGTGACGCGCTCTCGAGCTCGCCGCGCGCGGGTTCCGCGGACGCGCGCGGACGGTGCTCGACGGGGCCGGCGGCGCACGCTATCGCTCGTCCGCTTGAAAATCTGGAAGGCACTCGCGGCGCGGCGTCTCACGCGTATTCTGGCACTCGCAGCTCTCGTTTTCGGCGTGGCACTCGGCGGCGCGTGGTGGGCGATGCACCACGTGCTCGGCGCCGCGCCCGCGCTGGTCGACGGGCTTCGCCGCATCATCGGCCAGCGCGCCGTGGCGTGGCTCGAAGATCGCGCCTATTCGCTGGAAGATCGCGTCAAACTGACGCTGCACGGCTCGGAGCCGCCCGTCACCCTGTGGGAGGCCGGCCCCGCGCCGCCGCAGAGCGAGACCTTTCCGCCGCCGCCCGGGACGCCGCCGTACCCGAACGTCGCGCGCTCGGCCGACGGCCGCTGGAGTTCCATCCCCGGCATGCCGTCGTCGATCGTGCGCATGCTCATCCACCCCGATCCGAAGCGTCCGTACACCGCGCTCGCCGTCGTCGCGCTCGATCTCCGGCGCGTCGCCGTCCGGTCGAAGCCCGGAACGCTCGAGCCGATCTCCGACGCACTCCCGCGCTCCCGCCGCCCCGGACTCGTCCCTGCGAGTGACGTGAGTCACTTGCTCGCCGCGTGGGACGGCGGCTTCAAGACGATGCACGGCCACTTCGGCATGATGTCGGACGGCGTGGTGTTGCTCCCGCCGCTCGCGGGCTCGTGCACCGTCGCGTTTTACGCCGACGGTTCCTTGCGCATCGCTCCGTGGAGCGCACTCGCGGAAACCGAGCCGAAAATGAGCGGGTTTCGCCAGGGGCCACCGTGCCTCGTCGAGAACGGAAGCGTGAACCCGGCGGTCGACGCGGCGCACGGCGTCGAATGGGGCGCGGCCGTCGACGGCGCCACGATCATCCGTCGTTCGGCCATGGGTATCGACGCGAGGGGCGAGACGCTGTTCGTCGCACTCGGAGAAGCCGTTTCGACGCGCGCTCTCGCCGAGGGCATGCGGGCGAGCGGCGCCGTCACCGCCGTGCAGATGGACGTGAACTACGCGTACGTGCGCTTCTTGCTCTACGGCGATCCGGCGAAACGCGCTCCCGGCGTGCGGCCCCGCGCGACGCCGCTCGTGCCGAACCTGCTCTTTGCTTCCGACGAATACGTGAACGAGGCGTCACCGCGCGACTTCTTCTACGCCGTCACGAAACCGTGAGTTTTCATCTCGCTGCACGCGCCTCGGCCGCAAGTTTCCTCGATTGATCGGCGCGCCCCCGCGCCCGAGAATGCCGCCCATGAACAAGTGGAAATTCTCGACTCTCGCGCTCGTGGTGCTGCTCGGTGTGACGCTCGGTCGCTCGTGGGTGAACTCGGCATCGGCCGAAACGCAGCCGCACATGGACGCCGCGCTGAAGCACCTGAATGACGCGCGCGCCGAGCTCGCCGCCGCGGAGTCGGACAAGGGCGGCCACCGCGTGAAGGCGCTCGGCTTCACCGATCAGGCGATCAAGCAAGTCGAAGCGGGCATCGCCTTCGCGAACAAGCACTGACGAACGGAGAGGCAACGGCGAGCGACGCGCAACGGCGTGACGCGCTTCACGCCGTCGCTCCCGTGTAGCCGGAAAGCCAGGCGAGCACTCGTTCCCACCCGTTCGCGTGGTTCGCGCACGCGTCCTCCGCGGCGCCGAAGCCTTCGTGATGCACGACGACGCGGGTGCCGCCCTCGATGGGCTCGAAACGCCAGGTGATGGTCGTGACGCCGCCGGTCGTATCCCAGTCGTAGCTCCAGGTTTGGACGAGCCTGCGCGGCGGCTCGACTTCGAGGAATTCGCCGTGCACGGCGAAGGGCTTACCGTCGCGGCCGACGCCCTCGGTGCGCCACGCTCCGCCCTTGCGTACGTCGCCGGTCCAGCGCGTCGTTTTGTAGGTGTCTTCGGAGCCCCACCAGCGCGTGAGCTCTTCCGAAGTCACCGCGCGAAACACGCGCTCGGCCGGCGCGGCGATGTCGATGGTGGCGAGCAGCATGCCGCGACTCACGTCCGCGATGGCGCGTGCGGTGGCGAATTTCAACGCGTTCATTCTTCTTTCTCCAGGTAGCGTTTGAGGTTCTCGAGGCTCGTGAGCCAGAAAGCTCGGTACCCTTCGACCCAGCCGGCGACCTGCTGGAGCGGGCGCGAGTGGAGCTCGTAAAGCCGCTCGCGCCCCGCGCGCCGTTCGGTCACGAGCGCTGCGTCCTTCAACACCCGCAGGTGCTTCGAGATGGCGGGCCGCGATTGCGCGAAGTCGCTCGCCAGGGCGTTGACGGGCGCCGGCCCCGCGCG
Source organism: Polyangiaceae bacterium (assembly GCA_035499895.1). Lineage (GTDB taxonomy): Bacteria > Myxococcota_A > Polyangia > Polyangiales > Polyangiaceae > PMG-095. Next base: position 26,039 of record DATJXW010000161.1, on the reverse strand, counting down.
CAGCCGGTCGAGGATGGCCCGCCGCGTGGGATCGGCGATGGCGCGAAAGACGTCCGGGCGGGGTTCGGGGGTCTTCGGGAGCCGGCGGGCGGGGGTCATATGGGTAACCAGTTGGTTACCCAATACTTGTAGGTGCATTTTTATGGCTGTCAATGGTCTTGTGTCGCGTCACCGCAGAGGCAAATGCGCGCGACGTCGCCCTCGCCGTCGGGACGCCGCGTGCGCTCGCGCGTGAAGGCTCAGAAAGACGTGGTCGTGATGCCGGTGACGTCCGCGTCGTAGGTCGTCACGGCGGCGCCCGACTTCGGCGTGACGGTCGACCCGTTGACGAAGGTGACGCCTTCCGCGTGCACGATCTGCATGCCGGTCTTCGCGGAGAGCTGCACGTCGTCGAACGTGAGGTTTTGGATCTTGGCTTCCGGCAAGCCCCACAAGATCCCGGCGTTGGTCGAGCCCGTGGCGGTCACGTGGCTCAGCACGATGTCTTGCCATTCGGGCGTCGTGTCCGTCACGGCCTGCGCGGTGTCGGCCTTCGGATCCGTGGGCAGCGTCGGGTAGTACGACGTGATGTACACGGGGTTCTCGACGTTCGTCATGCTGAGGTTCGTGTAAGAAAGCCGCTCGACGAGGCCGCCGCGGTCGCGCGCCGATTTCAAGCGAATGCCGGAGGTCGTGCCGTCGAAGGTGACGTGGTCCACCGTCACGTCCGAGACACCTTTCTCCGTGATGCTGCCGATCGAGCAGCCGTGGCCGACGCCGAAGTTCGAGTAAGCGACGTAGATGTTGCTGCCCTCCATCACCACGTTGTCGTCGCCGCAGGCGATGTCGTCGTTGCAGAAGAAGACGCCGTTCGCGCCGATGTCGACGCCGTCGGTGTTCTTGGGGGGATTTTTGCCGGAAACGGCCAGCGTGGAGATCGTGATGCCGGTCACCGTGACGTCGGTGTCGCCCTTCACCCAGATGTGCTCCTCGGGGGAGTTCTGCAACCGAATGCCCTCGATCGCGACGCGCGTCGAGTTCGACAAACTCACTTCCTGCGGCCGCGTGATCGAGGAGTCCGCGGCGAACGCGTCCCACCAGTCTTGGCCCTGGCCCTCGATGGTGCCCGAGCCGACGATCGCGATGTCGTGCGCGTCGTTGGCGGTGATGAAGGCGCTCGTGCTCGTGTAGCTCGCTCGCGGCAGCATCTCGAGCACGGCGCCGCTCGACAGCTCGAGCGCCGTCGAGCTCTTCAGCACGATCGGTCCGCTCAGAAACGTGCCCTTCGGGATCGTCACCGTGCCCCCACCGGCGCTCCCCGCCGCGTCGAGCGCGGCCTGAAGCGCCGACGTGTCGTCGGTTTTCCCGTCGCCCGTGGCGCCGTACGCCGTCACGTCGAAGGTCGCGGCTCCGATGACGGGCAGCGGCACGACCGCGGGGTTCTCCGGGCCGCACGGATCGTTCCCGCTGCTGCCCGCGGCGCCGGCAGCCGCACCTGCCGTGCCGCTCGTCCCCGCCGCGCCGGTTTTTCCAGCGCTGCCTGGCGCGCCGCTCGCGCCCCCGCCGCCGCGACCGCCCGCGCCCGCGCCGTTCGCGCCGCTCGTGCCTCCGGCGCCGTCGTCGCGGCCCGCGTTGCTCATGCCACCGCGTCCGCCGCCGCTCGCTCCTCCGGCGACCGTGCCGGCGCCGCCCGCAGCGCTCGCGTTCGCGCCGCCGTTCGCGCCGTTCGAACCGCCCGCTGGCGCGCCGGACGCGCCGTTCGACGTCGTTCCCGCGGTCACGCCGGCGCCGCCCATGCCCCCGGCCGTCGCGGCGCCGTCATGCGTCGGGCTTCCCGGTTCGGCTTGCGTGCCGCAACCGAGACACACGACGATCGCTACGGCGAGCCCGGTTTTTCGCAACGAACGGCGCATGCCCCCTGTAGTTGTTCGAGCCCTCCGGCACCCGCCGTATTTTCAGTCCGAGCGCTCTTCGGTTGGACGCACGCGGCGTTCCTCGACACCAAATCACGTGGTTGAAAACGCGTTTCACGGCCGGCGTGTCCGCCAACGTGGGATGCGCGCGCACAGATGAGTGCGCACTGCCTCATTCGAAGTCGGAAATTCAGTCCGAGCCCGTGACGCCGGCTGTAAGCTCGACGTCATGAAAATCTATGGGGACCCACTCAGCACGAATACGCGCAAGGTGTTGACCACGCTCGCCGAGCTCGAGACGCCGTACGAGCTCGTTCACGTGGACTTTGCCAAACAAGAGCAACGCGGGGAGGCTCATCTTGCGCGCCAGCCGTTCGGGCAGATGCCGGCGCTCGACGACGAAGGCTTCGCGCTCTACGAAACGCACGCGATGTGTCGCTACCTCGACGCGCGCGCGGGCGGCCGCTTGATGCCGACGGATCTCCGGAGTCGAGCGCTCGTCGATCAATGGATGAGCATCGAGAGCGCGAACTTCTCGGCGCACGCGATGAAGTTCGTCTACCACTACCTCCTGCGCATCGAGCAAGACTCGACGGTGCTCGCGCACGCGGGCGCCGCATTCGAAAAGGCGCTCGGCGTCCTCGCGAAAGAGCTTTCCGCGCGGCCCTTCATCGGCGGCCAAGCCTTCACGCTCGCCGACATCTGTTACATGCCGTATTTCGAATACGCGCTCCTCACGCCGGCCGAGGCGCACGTCTCGAAGCACCCGAGCGTGCTCGCGTGGTGGTCGAAGGTCCGCGAGCGCGCGTCGTGGCGCAAGGTGAGCGGGCGCGCGGCCGCGGCGTGAGACGGCGCGCGGCCGCCCTTCACGGGTACTGCACGTACTCGACGGCGGCGCCTTCGTCGTTGAAGACGAGCATCTTCTGGTTGCCCATCGTGCGGCCGACGCGGGACGCCTGCATCGTGCCGACGCTCGTGGCGAGCAAGATCGCGCGGCGCGCGAAGCGCTCACCGACGGCATCCATCCGCTCGGCGAGCGCCTTGTGGATGTTCGGATCGGTGGAAATGGGACTCCGCCGCCAGTCGAACAGAATGCCGTGGTGCGCGAAGTCGACGCCTTCGAGCGAGTCCGCGCACGCGTCGAGCGCCGAGACGACTTGGGCGACGGACTCGAAGGGCGCCTCGGTGCGGACGACGAGCAGGTAGCCCGAAGCGTGATGATGCTGAACCAAGAAGTGACTGCTGCGATGAAGCGTGGGCATGCTGGCGTCGGTTCGCGCGGCGTCGCGGCAGGATACCTGCTCCTTGCCGTCGTGGCCTGCGGCGGGAACGACAAGAGTTCCGTAACGCCCGATCCCGCAAACGGAGGCCTCGCGGGTGCGGCGGGTCACGCGGCGGCGAGCGGTGGGGGCGGCGCGTCCGGCGGTACGGCCAGCGCGAACGGGGGCGAGACCGCGGGCGCGAACGGGGGCGCGAACGGGGGCGTGACGACGGGCGGCGGAGCCGGAGCGGCACCGGTCGCCTACAGCACGACTTTCGACGCGACGGAGTCGCCCATCTCGGAGGGCGGCCATTTCCATCATCTCGGTCTCGACTGGACGACCGTGAACACCGACAACGGCGTCGCGTTCGGCACGCAAGCGCTCGGTGTCGCGCGCTCCGGGCCCACCGGTTACGACGATTCCTACGCCTATCTCGACGGATTTTCGGCCGATCAGCAGGCGAGCGCCGTCGTCGCGCTCGGCGCCATCGACACGAGCTGCACGCACGAAGTCGAGGTGCTGCTCCGCTGGGCCGACAGCGCGCACTCGGCGCAGGGTTACGAGTGCAACGTCGCGTTCGACGGCTCCTACGCGCAAATCGTGCGCTGGAACGGCGCGGTCGGCGATTACACCTACCTCGGCAGCGGGAGCGTCCCGGGCGGCATGCACGACGGCGACACCGTGAGCGCGAGCGTCGTCGGCGGTCACGTCACGCTCTCCGTGAACGGGACGGTGCGCGCAACGGCCGACGACGCGACGTACCCCGGGGGTAACCCCGGCATCGGCTTTTGGCGCGGCGACAGCGGCTGCGGCACCCTCGGCGACTACGGCTTCACGAGCTTTCAGGCGACGTCACTCGGGCCGTGATTCACTGAAAGAACGGGTAGGTGCCGCAGAGGGGCGTCCAAATCGGTCGCGCCTCCTCCCCGAAGGCGCAAACGACCCCTTTGCACTCCGGGAACGCCGTGCCGAAGCTCCAGCCCGAAACGCCCGGGCAGGCGTCCGGGCCCGTGCGCGAAAAGCCGACGAGCGATTCCTCGTCGTCGTAGACGCACACGAGATCGTCGTCGTCGTGGTGCCACTCGACCTCCGTGTAGCCGCAGCCTTGGCTGATGAGGCCGCCGTCGTCGTGGGTGGGGCCTTGCGTGATGCTCGCGAGGTCCCACTCGGAGAGCTTGTCTCGACACACCTGCGAGCCGGGTTCGGGGCGATAAACGCAGCGCTCGTCGGTCGCGACGATACCGTCGCTCGGCGGGGTGGCGGGACAGGCGCACAGGCACGCCGCGTCGACCGAAGTCGCGGCCGGGTCGAGAGCACAGTCGCGGTCATCGCGACACGCGTCCACGCTCGGCCCGAATTGATACTGGCCGGCGTCGCACGGCCCCCAGCTCTCGTCGCCGAAATTCGAATAAGCGACGAGCGCGCCCGTCGCGTCGAAGGTGTAGCTGTCGCCGAAAAAACCGGCGTTGAGGACGATCGACGTGAGGCCGCAGCCGACGCGGACGTAGGCGCCCCCAGGCCCGGCCCAACCCGCAGCGGCCACGGCGCTCGCGAAATCGGCAGGGCACTCCGTGGCCGAATCGGTCGCGCCGAAGAGCTCCTGACACGACGTGAGCGCGTCGCTCAGCTCGCGGAACTGCACGCACGCGGGCGATGCGTCGGCGCCGCCCGCCCCGGTATCGACGCTCGTCGCCGGAGCGCCGGCTTCAGCGTTCGTCGCCGGAGCGCCGGTGTTCTCGGTTCTGCGACTCTTCCCACCGCACGCGGCGACGAGCACCATGAGCGCCACCGCCGTCCGCCGCATGCGATGGGTTTAGCATGCCGTACCCACGCGATCACTCGAGCAACGCCAAGAGCTCTTCTCGCGTGATCGCGGTGGCTTGATTCGCGTCGCCGAGCGCCACGTCCGAGAGCGAGCGTTTTTTGGTTTGGAGCGCGAGAATGCGCTCTTCCACGGTGTCTTTGGCGACCATGCGATAGACGATGACGGGGCGGTCCTGGCCGATGCGGTGGGCGCGGTCGGCGGCTTGGTCTTCGACGGCCGGGTTCCACCACGGATCGAGCAAAAAGACGTGGTCCGCCGCGGTGAGGTTCAAACCGGTGCCGCCCGCTTTGAGCGAGACGAGCATCACCGGCGGACCCGCCGGATCCTGAAAGGTGCGAACGACTTCGGCGCGGTCGTCCGTGGCGCCGTCGAGGCGCGTGAACGCAATGCCGGCCTCGCGCAGGTGCGGCTCCACGCGATCGAGCAGGCTCGTCCATTGCGAGAAGACGAGCGCCTTGTGACCGTCGGCGACCGTTTCTTCCAGCGTTTCGAGCAAGCGATCGATTTTGGAGGAGCGCTCGGCGTTCTGCCCGGGGACGAGCCCCGAGTGACAGGCGGCCTGGCGCAGGCGAAGGAGCGCCTCGAGCGCCGCGAGCACGCTGTCGCCGTGGCCGAGCCGCGCCGTGAGCTCGTGCCGCGTCGCCGCGCGCACCGCGTCGTAGACGCCGCGCTCGGACGCGTCGAGCTCGACGTTGAGCACGCTGTCGATGCGCGGCGGCAGCTCGGGCACCACGTCGCGCTTCATGCGCCGGAGCACGAAAGGCCTGATTTTCGCGCGCAAGCGCTCGCCCGCTTCGGCCGCGCCGACCGCGATGGGCGCGACGTAGCGCTCCGAGAACGCGCTCTTCTTGCCGAGCAGCCCCGGGTTCGCGAAGTTCATCACGCTCCAGAGCTCCTCGAGCCGATTCTCGACGGGCGTGCCGCTGAGCGCGACGCGAAACCCGCCGGGCAGCTGAAAGGCGGCGCGCGCCGTCTGGCTGTCGGCGTTCTTGATCGCCTGCGCCTCGTCGAGCACGACGATGTCCCAGTGGCGGGCGACGAGCTCGCTCGTGTCGCTGCGCAGCGTCGCGTAGGTCGTGAGCGTCACGTCGGCGTCGTCGGTGAGCTCGCGCTTCAGGCCGTGATAGACGGCCGTGCGGAGCCCGGGTCGAAAGCGGCGGATCTCGTCGAGCCAGTTGTAGACGACGCTCTTCGGGCACACGACGAGCGTCTTGCCGCGCAAGGCGCAGATGGTTTGCAGCGTCTTGCCGAGACCCATGTCGTCGGCGAGCACGGCGCCGAGCCCCGCGTCGCGCAAGAACACGAGCCAGTCGACGCCGAAGCGCTGATACGGCCGGAGCTCGGCGCGCAGATCGGCCGGGAGCGGCGCGCTCGCGATGCCCCCGAAACCCTCGAGCAGCGGCTTCAGGCGCGCGAGCCCCGGCGGCCGTTCGAGTCCGAGACCCTCGGCGAGCGTCCCGAGCTCGGGCAAGAGCGCCGTCGGCACGCGCCGTTCGGCGTCGCGCGCGAGCAAGAGCTCCTGCACGAGATGGCCGTGCTTTTCGAGCCAACCCGCGGGCAGGGGAGCCCAGCCGCCGCCCTCGAGCGGCACGAGCTCGAGCCCGTCGCGCCACGCCGAAAAGACCGCCGCGACGCTCGCTCGCCGCGGCGCCTGCGTCACGTCTTCGTCGCCGTCCGTTTCGAAGCTCACGTCGAAGGCGTCGCCCGTGAGCTCGATGCGGGGCAGGAGCGCGCGCGCCGCGAAGAGATCGCGGCGCGGACCCTCTGCCGTTCGCTGCTGCCAGCCGCGGAGCTTCGCCGCAAATTGAGCCGCTTCGGGACCGTCGAAGTCGACGCGCCGGCCGGTCACGAGGTTCAAATCGTCGCGTAACTTGCGCACTAGCGCGCGCTCGTCGTCGCGGCGGCGCACCGGCGCGTCGTCGCCGAGCGCGGTCGCGACGTCGCCGTCGATGCGCAAGACCGGCGGCTCGCCGTAAACGAGGAGCGGCAACACCGAGAGCGCATGGCCGTGGTGCGACAGATCGAACGCGATGCGCGGCCGCGCGGTCGTGGTCGCGCGCGGGAGGCGATTCGTGCGCATGTCGACGCTCAGGCGCGTCTCGATCTCGGGCAAGACGACCGTCACGAGATCCGCCTGCTGCTCGCGCGTGAAGGCGCGAGCGAGCGGCAGCCGCTCGAGCAAGAGGCCCGTCGCCGTGGTTTCCCCGAGCGGCTGCAGCGTGTCGCCCACGCGCGCGACGCCCTCGGCCACGACGGCCGTGATCGACGGGTCGCGCTCGAGCGTCAGCGTGAAGCCGCCGTTCGGCGCGTCGTCCACCACCGCGCGGGGCATGAGGACGTCGCCGGAGGTTTTGACGGGCGCGCCGTCGAGCGTCACGTGCTCGGCGCTCGCGAGCGACGCCAAGAGCCCCGGCAGGCGCGCGAGCGGCAGTACGTCGCGCCGAAAACTCGCGAGCAAGCGATCCAGGGTGAGATCGTCGTGCGTCGGCGTGACGCCGGCCGGCAACGCGCCCGTCGCGATGAGCGACGCGAGTCCCGTCACGGCTTGCTCCTCGCCGTTCGCGCGAACGACGAAGCGCGCGAGCGTCAGCGTCTTGCCCCGCGTGCCGAGGCGATAAACGAGCCGAGCGGGCGGCGCGCTCTTCGCGGCGTCGGCGCCGGCTTCCTGGGCCGTCCCTTCGCGCGTCGCGATCACCGCCGCGACGGCGTGCATGCACGGATCGGCCGCGCCGCCGCAATCGCACGACCACTCGCGCTCTTCCGGGTAGAGCGTCACCGTCGGCGCGACGGCGTGGCCTCGCGCCTTCACCCGCAGCGTGATGCTCGACTCCGAGCGCGCGGCGTTCGAGACCGCGTCGGCGCGCGCGAGCTTCACCCCCTGCGACCACACCGCGGGCAGGCTCGCTCGGCGCATCTCATCGAACAGCGCTTGCATGGACCGCCCGTCCTAGCCTCCGAACGCCCCGGACGCCAGCATCCAAGCGCAATCCGCGACGCGGCTACTTCACGCTGAACGTGCAGCCGCCGTTGCAGCGCCCGGCGCCGTTCTTTTCGCCGTCGTCACACTGCTCGCCGTAAAGCGTTTCGATGATGCCGTCGCCGCAATACCCAGGCGGGCGACAACCGACGCCGCACGCGTTCGGATCGTACTCCTTGGTGTAGGTCGCCTGGTTCGTTCCGTCGTCGCACTCCTCTTCACCGTTGACGATGCCGTCACCGCAGTAGGGGCCGTAGTGGCAATCCGCCGTGCAGCCGCCGTAGCTCCCGTCGTCCTGCGCCGTGCCGAGGTCGCACTCCTCCGGTGCCTCGCGAACGCCGTTGCCGCACACCTCGCCGCACGCGTCGCCCGGCGCTCCGGCTGCGGCGCTTCCGCCCTTCGGGCACTCCAAAAGGCACGCGCTCGAGCACCCGTCGCCGTCCACGCGGTTGCCGTCGTCGCACTGCTCGCCGCCGAGTACGAGGCCGTCCCCGCAGATCGGACGGCAACTCTGGCCTGGAGCCGGGCAAAACCAGCCCGGATCGACGACGGCGCAGTCGGCGCTGCAGCCGTCGCCCGAACGGGTGTTGCCGTCGTCGCACGTCTCGAGCGGGTCGAGCACGCCGTCCCCGCAACGGCCGATCCTCGTGCACGGACCGACCGGCTGGCATGCCCAGCCGTACTCCTCTTGGCACGCTTGGCTGCAGCCGTCGCCGCCGACGGTGTTGCCGTCGTCGCACGTCTCGTACCCTTCGTGAAGCCCGTCGCCGCACACCCCGTCCGTGACGGGCAGCGCGCCGCCGGCGCCGTCATAAAACGTGGTTCCGGCGTCGCCGCCGCCGGTAACGCCCGGCATGCCGGCGCTTCCGGCCGAACCGCCGAAGCTCGCGCTCCCGCCGCTCGACGCGGGCGCGCCCGCTCCCGCGCCCGGCTCGGTGCCACTCGAACGCGTCGAGAGGCCGCACGCCGACGGCACGAGTGCCAACACCGCTCCGAGCAGGGCGCCGAACGCGCCGTGCATGCTCGTCGTCCCAGGTTGCACCACACCTCGCACCACGCGCCCACCTTACACCCAAGCGAACGTGGGTGTTTCGAAACGAGAAAGCAGCTCCGGTGTCGCGCGCTGTGCCGCCGACGCACAGCGTGTGTTGCCGCTGTGGTCGTCGGCGCACGCCGGCGAGTGCGCGGGAGCGCATTTCGCACTGGAGCGTGAATATGACCCGCGCGGCACATCGCTTGCAGTGCTCGCGGCATGGTCGATTTCGGCGAGTCTTCGGACTCGACGCAGGGCGAAGCTCCGCTCGCGGCGCTCGCTCGACGCGTGCTCTTTGCGTTGCCGGTCTTCGTGCTGCTCGGGCTCGGTGTGCGGAGCATGCCCGCGCCCGGTCTGCGTGAGGACGAGGTGCAGTGCGAAGAAGCGCTCGCTCGCATCCAAAGCTGTTGTCGGCCGCTCTACGCGTCGAATCTCGCGTGCGTGTACGTCGATCACGGCGACTGCAACCCGCCGACGCTTCCGGATCTCTCCGTCGACGAGAGCCACGTGGTCGAGCAAGCGAGCTGCTCCGACATCTCAGCCGCCGGCTATTGCACCGAATGGTTCGCTCACGAGCCTCCCGAAGACGACGAGGACGATTGAGCATGAACCACGGAACGACGACGTTCGTTGCGGCTGCGCTGCTCGCGCTGTCCGCTCACGCGCGGGCTCAGGAGCTCGTGCGGGACACGCCCTCGCCGCCCGACGCCGCGAACGAGGCTCCGACGAAGAAAATTTCCCTGGGGTTCGCCGCGGGCGGCGAGTTCAGAGAGCTCTACGGCATTCCCATCACCGCGGTGGACGTTCGCGGCACCCTCGCGCCCCTCGCGGCTCGGAAGGGCATGCTCCTGCCCGGCCTTTTCGCGAGCGTGCTCGTCGGTGCCACCAAAGAAGGGCTCGGCGTGGGGCACGTGCTCGTGGGCCCACGCTTCGAGGCACGCTCACGCTACTTTTTCGCCGGGCTGAGCGCGGGCTTCGGCTATTTTTGGATTGACCGAGCCGGCGGCGACCCGATGGGCAACTTCGACGCCGCCGCGGATGTTTTCGGCGGCCCCCAAATCCCGCTCGGTCACCTCGCGCTCGCGCTCGAAGCGCGTTTCAGCGCGGAGCTCCTGCCCGGAACCGACGCGACGTTCGCTTACGGACCAGGGCTTGCGGTCCGCCTTCGCTTCGATTGAGCGTCCGGTCCGCCGAATCGTCGCGGCTGCTCTGCACCCAAGCTTGCTCGGGTGTATCGAAACAAGAAAGCACCGACGACAATTCACGATCGATCCGCGTGGTCTCCGGTGTAGAAGCGGGAGCGAGGAGCAAGCGATGCGTTCAATCCGAACGGTAGCGGGTGCAGCGGCGGCGGTGGCGGCATGGCTCGTCGCAACGCCGGCTTCGGCCGATCCGGCGACGGCCAATTCGATCCAACTCGGCGTCGGTTTTCGTTACGGCTTTGCGGCGAGTGACGTCGAAGTGGTCACCCCGGCGGGTGATCAAGGCAAGCTCAACCTCTGGGGTATCGGCTTGGGACTGAACGGCGGTTACACGCTGCCGAACGCGGTCTACGTCGGCGGTAACCTCGAATACTTCTTCGGCGATCAAGTTGGCGACAACACCGACGGTGGGAGCGGCAACATCTGGCAAATCACCGCCGAGGGCGGCTACGACATCGGCCTCGGCCCCATCTTCGTCTTGCGTCCGAAGCTCGGCGCCGGCCTCGCGAATCTTCACGTCAAGGGTTGTGCGGGCGGTCAGTGTACGGACAGCTCGGACAGCAAGTTTGCGCTGCTGCCCGGCGCGACGTTCATCCTGATGCCGCCTGGCTTTCGCCTCTCGGCCGACTTGCGTTACGAATTCGTGCTCGCCGATCAAGGGCCGAAGGCCGTGATCCTCGCGGTCGGCATCGGGTTCTGACTCAGTACCAGAGCTTGAACGTGCCGCTCACGTGGAGCAGGCCGAGGAGATAAAGCGTGCCGTCGTAGTAGCGGTACGTGCCCGTCGGGATCGCGGCTTTCCACAGCGCTTGAACGAAGGGCGTGCCGGTCGACGACGGCAGCCCGAAGCCGAGGAGCCCGTTGCACGAGAGCATCGCCGTCGAGCCGTTGCTGTGGTTTTTGATGTAGCCGCCGTATTCGGTCGCGTACGTCGTCTGCCACGGATCGGCGTCGAAGAAGTTGTGATCCATCATGATGTTCGCGACGCAGCGGAGCGCGTCCGAACCGGCGCTGCCTTGTGACTGCCCCGTGAACGACGAATGATCGGGGATGACGCCGTTCGAATCGGCGGCGGCTTGAAAAAATGCCCGCCCCGCGCTCACGGCGCCGTTCCAGAAGGCGGCGTTCGCCGTGTCGAAGCATGCCCACGTTTGGTAGAAGGCGGGCAAGACGTAGGAGCCGTCCGTGTCGTTGCCGCCCGCGATGAACGCGACGATCTGCGAGCTCTTGTTGAAGTCCTGCGTGCGGATGTAGTCGAGCACCGGCTGGGCTTCCGCCGCGTAGTCGTACTTGCCCGTGGTCGCGCCCCAGCGCTTGGCGGCGAAGACGAGCGCCGCGGCGAAGTACTCGTCGCCGTCGGGCGCGCCGCCCGACGACAGCACCGACCCCGACGTCGAGGTGTGCCAGGCGTACGCGCCGTTCTTCTGCGCCATGTGATTTTTCACGAAGGTCCACAGCCGATCGAACTCCGTCTGATGATCGAGCTGCACGGCGATCATCATCCCGTACGACATGCCCTCGGTGCGCACGTCGTTGTCGGCGATGTCCTCGACGTACGACTCGTCCGAGCCGGGCCCGTTGTAAAAGACGGTGTTACTGCCCGACGGATCGAACAGCTGCGACCAGCCCGCCGCGACCTTCGCGTCACTGTCCGCCTGCGTCTCACCCAGAAGGGTGACGAACAGATTCGGATACGTCGTCGGCGGCGTGCAATCGGCGCCGGGCGGCGCGCCGCCGTTGTTCGCCGTGCCGCTCGAGCCCGCCGTCATCCCCATTCCGCCCATCCCACCGCGCGCCGTCGTTCCGCCGCTCGCGCTCCTTCCGCCCGTGGCGCTCGTCGTTCCGGCACTGCCGCCCGCGCTCGTCGTCCCGCCGCCGCCCGCGAGGCCGCCCGTCATCCCACCGCCGCCGCCGCTCGTCACCGAACCGCCCGCGCCGCCGCTCGCTCCATTGCCGCCCGCGCCGCTCAGGCTCCCGCCGCTCCCGCCGCTCCCGCCGCTTTGCACCGAGCCGCCCGTGGTTCCGCCCGTCGTCCCGCCACTCGCACCCAAGTTCCCACCGCCACCCGCGCCGCCGCCGTTCGACGCGCCGCCCGTCGTCGTCATGCCCGTGCTTCCGCCCGTGCTCGCGCCGCCCGTATTTCCGGACGTGCCGCTGCACGCCGCAGCGCCCGCGACCGCCACCACCAACGAGACCGTCAACCGTTCGAAGCGCATCATGCAAGGGTTCCGAGTGATTCCCGCGTCGACACTCGGCCGATCACGGGGAAGCTTTGATTTGGAGCATGGCGCGGGGTGACGCCAGAGAAACCGAACCGAGCGCGCACCAAGACTCGGCGGATTGCGCCCGAACCTAGAATTTTCCAAGAGTGCGGGTCCGCCGAGGTGCGTGGATGTATGCACCGGCCCTGCTGCTGCCGCTCGGCGATCGAGCTCGTCGTGCGCGGACTCGACCGAAGAAGGGTCGAGTGGGCGCGCGAGGAACTCGAGGTCGCGGTCCGGTGACGGTCACTCATTTCACGCGGGAGGGTTGCAATTGACTTCCGCGCTCGCAGACGGTGACCTACCGCAGTTGTTCACGAGGCGGCTTCCGCTTCTTCTGCCCACCATCACGGCCTCCGGGGTGGTGCTCGCCGATGTCTTGTCGAAGCGCTGGGCGGACGCGTCCCTTTCGCAGCGCTCGTTTCTTGCGCCGTCAGTCGAGATCGTCAAAGACCATTTGAACCTGACGCTCGCCTACAACAGAGGGGGAGCTTGGGGTCTCCTGGAGTCGGGAGCGGAAAGCGTACGCTCGATCTTCTTCGCCGCGGTCGCCTGTATTCTGATGGGCCTATTTGTGTGGCTGCACGGAAAGCTCGAGTCGCACCAAAGGTTCGCGTCGTACGGCATGGGTTTTTTACTGGGCGGGCAGCTCGGCAATACGATTGACCGGATTGTCGGTACGTCCGTGCTCGATTTCATCGACTACCGGGCCGATTGGATCCTGCACGCCAATGCGGCGGTCGAAAAGCTGGTTCCGAAGTGGGGGCTCACCGATCACGCGCCGACTTTCAACGTGGCGGACATGGCCATTTGGCTCGGCATTGCCGGAATCGTGATCGGTCTCAATGCGCCGCCGAACTTCGGCGTTCAGCTGCCGGCGTTTTGGCCAATCCGCACGCTGCGCTCCACGCTGGGTCTCGCGCTCCGCTGGTGCGCGCTCACGATATTTCTCGCGCTTCTACTCTTCAATCAGCTACTCGCCGGGCTGGCGGACAAGGACGCAGCTTTCGGACTCTTGGCGCTGTTGCTCACCCTCGGCGGCAATTTCTTGTTCGTGAGCGCTCTCGCGAAGCTCTGGCACCTCGGTCGTCGCTACTCGCTTGCGACGGACGCGGAGCTGCGCTTGTTCGACCGCCGGCCGCCCGTGCTCTTCTTGCGAACCTTCGCGATCGACGACTACACGATCGGCGCGCGCAATCGGATCTGGATTTGGCTTCCTCTGACCAGGGTTTCGGTCGCCGCGTATGCCCCCCGGACGTTCGAGGACGCCCTGGTCGGCTTGCTCACGACGCTCGGACCGCCCGTGGCGCTCGGCCGTCCCGGCGAAAAGCTGCCTGCGGTCGGCGCGGCGCGTTCCTACGTGTCCGACTCCGAATGGCAAGCGCGGATCAGCGCGCTCATCGGCGAAGCGAGCCTCGTCGTCATCGTTCCTGCTGATTCACCCGCGCTGCATTGGGAGATCGACGCGGTACGAGCCGCCAAACCGAGGAAGGTTCTGTTCGTCCTTCCGCCGGGCGGCAAGCACGGGCGCAGTGCCCAAAGGTCGGCGGACTTCGCGCTCGAATGGAGCAATCTGCGAGCGCGCTTCTCGTTCTTTCCCGAGGTCAACGATCGCACGGCCGCCGTCGAGTTCGCTTCCGGTATGGCGCGTACGATCCAAGGCAAGAGCGCCAAGGCGTGGCACATCCTCGACACGGTCGAGCGCTATCTCGATTCCTTGGCCGTGGCGGACGAAGGTCGCACCGCGCCCACGACAGCGGGGCCGTCGTCGTCACCGGCCGAGACGCTGGCCGCGAAGTCCGTCTGAGCTACGGCGCCGCCGGCGAGAGCTTCACGAACAAGACGCCGGGTGACGACAGCTGGAACGTGTGGCTGTACGTCGAGCCGCATTGGGCTTTGCCGAGTGGTTCGGCGGGCGAGTCCATGGCGGCGCGGAGGGCGCTCCAGTCGTCGTCCGTCATGGTGGTCATGTCGGGGCGGCCCTGGTTTTGCCACACGGTGTAGGCGTTTCCGGCGGTGTGATCGACGTGATACGCCGTCACGTCGTAGGGGAAGGTCGGGTCGAGGCCGGAGAGCGTGACGCCGATGGAGATGGCGTCGGCGTTTTGATAGTACGTCTCCGTCTTCGGGCCGGGGCCGGGGTTTTGGCCGTTGTAGAGGATGAAGCTCACGCTGCCGTCTTCACCGCGTGTCGCCATGCCGCCGACGCCGGCCTGGCCCGTGACGTCGAGCGCGATCTGTTTGTCGCCGAGCGCCGTCAGGAATTTGTAGGCGTTGTAGACGGGCTTGTGAATGTTCTGGCGCGTGGTGAGGCCCATGCAGCCGATGAACGGGTCGTTCTCGCGATACATCGTCTCGTCGAAGATGTCGGAGATGACCCACCACGAGTACGCGATGGGCAGGCGGCGGTTGTCCTTCGTGCAGCGCTGGACGATGTCCGCGTAGGTCTGCACGGCGAACGCCGCGCCCTGATCCATCTCCTGCGGCTCGTCCGTCAGATTGAATTCGTAGGTCGGGCCGTACTCGGTAATGGCGATATTGAGGTTTTGCAGGTTGAAGCTGTCGAGCAAATCGAGGCCGGTGAAGTAGCCGTCCACGGACGCGCTCAAGAACGTCCACGCGTGATACGAGAAGAAATCGAGCACGCCGGGCTGGCCGGGCGTGACGTAGTTGTCGGTGGTGACGTGCTGCAAGAACTTCTCGCCGACCATCGTGTTGCTCGTGAGCTCGACGGGCTGGCTGCTGACGGGGCCGCCGACGCGCCCGGTCGGTAGCGCGGCGCGGACGCCCGCGGCCGTGTAGTCGTAGAGCTTGAAGTAGTCGTCGATGGTGCCGGACCAGAATTTGTTGCTGCAGCACTCGGGCTCGTTCCACACCTCGAAGTACCAGCTGTTCACCGTGTCTTGCCCGTAGCGCATGATGCTGTGCTGCACGAACTCGGTGACGAGGTTCTGCCACTTCACGTAGTCCTTCGGGACCGACACGATCATGTTCCAATCGAAGACGGTCTTCGTCGGATCGGCGGCGAGGTCGTGCGGCATCGGCGCGAGCTCGACGATCGGCTCGATGCCGAGCCCCACGAAGAAGTCGAAGATCTGATCCGACTTCGAGAAGTCGTAGACGGGGTTGCCGTTCGAGTCCTCGTGATAGATGCCGATGTCGTCGTGGAAGAGGCCGTGTTGGCGGAGACTCTTCACGCCGAGGTTCATCACGCCGTCGGTGACGTGATCCTTCAGGATCTGGCCCCAGTTGTTGTCGGTGCGGAGAAAGAGCGGCAGCTCGCCCGTGCCGAAGATGTCCCAGAAGTGCGGGAGATCGCCCTTCATGCTGCCGTTGTCGACGGTGACGGTCGCCGCCGTGCCGCTCACCGACGCGGTCTCGAGGCTCCCCATGCATATGACCTTCGGCGCCGGCGCCCCCGCGGAACCGCCGCCCGCGCCGCTCGCCGTCATGCCGCCGGAGCCGCCCGTCGTGCCGCCCGCGCCGCCCGCGGTCGGCGCGCCCGCCGAGCTCGCCGGCGCCCCCGCGAGAGCCCCCGAGCCGCCGCTCGCCGTCGACCCGCCGAGCGCCGCGCTGGCACCGGTTCCAGCGGCGGACACGAGCATTCCGCCCGAGCCGCCCCCGACACCGGTACCCGAACCGCCGCTGCCGCTCGACGCCGGGCCGGGTGAATCGTCGTCGGACGGCGCGGCGCCGGTGTGCCAGCACGCGGGTGTCAGCGCGAAGAGCACGGCCAAGCCGAGGGGTGAACGCAACGAACGACGGAACGAGGGAAGGGAAGGGCGACGGGCGGACATGGGCAACGCTCCTCGAGCAGTCCCTTGGTTTAGCAAGTTCGAGCCGATGCGTCCTCTGGCGCGCGCGTCTGCGGCCGCTTGGGCGCCGGTTCGGCGGTCGTTTTACTGGAATGATCCGCTGGCGCGAGCGAGGGCGGCACGCGCCACAAGGTTTCTTCGGAGCGGCGCGGCTACTTCGGCATGCGCCGGATCGCGCCGTCGCCGCTGCCCCAATAGAGGTAGGTGTCGTCGAGCGCGAGCGCGCGGTACGCGACGAGGTTCTGGTCGCCGCCGCAATAGGTGCCCTCGAACGCGTACCCGGCGACCGAATCGGAGGCGAGGATCACGTCCGTCCCGCCGCCTTTCGGGATGCGGTGGATCCGGGCGGGCTGATAATCGTTCGCGCACTCGGCGAAGTAGACGTTCGTGCCGTCCGTGACGACCGAGAAGACGCCGCCGCCCGCCGGCGTCCAGAGCTTCGTGGCGCTCGAACCGCCGATGGGCAGCGAATAGAGCGCGTCGCCGCCGTAATACACGTGGTCGGCGTCCGCGGCGAAGGGCGCGATGACGGTGAGCGAACCGAACGCGCTCGGCGCGCCCGAGAGCGGTACGCGCTCGAACGTCGGATCGGGATAGTTGTAGGCGGAGCCACCCCAGCCGAGGCCTCGGACGATGAGATCGGTCCCGTTGAACACGCCGCCCACCCACTCGCCGCTCTCGTCCGTCCAGAGCGGCGTAGACGTGGTCGACGAGCCGTTCGGCAAGGGATAGACGCCGGCGGGCGTCGACGTCGGCTCCGTCGCCTCGCCGTTGTCGAGGAGCCAAATGTTCGAACCGTCCGTGATGACGTAGCGCGGGTCGACGCCGTGGGTGAGCGGAAAGAGCGTCGTCAGCGTGCCGTCGTTCGTGCGCTTCTCGAGCGCGCCGGAATCGATGACGAGGAGCGCGTCCTTCGTCACCGTGAAGTCGTAGAGGACCTCGACGGAGACGAGCGTCGCCGTCGAGCTCGACGTTTTGGGCGCCACCCACAGGCCCTGATTCAGATTCGTGTAGTTCTCGGCGTAGACGTTGTTCGCGTCGACCTCGATGTGGGAAATGACGCTGTCCGAGGTCGGCAACGCCACTGTCGTGACCGTTTCGTCGCTCGGGCCGCAGGTCGAGTTCGCGCACAGGCCGCCTTCGCAGCTCTTGCCGCACGCGCCGCACGCGAGGCTGCTCGTCGCGAGGTTCGATTCACACCCGTCGTAGCCTTGGCCGTCGCAATCGCCCCAGCCGTCTGCGCACGAGAGCGTGCATTTGCCGGTGACGCACGCCACGCCCGTTTGATGCGGCGCGCCCGTCGTGCAGGTGCCGCCGCAGGCGCCGCAATTGTTCAGATCGCTGCCTTGGATCACGGTTTCGCAGCCGTTCGTCTCGTCGTGGTCGCAGTCCGCGGTGCCCGTCGGGCAGGGCAAGCTCGTGTGGCAGACGCTCGTCAGTTGATTGCAGCGGGCCGCTTCGTACTTCGTGCAATCGATGTCGACGAAGCACGAATTCAGGCCGTTGATGGTGAGATCGAAGCCGGCGTCGAAAAAGGTACCCGCGACCGTGATGTATACGTCGCCGCTGAACATCAGCGTTTGGTAGTCCATGTCGATGCCGGCGTAGGTCGAGGCCGAGGCGGCCGTCGCGTTGCACGCGAACTCGCTGTACGGGCTCGAGCAATCGTTCCGAACCCACACTGCCGCGTCGCTCGCGCTCGGATCCGTCGACGGCTTCGAGCTCGTCACGTCGATGCGCACGTTTTCGGCGGCGTCCGCGTGGTAGTAGAGCACCGCGACCGGCCCCGTCTGCGTGTAGCAAGTCGCGTTCGCCGTGCTGCTGCCGGTCGTCGTGCCGTGATAGGTGCCGCCTTGCTTCTGCGAGTCCGTGATGTCGACGGCCGCGCACGTGGCGTTGCCGTCGCTCGTGCCGCCTTCACCCGCCGCCTCCGTCGTCATGCCCGCCGTGCCGCCGCTGCCGCCGCTGCCACTGCCGCCTGCGCCCCCGTGGCCGCCGCTCGTCGCGCCCCCGCTCCCGCCGCCGGTTCCGTTGCCCGCCGTGGCCGTGCCGCCGCCACCCGGCGCGCCGCTCGAGCCGCCGCTCCCCGCTCCGGCGCCGGGCCCGCTGCCCTTACCCGCGGATGAAGTCGCGGCGCCTCCGCTGCCCGCCGTATCGGCCCCGCTCGTTTTCGACGACGACGAGCAGCCGAGACTAAGGCCGAGCACGGGGACGGCGAGGAGCGACGCCGCCGAACCAAGCAAGCGCCCCCACTTTAAGAGCTCCTTCACCATCGCTCACTTGTACGCGAAATCCGAGACCTTATTCAATCGAACGGGGCGCCTTCCGCGCGAGTCGTCCGTTGTCCGACGAACGTGTCCTTTCGGATCGGAAACGCACGCCCGGACGTAAAAGGATTGTTCGTCCGAGGCCCCGGGCTCGAGGTTTGCTACTGTGGTGCTGCCGCGCCCGGGAGGGCGGGGGTTCGCATGCGACCGGACGGTTCGCCTTCTGCTCTCGACAAACTCCTCGAGGATCCGTCCGCGCTCGGGCGTGAAGAGCTCGAAAATCACGCGCTCGCGCTCTGGTCCCTCCTGCGCATCGCGGACGCCGTGCAGCGCGCAGAGAGCTATTCCGAGCTCGTCGAGCGAGCGGTCGACGCGATCGCCAAGTACACGCACTTTCCGTCCGTCGCGCTTTTCCGGCTGGATCGCGCCGAGGGCATCTTGCACCTGCTCGCCACGCGGGGTTTCAACGCGGAGGCGGTCGAGAAGGCGCGCCGGCTGCCGGTCGAGGGGAGTCTCACCGGCGTCGCGGTCAAGCAGCGCGCCATCGTGTCGAGTCACGACCTCTCTCACGATCGACGCGTCGAGCCGAGCGTGCGCAAGGCGCTCGAGAACGACGGCTTTCTCGAGGCGGCCTCCGTGCCCTTGTTCGAGGGCAATGAAGTCATCGGCGCGCTCAATCTCATCTACCGCCATGGCTCCGGCCTCACCGAGAGCGAGCACCAGGTACTCACCGTCTTGGGCCAGATGATCGGGCTCGCGATGAGCGCCCGCCTGGCCGCCGAAGAGCGCGAGCGACTCGAGGGTCAGGCGCGCCGCTCGCAACAGATCGAGAGTCTCGGCATCTTCGCCGGCGGCATTGCGCACGACTTCAACAACATTTTGACCGGAATTCTCGGCAACATTTCGCTCGTCCGCATGGAGCTCCCCGCAGCGGTCGCACCCGGCGCGGACGGACTCCTGGAAGACGCGGAGCTCGCTTGTCACCGGGCCGCTGGGCTCGTCAAGCAGCTCCTCACCTTCTCGCGCGGCGGCGCTCCGCTCCGGCGCCCCACGCGCGATCTTTCGAAGCTCGTCAAAGAAGCGGCGAGTTTCGCCACCACCGGCTCGAGTGTGGCGCTCGATTTTCGGGCCGAGCCCATCCGGGGCGTCCTCGAGATCGATCCCGGGCAGATCATGCAGGTGATTCACAATCTCGTGCTGAACGCGGTGGAGGCGAGTCCGCCCGGAGCTACGGTGACCGTCTCCGTCGCGCCGAAGCCCGCGCGCAGCGGCGGCGCCCCGACGCGCGCGGAGATCGTGGTCGAGGATCGCGGCTCGGGGATTTCGGCGGAGGACCTCCCGCGCATCTTCGAGCCGTATTTCACGACGCGCTCGCGCGGGAGCGGGCTCGGTCTCGCGACCACGCAGTCGATCGTGCAGCGGCACGACGGGCACATCGTCGTCGATTCGGTCGCGGGGCGCGGCACGCGCTTCATCGTCGAGCTTCCGCTCTCGCGGAGCGAGACGACCGCCGCGCCGTTCCCGCAGGCGGCGCGCGCGGGGTCACTCGCGGGCGTCCGCGTGCTCGTGCTCGAAGACGAGCCGCTCGTCTCGAAGCTTTTGGCGCGCCTGCTCGGAGCGCTCGGCATCGACGCTCATTTGACGGCGCGGGGCGAGGAGACGATTGCCGCCTTCGTCGAAGCGAAGGGTCTCGGACGGCCGTTCGACGTCGTGATTTTGGATTTGACGGTGGCGGGAGGGCTCGGTGGTCGCGAAACCCTCGAGCGCCTGCGCGCGCTCGACTCGCGCGTCCGCGCGCTCGCGAGCAGCGGCTATTCGGAAGACGACGTGCTCTCGCGTCCCCGCGAGTTCGGCTTCGATGCGATCCTGCCGAAGCCGTACACCCAACAAGCCGTGATCGAAGCGCTGACTGCCGCGCTCGCGAACGACGGCCGCCTGCGCGACCCGCAGCGGTGACTCGGCGCGGAGCCGTGCCTCACGCCTGCCAGAGCTCGAGATCGAGCCGCGCGGCGAGCTCCTTCGCGACGGCGCGCGGCGGCGCGCCCGCGACGGCCGCGATCTCCGCGGGTGGGTCGCGCTCGAGCTCGACGAACAGCGCCGTCACGGCCGCGCGGCGTGACCGTGCGAGCTCGCGCCGCGCGTCGCCGTCGAGCCGCCGGATCGCCCAGCGTTCGATCGCGAGCGCGAGCTCGGCGTGGCGCGTCTCGTCGGCGGCGACGCGCGTCATGACGCGGCGCACCTCGCCGTCGCGCGCGAAACGCGCTTGATATTCGGCCGCGAGCGCGCCGAACGCCTCGCGCACGGCGCCTTCCGTCGCGTTCTCGCGCAAGAGCCCGAGGAGCGAGCGCGAACGCGGCGGCGCGACGGCGGGCGCGCGGTACGTCCCGCCGAAACGCTGCGCGAGCGTCCGCGCCGAGCGCGCGTGTCGCACCTCGTCGCGCGCGGCGCGGCGTGCGGCACGGCGTAGTCGTGCCGGTGCGCCGTGCGCTCGGAGCTCGTGCGCGAGACGCCGGAACGCGACGACCGACGCCGCTTCGAGCCGCGCCATCTCGGCGAAGTAACCCCCGAGTCCCGCGCGCTGCGGGCACGGCTCGAGCCCCGCGGGAGCACGTCCCGTGCAATTCGGTTGGCAGTGCAGGCGCTGATTCGAGCCGCCCGTCTCCGGCGCGACGACCTCGCACGAAAAGATGGAGCGCGAGGTCGGGCCCTCCGAGCACAGCGTGGTGCATTGGTCGTTCGGCAAACCGCCGTCGGCATCGGGCGTCGCGCCGGCGTCGGGGGCGAGCGCCACGCAATACGCCGGACAGATGGTGTCGACCGGCGCGGGCGCGCACGGATCGTTCGACCCGGCATCCGGAGTCGAGTCGTTCGTTACGGCGCTCGAGCCGGCGCACGAGCAGAGTCCGAGCGACATCGTCACGGGCGCTACCCCCGCGAGGATGCGCCGAAAGAGTCCCCGCAACGCACGCTCGGTCATGTGCCGAATAGACGCAAGGGACGTGCCGTGTGGCCGCCTCCGCCGAGCGTGACGAATCGCGGCCCTCACGCAAACACGCTGGCGCAGCGTGGCACACCCCGGAGTCCGTCCCGCGATCGCTCGATCCGGCTCGCGCAACCCGAAGCCCGTCGAGCACCCGTGCGAGCGCGGGTGTAGAGTCGCGAGCGCATTCATGCGGCGAGCGGCGTTGGGTTCCGCGCGGACGGCGGTCGCGCTCGGCGTCTTTTTGGCCGCGGCGGAGTCGTGCCGGGGGCCCGATCCGGAGCGAGCCGTGCCGGCGCGCGACGACGGCGGCGCTTCGCGAGCATCGACGCCCGGCGCGCCGTCCGAAAGCCCCGCCACGGCGAGCGCCGTCGGGCATGCGGCGCCGCTCGTGCCGTCGGGCGAGCCTTCGGCGCTTCCGGTCTCGTCGCTCGACGCGTCGGCGCCGCCGGCGGTCGTGCCGCAGGGTAAGGCTGCCGGGGCGCGCTGCACGAGCTCGCGTCAGTGTCGCGCGGGCCTCGCGTGTTGTGAATCGGGCTTTCGCGGTCAGTGCGGCGGCGCGTTCACGACCGACGTCGCGCGCGAGCCGTGCGTGATCTTCTCGATGTGCTCGACCGCGCCCTGCCGCCCGTTCTCGCTCCCGCCTTGAGCCACGTGCTTGCCGCGGCCGAAAGCCCATGCTCAAGGAGGACATGGGCATGAAGAAGACTGCCGCGGTGAAGAAGAGCACGTCGTCGAAGAAGAGCGCCGCACCGAAAGAGAGCGCGCCGGAGAAGGCGCCCCGAAAAGCACCGAAGAAGAGCCCCGCCCCGAAGCGCAGCGGACCGCCGTCCGGCAAGACGGCCTCCGAGTTCATCGACGCGCGCATCGCCGAGTACCCGGATTGGCGCGGCGAGCTCTTGAGTCAGCTCCGCGCGCTCGTGAAAGCGGCCGACCCGCAGGTCGTCGAGGAATGGAAGTGGGAGGTGCCGGTGTGGTCGCACGACGGCATGATCTGCACGGGTGAGGTTTACAAGAGCGTCGTCAAGTTGACGTTCGCCAAAGGCGCGTTCTTGCCCGACCCCGCGCGCCTCTTCAACTCGAGCCTCGGCGGCAACTTGCGCCGCGCCATCGACTTTCACGAAGGCGAGAAGCCGAGCGAGAAGGCGTTCAAGACGCTCGTTCGCGCGGCCGTCACCTTGAACGCCAAGCCGCGCTGACGGACGGCCGAGAGCGGCGCGCCTCAGCGAGGAGGGCGTTCGGATTCGCTCTGCCGCGGGCGCGGCAGGCCGAGCGTGGCGATCCTGCGGACGAGCGTCCGACGCGGAATGCCGAGCGCTTCGGCCGCGCGCGTCTGGTTTCCGCCGCACTCGAGCAGCACCCGCGCGATGCGCTCCCGTTCGCCTTCGACGCCCGCGTCACGCGCGGCGAGGCTCGCTTCGCCGGGCGCCGCCGTTTCCGCCGGGCCGAGCGCGAGATCTTCCGCACGAATGGTGCTTCCGCTGCAAAGCAGCACGGCGCGCTCGATGACGTTCAGGAGCTCCCTCACGTTGCCGGGCCAAGCGTGATCGAGCAGTCGCGCGCGCGCCTCGGCGCTGAGGAGCGGCGCCGCGCGCAAGCCGGCGTGCTCCGCCGCGCGCTCGAGGCACGCCTCCGCGATCGGCAGGATCTCCGAGCGCCGCTCGCGGAGCGGAGGGACGACCAGGACCGCGCCTTTGAGCCGGAACAAGAGATCGGCGCGGAACGCACCCTCGCGCACTTCATTTTCGAGATCGCGGTTCGTGGCGCAGACGAAGCGCACGTCCACCCGGCGCTGCCTGAGCCCGCCCACGCGCGTGAGCTCGCGCGTTTCGAGCACGCGCAGCAGCTTCGCTTGCAGGTGCGGCGAAAGCTCCGCGATTTCGTCGAGAAATACGGTGCCGCCGTCGGCTTGCTCGATGAGGCCGGGCTTCACCGCCGAAGCGCCCGTGAACGCGCCCCGCTCGTGCCCGAAGAGCTCGCTTTCGAGCAACGCTTCCGAAAGCGACGCGCAGTTCAAGCGCAGGAGCGGCCCGTCCGAGCGCGGCGACGCGCGATGCACGGCCTCGGCGACGACCTCCTTGCCGACGCCCGTCTCCCCGAGGATGAGCAAGCTGATGCGGCCGCGCGCGAGACGCTCCACGGTGGCGTAGAGCTCCTTCATGCGCTCGTCACGAACCACCGGCAGCGTCGCGTCAGTCGTCGAACGCCGCACCGCGACCGGTTGCAGGCCGGAGCCCGGGCGGCCGCGCCGGATCACCATCGTGATGCGACCCACCGTGATCGGCTGGCCGAGGCGAACGCCGACCCGCGCTCCCCCGCTTACGGCTTCCGCGCCCACGAACGTGCCGTTCGCGCTGCCACAATCCTCGAGCGAGAGCGGCTCGAGGTGAAGAAGCGCGTGGCGGCGCGACACGAGCGCGTCGTTCAGCCGAATCTCGCACTCTCCGCCGCGGCCGATCTGCACCGAGCCCGAAGACGGCAGCGGAAAGACGGCGAGCCCCGACTCGTCGACGGCGACGAGCTGCAACGACGACCGAGAGCCCGGCGCCGCGGCATCGGCAGCGCTCTCGTCTCGCGTCGAAATCTCCGAAGGTTCCGAATTCGCGTGACCCACCCCGGGAACTTATCCAACCGCGAGCGCCTTCACAAGCAAGGCGCCGCTCGGTTTCAAGAAATTGCGCGCCGGCGACTTCGGAGGGAAGAGAAGTGGCGAAGGCGGCGTAACATGGCGCCCGCCAGGGATGACTCACGGTCACGAGCCGATCGATTTCCGCGGCACCGAGCGCTTCACGCTCGTGGCGCTGCTCGGGCGCGGCGGCAGCGGCGCCGTCTACGAAGCGCGGGACCGCGAGCGCGGCGGACACGTGGCGCTCAAGGTGCTCGGTGAACGCAGCGCCTGGGCGATCAGCCATTTCAAGAACGAATTCCGCTCGCTGCAGGAGCTCAAGCACCCGAACCTCGTCGAGCTGAAAGAGCTGATTTTCGAGGGCGGGCACTGGCTCTTGTCGATGGAGCTCGTGCGCGGGACGGACATTCTCTCTCACGTCTGGCGGAAAACGGGAGCTCCACGCGTCGCGCCGCCGCGACCCCCGCTCATTGCCTCGAGCGACGACGACACCCTGCGCGACGGAGACGCTCGACCGATCCGGCGCGAGGGCGAGCCGGCGCCGGAGTCGTTCTGCGAGACGCGCGTGCGCCGCGCTTTCACCGAGCTCGCGCGCGGCCTCGGGGCGCTCCACGCGGCCGGCAAGATCCACCGCGACGTGAAGCGCTCGAACGTGCTCGTCGACGCGGACGAGCGCGTCGTCGTCCTCGACTTCGGTCTCGTCGCGGAGCTCGGCGCGGACGGCGCGGTCGCCCTTTCGGAACGCGCAGGAACGGCCGTCACGATGGCGCCCGAGCAGGCGTCGGCCGGCAAGGTCGGCCCGGCCGCGGACTGGTACGCGTTCGGAGCGGTGCTCTACGAGGCGCTCGCCGGACGCGCGCCTTTCGCCGGCTCCCGGCAGGAAATCCTCGAACAAAAGCGCTGTTCGCGGCCGCCCCGAGCCGACTGGCTCGCGCGCGCTCCGAGCGATCTGCGCGAGCTCTGCCTCGCGCTCCTCGCTCACGACGCGGCGCTCCGTCCGACGGGCCCCGAGGTCCTCGCGCGTCTCGCGGGCGCGCGGCCGAGTGAAGTCTGGTCGGGCGCGTCGTCCACGAGCGCTCAGCCCGCCTTCGTCGGCCGCGAGCGTGAGCTCGCCGTGCTCGACGCGGCGCTCGAGCGAGCCCAGGCGGGCGGGTCCGTGACGATCGTCGTCGAGGGTGAATCCGGCTTGGGCAAGACGTCACTCGCGCGTGAGTTCCTGTCGCGCGTGCGCCGCCGCGAGCGCGCGCCGCTCGTCTTTTCGGGGCGCTGCTTCGAGCGCGAGTCGCTCCCTTACAAGGCGATGGACGGCGTGGTCGACACGGTGCGCGAGTACTTGCGCGCGCTCCCGCCCGGCGCCGCGGGCGCCGTGTTGCCGCGCGACCTGGCGGAGATCGCCCGCATTTTCCCCGTCCTTCACGAGCTCGTCCCGCCGCTCGCCCTCGAGGCGCCGGCGCGCGCCGTCGACCCGCACGCCCAGCGTCAGCGCGCCTTCCGTGCGATGCGCGAGCTCTTCGTGCGGCTCGCCGCGGACCGCGGGTGCGTCGTGGTGATGGACGACGTGCACTGGGCCGACGTCGACAGCGTCGCGATGCTCGCGACCGTGCTCGCGCCGCCGACGCCCAGGGTGCTCTGGCTCTGTCTCCGGCGGCCGAGCTCGCCCGGCGCGCTCGCGGCGCTGCCGGGCAGCGTGACGACCGTCGCGCTCGGTCCGCTCACCGCCGACGAGTCGAGCGCGCTCATGGCGAACCTGCTCGGCGCGCGGGCTCGCGACCTCGACCGCCACGTGCTCGTCGAGTCGGTGCGCGAAGGCAGCGGGCATCCGCTCTTTTTGCGCGAGCTCGCGCGCGAGCTCACGCACTCGGGGGCCGCTGCGCCGCCCGCGGGGCTCGGCGCGGCGCT
>DATJXW010000160.1:0-9721 GCA_035499895.1 Polyangiaceae bacterium | reverse complement strand
GCGAGGACCTGTATCACCGGCTGAGCGTCTTCGTCTTGAACGTACCGCCGCTCGCGGAGCGCACCGAGGAGATCCCCGAGCTTGCCCAGGTGTTCATCGAGCAGTGCGCGAAGCGCATGAAGAAGCGCACCGTCGGGCTTTCGAACGAAGCGCTCGCGAAGCTCAGCCGCTACGACTTTCCCGGCAACGTGCGCGAGCTCAAGAACATCATCGAGCGCGCCGTCATTCTGAGCGCCGACAGCAAGGTCCAGCCCGACGACATCGTGCTCCCGCAACAGGCGCGCTCCGAAGTGCCGTCGAACGTCTTCTTCGGTGTTTCGCTCGGCCAGGACGGCGCGCCCCCGCCCGTCGATCAGGTGGAGCGCGCTTACGTCCAGCGCGTGCTCGAGCACATGCACGGCAAGCGCGGCGCCGCGGCGGAAGTGCTCGGCATCTCGTACCCGACGTTTCTCCGCCGCTTGCGCGAGCTCGGCATCGACCGCGACGCGTAGCGGGGCTTCGCCTCACGGCGCGTACACGACGCCGAGCGACGGCTCGAGCACGAACCCGAACGCAGGGAACGTCGTCACGGCGTTCACGTCGAGCTCGAGACCGAGCTCGTCCCAGAGTCGGAGCTCGGTTCCGAAACGCAGGTCGACGAAGCCGCGGCCGACGCGGTGCCAGGCGTCCACGAGGACGCGTGGCGAGCCGCAGCCGTCGCTCGGGTCGGTGCCGAGGCCGCACGTCACGACGTAGCTCGCTTTTGCGTCGACCTGCATGACGCCGGCGCCGACTCCCAAGAACCCGCGCAGGCGTTCGTTCGTGAGCGGCGCGAACCAGTAGTTCGCGTGCGCCTCGAGATGCAACGGGTAAAACGGCTGGTCACCCAAATCCCCTGCGCTCTCGGAAAAGTGCGGGTTGAAGCCGCTCGACGCCGCGGCGTTCGGCCCGCCCCGGAAGGCGAAGCCCGCGCGCCCGCCGACGCTGAATACGGGCGTGAACGCGTAGTCGTAGGCAGCGAGCACGCGCGTGGTCGCCGCGCTGAAGTGATTGACGACCCGGCGCGGCGACGAATCGGCGCTCGGTCGATATTGCGTGTTCGTGCCGGCGTCGAAGCAGCTGAACGCGGTGTTCGGGCTCGGATCGCAGACGACGGCGTTCGGGTTCCACAACCAATCCTGCGCGACGTGCAGGCCGAACCAGTGGTGCCGGTAGCCCGGCGTCGCGGCCGCGCTCGGACGGAGATCCGTCGCGGCCGTGGTTCGAACCTCGCGCGCGGGCACGGGTGCGGGCGGCTCGACGAGCGGCCGCTGATCGCGCGCCAGGTTGCCCGCGAGGAGACTCAAGAGCTCGGGGATTTGACGCGCGTCCGCGGGTCGGGCGACGCGCCGTTCGGCGTGATCGACCGCGGAGCTGAAGCGCACGACGAGGTAGCTCCCTTCGACGCCGATCACGAGCTCGCGTCGGGCCGCGACGACGGTGCGCTCCGGTGACACCCCGAGCTCGCGTCCGATGGCGTCGCGAATGGCCGCTTGAGGCAGGTCGCCCGCCGTGGACTCGAAGACGACGGCGACGTCCGTCGCGCCCTGAGCGACCGCCCGTGGTGACCAAGCGCTCAGGCCCGTGCATGCCGCGACCACCAGAAACCCTACCTGCCACTGCATGTTCGGCGATTCCCGCGCGGGCGCTCCACGTTCAAAGGACGCCCGTTTTTACGCCGCTTTGAACGTTCGGGGGGGCTCGGGGAATAATGGAGCGTGCGAGAGTTTTCGGTGCTCGAAGCCTTCACGCCGGTCGCGCCGGCGGGGCCCGTGCGGGGCGGGGGCGCCCCGCAGGAATTCGTCGAGCGGCTCCGGCGCGGCGAGGTCGAAGCCGTGGCCGCGGCATACGACGAGCACCACGCCGCGCTCTGTTCGTTCGCCAAGCGGCTCCTCGGTGACGACGCCGCCGCCGAGGACCTCGTGCAAGACGTGTTCGTCGTTCTGCCCGACGTCGTGCATCGGTTCGCGCCGGAGGCTCCGTTGCGTTCGTTCCTGCTCGGCATCGCCGCCAATCGCGCGCGCCACCACGTGCGCGCCCGCTCGCGCCGCCGAAAGTTCGCCGACCGGCTCGAGCTCGAGCCGCTCGAGCCGGTGCCGGATCCCGAAGTACTGAGCGAGCGCCGCCGACTCGCCGATCGACTCGCGCGTGCGCTCGAAGCGCTGCCGCTCGAGCAACGGACGACGTTCGTGCTCAAGGAGATCGAAGGCTACGCGGCCAAAGAGGTCGCCGACATTCTCTCGATCCCCGAGGCGACGGTGCGCACCCGGCTTTTTCACGCCCGCAAGCGGCTGCGGAGCTTCCTCGACGGAGGCGGGCGATGAGCGACGAGTTTGCCGCGCTCGTCGCGGCTTACCGCGCCGAAAACCCGGGCACGGCGCTCGATGCCCGCGCCGTCCGCGCGCGGGTGCTCGAGGCGACGTGGCTGCGCCGGCGCCGGCGGCTCCGTCGCGCCGTCTGGCTCTTGCCGATCGCGGCGCTGCTCGTGGGCACGGGGGCGCTCGCGGCGAGCGCGCCCGCGCGTGAAGTCGTCGCGCGCGTGCTCGTGGCGCTCGAGGAATGGGCGCCCGCTCGCGCCGTGCCCGCGCGCGCGCGCGGAACGGGCCGGCACGTCGCGGGGGCGAGCACGCTCGGCGAAGGCGCGCTCGCGAACACGTCGAGCGCGGCTACGATGCCGGCTGTCGTTCCGGCGCCGGGCGTCGATGCCACGGGCGAGCGGGCGACGGTGCCGGCGTTCGGCTCGGCGGCCCCGTCGCAGCGTCCCACGTCGCCCGCACCGAAGGTCGTGCGCCGCGACGACGCGCGGAGTGCTCGAACCGAGCCACGCACGAACGAGGACTCGGCCGAGCGCGCCGCGCCGAGCGGTCACGCGGACGCGTCGTCCGCCGCGCTCACGGCCGACCTCGCGAGTTATCGAGCCGCGCACGAGCTTCACTTCGCGGACGCCGACTACGCGCACGCCCTCGAGGCGTGGAATGCCTACCTCGCGAGCTTCCCCCGCGGCACGTTCGCCCCTGAAGCGCGGCTGAACCGCGCGGTGTGCTTGGCGCGCCTCGGTCGGGCGACGGAGGCGCGCTCGGTGCTGCGCGCCCTCGCCGAGAGTGACGACGACTACACGCGCGGTCGAGCCCGCACACTCCGCGCGGCACTCGGCGACTCCGTGCCCTAAAGCCCGGCGAACGGGCCTGAGCGCGGCTTCCGGCCCATGGGCCGAATGCCCAATTCGGGCCCATTTCCGAGCGCCCGCCGGCTTGCTTGACCGCGAGCCTTACGGGCGCCAGAACGCCGAATCCGCGAAGCCGATTCGCAAGCCATGGAAAGCTCTTTCGATACGCTGAGTCTCCCGTTCGTCGAGCAGCTTTACGCCGACTTTTTGCGCGACCCCGCGAGCGTCTCGGACACGTGGCGTGCCTACTTCCGAAATCTCGGCGCCTCGTCGGCTCCGCCGCGCATCGGCCCCTCGTTCACCCCGAGCACCGTGTTCGGCGGCCGGCCGAACGGCAACGGCAAAGCGAACGGCTACACGAACGGACACGGCAACGGCTCCGCGCTCGCGGCGAACGGCGTTTCCGAAGTCGCCGTGCGGCAAGATCAGGTCGACGCTCTGATCCGCGCCTATCGCGTGCGCGGGCACATGATGGCGCGCATCGATCCGCTCGGCTTGCCGAGGCCGAGCTGGCCCGAGCTCGATCCGGAGTTTTACGGCCTCCGCGCGAGCGACCTCGATCGCAAGTTCTCGAGCCGGACGGTCGCCGGCAAACCGGTGCTCACGCTGCGCGAAATGCTCGAGCGTTTGCGCAACACCTACTGTCGCTCGATCGGCGTGCAGTTCATGCACATCGACGACTTGAAGGTGAAGACGTGGCTCCAAGATCGCATGGAGACCACGGAGAATCGCATCGAGCTCTCGCGCGCCGAGCAACTCCGCATCCTCACGAAGCTCACCGACGCGACCATCTTCGAGGAGTTCATCCAGAAGAAATTCGTGGGCGCGAAGAGCTTCTCGCTCGAGGGCTCCGAAAGCCTGATTCCGCTGCTCGCGTTCCTCATCGATCGCGCCGACGACCCGCACGAGGTGAACGAGATCGTGCTCGGCATGGCGCATCGCGGCCGGCTGAACGTGCTCGCGAACATCATGGGCAAGAGCCCGCGCGAGATCTTCCGCGAGTTCCAGGATCAAGATCCGGAGCTCTATTTCGGCAGCGGCGACGTGAAGTACCACCTCGGCCACAGCACCGATTTCGTCACCGCGAGCGGCCGCAAGGTGCATCTCTCGCTCTGCTTCAATCCGAGCCACCTCGAGTTCGTCGATCCGGTCGTGCTCGGCCGCACGCGCGGCAAGCAAGATCGCGCGGGCGACCTCGAGCGGACGCACAAGCTGCCGGTGACGATCCACGGCGACGCGGCGTTCGCCGGCGAGGGCATCATTCAGGAAACGCTGAACCTGAGCCAACTCGACGCTTACACGACGGGCGGCTGCATCCACGTCGTCGTCAATAACCAGATCGGCTTCACCACGCCGCCGTCGCAAGGCCGCTCGACGACGTACGCGACCGACGTCGCGAAGATGCTCCAAATTCCGATCTTCCACGTGAACGGCGAGGATCCGGAAGCGGTGGCCCAGGTCGTGCGTCTGGCCATGGATTTCCGCGACACGTTCCTGCGTGACGTCGTGATAGACATGTACGGCTATCGCCGCCACGGTCACAACGAGACCGACGAGCCGGCGTTCACGCAGCCGCTCCTTTACCGCGCGATCGCCGAGCGCAAGAGCGTGCGTGACGGCTACCTCGAGCACCTGCTCGAGCTCGGCGGCGTGACGCGTGAAGAAGCCGATCGCATCTCGGTCGAGCGGCGCGAGCACCTCGAGCGCGAGCTCAGCGAGGCGCGTCGGCCGGACTACGTGCGCACGCAGGATTGGCTCGGCGGCTTCTGGAAGGGACACCAGGGCGGCCCCGAAGCGAACGTGCCCGACATCGACACGCGCGTGCCGCGGGCGCGGCTCACCGAGGTGCTCGAGAAGCAGACGATTTTGCCCGAGGGGTTTCATCCCCACAAACAGATCGATCGCTTGCTCCAGGGCCGGCGGCAGATGGCGCACGGCGAGAAGTCGCTCGACTGGGGCGCGGGCGAAGCGCTCGCGTTCGGCACGCTCGTGACCGACGGCGTGCGCGTGCGCTTCACCGGGCAGGACGCGGCGCGCGGCACGTTCAGCCACCGCCACGCCGTCGTCTTCGACGTGGAGAACGGCCGCACGTACATGCCGCTCTGCCACCTCGCGCCCGATCAGGCGCCGATCGAGATCTACAACTCGCCCTTGAGCGAGGCGGCGGTGCTCGGCTTCGAGTACGGCTACAGCCTCGATTGGCCCGACGCGCTCGTGATTTGGGAAGCGCAATTCGGCGATTTCGCGAACGCGGCGCAGGTCATCATCGATCAGTTCCTCGTGAGCGCCGAAGACAAGTGGAAGCGCTTGAGCGGCCTCGTGCTGCTCTTGCCGCACGGCTACGAAGGGCAGGGTCCGGAGCACTCGAGCGCGCGGCTCGAGCGCTTCCTCACGTTGTGCGCCGAAGAGAACATCCAGGTCGTGCAACCGACGACGCCGGCGCAGTGCTTCCACCTCTTGCGGCGTCAGGCGCTGCGCGCGTGGCGTAAGCCGCTCGTCGTGTTCACGCCGAAGAGCCTCCTCCGCCACCCGCAAGCCGTGAGCCCGCTCGCGGATTTCGCGGAAGGCCGCTTCCAGCGCGTCATCCCCGACGGGCGCAGCGTCGAAGCACGTGCCGCGAAGCGCACCTCGCGCGTGCTCCTCTGCACCGGCAAGGTCTATTACGATCTCGACAAGCGCCGCCAAGAGCTCGGCCGCGACGACGTCGAGATCGTGCGCATCGAGCAGCTCTACCCGCTGCCCGATCGCTACCTCCACGCCGCCATCGAGCACCTGGAAGACGGCACGCCCGCCGTGTGGGTGCAGGAAGAGCCGGAGAACATGGGAGCGTGGCGCACGATCAAGGCGCGCTTCGGCAGCATGCTGTTCGGGCGCTTCCCGCTCCGCGCCGCGTGCCGCGCCGAATCGGCGAGCCCCGCGACGGGCTCCGCCAGCTGCCACAAGCTCGAACAAGTGCAGTTGCTCGAAAAGGCCTTCGGCTGAGGGCAAGAGCGAGTCGATTTGTTTCGGCCCGCGCGGTAGCCGCTGGAATTTCTCGTTTTTGGCCGGCGGATGACCGTGTTTTGCCGGTCCGACAGCCCTGATTGTTATTTGCCGGCCCTGGCGCTAGAAACGGCGCCGATACCATGGCGATTGAGCTCAGGGTTCCGCCGGTCGGGGAGTCCGTGACCGAAGTGCAGATCGGCGAATGGCTGAAGGGCGAAGGCCAGCGCGTGCAACGCGACGAGACCGTCGTGAAGATCGAGACCGACAAGGTGACGGTCGATCTGCCCGCTCCCGTCGCCGGCGTGATTCGCCAAGTGAAGCTCAAGCAAGGACAGACCGCGGCCGTCGGCGACGTGATCGGCATTCTCGACGAAGCCGCCGCCGAGGAGCCGCGCCCCGCTGCCGCCGCGCCCGCGCCGAGCACGCCGCCGAGCTCGACGAGCACGCCCGCGTCGACCAATCCGCCCGCGAGCGCGCCGCCGCCGAGCGATCAAGCCGCGCGTGATTCGATCCCTCCGCAAGGTTTTGCGCGCGTGATGCCGTCCGCGCGGCGCGCGCTCAAGGAGCGCGGCTTGAAGGAAGCCGACGTCGAGCCGTCCGGTCCCGGCGGCCGCCTGCTCAAAGAAGACGTGCTCCGCCACGAAGAAGTGCCGCGCGCTCCCGCGCCGGTGCCGGCGCTGCGCGCTCCCGTACCCGCGCCCGTGTCCGACGCGGAAGAGATCGTGGCGATGTCGCCGTTCCGGCGGCGCGTCGCCGAGCGTCTCTTGCAGGCGCAGTCGCAGGCGGCGCTCCTCAGCACCTTCAACGAGATCGACATGACCGCGGTCATGGCGCTCCGGAAGCAGCACCAGGACGCGTTCAGCGAGAAGTACAAGATCAAGCTCGGCTTCATGTCCTTCTTCGTGAAGGCCGCCATCGACGCGCTGAAGCTCATTCCGGCGGTGAACGCGGAGATCCGCGGCACCGACATCGTCTACAAGAACCACTACGACATCGGCGTCGCGGTGGGCGGCGGCAAGGGGCTCGCGGTGCCCGTGCTGCGCGACGCCGACCGGCTGAGCTTCGCGGAGGTCGAGCTCGCGATCGCCGACTTCGGCAAGCGCGCGAAGGACAACAAGCTCGAGCTCGCGGAGCTCCAGGGCGGCACCTTCACGATTTCGAACGGCGGCATCTACGGCTCGCTACTCTCGACGCCGATCCTGAACCCGCCCCAGAGCGGCATCTTGGGACTCCACGCCATTCAAGAGCGCCCCATCGCGCTGAACGGCGCCGTGGTCATCCGCCCCATGATGTACGTCGCGCTCACCTACGATCACCGACTCGTCGACGGCCGCGAGGCCGTGACCTTCCTTAAACGAATTAAACAATGCTTGGAGGAGCCAGCGCGGATTTTGCTCGAGGTATAAAGCCACCTCAGGGTGGACGAAGCCTCTGGCAGCGCTAAAGAAACGGGAATTTTGCCCGTTCAGCGCCCGTAGCTTTATCCCGAAATCGATGGCCCAAAAAAGTCTTCACCAAACCTCGCTCGTTCTCGTCGAGCTCGGTGCGGCCTGGCCGTCCGCGCTCATGACCGAAGCCGGCATCTGCCGGGTCCTCGCCGAAGCCGAAGGCGAGGGACCGCTCGCCTTCGCCGCTCGCGCGGAGGACTTCGCGGTCGGCGCGTTCCCGCGCGGAACGCAGGTCACTCACGCGCTCGTCGCGTGCAACCAGCGCGCCGACGAAACGGCCGAAGCCGCTCGGCGCGCGGTCGCCGAGAGCCTGCTCGCCCGCCTCGCCGGTCACGGCACGCTCGTCTTCGTCGCGTCGGACGACGCGAGCGATCGCTTCCGCCGCCGCCTGTTCGATCTCGTGGCGGATCTCGACAAGGCGGGCTCGGGCGATCGCCGCGTGCGCGCGCAGTTCGGGGAAGAGGGGCGGCGCACGGCGTCCGGCCCCGCGAGCTCCGACGGCTCGGCGCTCGCGAAGGGCGTCGTCTCGCGCGTCGCCTGAGCCAAACCGGGACGCCGGTGGAGTTCCGGCGGGGGCCGGCGTACGCTCGCGAGCGCTACCCGGCGAGGGGTCGGGGATCGGCCTCATGTCGCTCGAAATCGGTCAGATCATCGAAGGCAAGTACCGCATCGAGCGCCTGCTCGGCGAGGGCGGGATGGGCGCGGTCTACGAGGGCGAGAACGCGCGCATCAATCGCAAGGTCGCGATCAAGGTGCTGCACGCCGGCTTCGCCGAAAACGACGAGGTCATCCAGCGCTTCGAGCGAGAAGCGCAAGCCGCCGGACGCATCGGCAACGACCACATCCTCGAGGTGCTCGATCTCGGCAGCCTCCCGAGCGGTGATCACTTCATCGTCATGGAGTATCTCGACGGCGAGCCGCTCTCGAGCCGCATCGAGCGCGAGGGTCGCCTGCAACCGTTCGAGCTCGCCCCGCTCGTGCGGCAGGTGCTCGTCGGGCTCGGCGCCGCGCACGACGCCGGCATCGTCCATCGCGATCTCAAGCCCGACAACATCTTCGTTTTGAAGTCGAAGGCCGGCCGCCCCGACTTCGTCAAGATCATCGACTTCGGCATCTCGAAGTTCCAGCCGCTCGGCGGCGACGGCATGAAGATGACGCGCACGGGCGTCGTCATGGGGACGCCGTATTACATGTCGCCCGAACAGGCGAGCGGGACGAGCGACGCCGACGCGCGGAGCGACATTTACTCCGTCGGGGTCATCATGTTCGAGGCGGTGACCGGACAGGTGCCGTTCGACGCGAGCACGTTCAACGAGCTGATGTTCAAGATCGTGCTCTCGGAAGTGCCGACGCCGTCCTCCATCGTGCCCGACCTCGACCCCGCGTTCGGGAGCATCGTCTCGAAGGCGATGGCGCGCGACGCGAGCGTGCGTTTTCAGTCCGCGGAGGAGTTCCTCGAGGCGCTCGACGGATGGCTCACGCACGGTGCGGGCGTGACGCTGCCGACCGCGATCGCGGCGGCCGCTCCGGCGCGCGCCACCCAGGCGAGCCTGGCCGCCGGAACGGAGACGCTCGCTTCGCACATGGACGCGGCGCCCGCGAAGAAGGGAGGGCGCGCGGCGCTCGTCGCCGGGGTCGCGGCCGCGCTCGTCGGTGCCGGTGGCGTCGCCTTCGCCGTCCTCGGGCACGGCGCGGCGTCCTCGAGCTCCACGGGCTCCGCGTCGGCGGTCGTGGCGTCCGTGAGTGCATCGCCTGCGAGCGCGCCGGTCTCGGCTCCGCCCGCCGCGGCGAGTCTTGCGCCGCCAAGAGCGTCGGCGCCCGCCGTGCCCGCCGACGTTCCGAGCGCCGCGTCGTCCGCCCCTACGCCCGCTGCCCCCGCCGTGGCGCCCGCGAAGCCCGCTGCCGCGCGCCCCCCGGTCAGACCAGTTCAACGCCCTCAGACTCACGCGGCCCCTGCCGCGCCGACTGCAAACAAGCCGCATCACGGCACGCGTGATTTCGGATATTGACCTCGTGGTCAGTGCCGATGACGTCCGCGTGAAGCGCTGAGTTCCCGCGTTTTCGGCCCGAGCGCCGCGCGTTCATCGCCGCGGACTTCGCCGCT
>DATJXW010000159.1:0-2533 GCA_035499895.1 Polyangiaceae bacterium | reverse complement strand
ATGCAGCGGCTCGAGAAGGCACCGGATTTGCGCGCGACGATCCTGATCAAAGCCGCGGGCGTCCACGAGCGCATCGTGCGGAAGAAGTCGACCTCGTCCGCGAGCGAGGATCTTCGCATCGCGCTCGACGAAGGACTCACGACGCCGGCGGACATCGTCGAGCTCTTCCCCGCCGACGACCGCGTGCGCTACCTCGAGCGCACGAAAATCTGGGCGTTCCTCACCGAGGAGCACTTCTGGACGCCCGACAAGAGCATCCCTGCCGCGCAAGCCGTGGGGCGCATGACGTTCCTCATCGAAACGGCTCTTTCCGAGTCGCTCGTGTCGCTCCAGGACGTGACGGACGGCATCACGTTCGAAACGATTTCGGCGCGCTTGCCGCAACGCGAGCTCCAGCGGGTCGTGAAATTCGCGCTCGAGAGCGGCCGCAAGAAGACGCCTCTCACCGAGGAGGGGTTGCTCGACGTCGTGCCGCTCAAGGATCTGCTCGGCTACATCCCGCTCGACCACGTGTACAAGCGCGTGGTGCTCGCGAAGCTCGCGCAGCCCGCGGGTTTCGTCGGCAGCGCCGTCGGCGAAGAAGCGTGGCCCGAGGACGAGCCCGCCGAGGCGCGCGACGAATCGGCGCAAGCCGCCGCGAAGGAAAAAGAGAAGGATAAGGACGGCGAGAAGTCGGACGCCAAGCGCGGCGCCCCGCCGAAGCCGGCCGCCAAGGTCGAGGCGCCGAAAGAAGCCGAGGAAACGGTCACGGACGACGAGCTCGAGGAGGTTCCGGCTCCGAGCGCGGGCGCCGGCAGCACGCGACCGCCGGCCGAAGAAGAAGCACGCCGCAAGGTGAGCGACCGCCTCGCCGCCATCAACCGCTTGCCGCCCCGACACGGCGAGCTCTCGACGCCGATCCTGCTCTCGATCGAGAGCATGTACGCGGAGCTTCTGACGGCGCCGACCGACGAAGCCCGCGAGATGTGCATCCGCGACTCCTTCCCGAACGAGGCACACCTCTCGACGGCGCTTCTCGCGCTCATCGAGCTGCTGGATCCGAGCATCGACGTGAACGACCCGGTGATCCGCGACGCGGACGCCGAGTCGCTCATCAAGGTCGTCCTGTTCGAGGAGCGCCGCCGCTACGAGCAGGCGAACCCGGCGGGTCGCGCCGCGCCCCCGCCGCCCGGCTCGAAACGCTCGGCGCCGCCGCCCCTCCCCGGCGGCCGCAACGGCGACGAAAAGCGCGCGCGCTGAGCCGTGCTCGCTCGCGGGCCCTGCCGGTCGAAACCGGGAGGGCCTCGGGCCTCACGCCCTCGCGTCAGGGCGAGCGCGTGAGGAGTGCCGACGGAGGGACTTGAACCCCCATGACCTTGCGGTCGCGTGGACCTGAACCACGTGCGTCTGCCAATTCCGCCACGTCGGCATGGTGGGCGCTCCTTCTAGCCGGCGAGGGCGCGCTCGGCAAGGGCCGAAAGGCTCCCGAGCGACTCTAGCTCGGAGCACGCCGGACCGGCTCAGAGCACGCCGAGCCGGCGCCGCACGGCGAGCGCACCGTCGCTCAGCCAGAACGACATGAGATCCCGCGTGAGGCGCGTGCCGGTGGCGAGCGCGCTGCCCTGGGCGCCGGACAGATCGCCTTCGGTTTGGCGCGTGACGAGCACCGCGGCCGGCAAGTCGTCCGTGACGAGCAGCGCGGCACGCGCGGCGCCGAGCCGGGCGCGCACCACCCAGTCGCCGAAGTCGACGCTCGGCGACGCGGCATAGGCGCGCGCCGCGTCCTCGATCGAGCCGCGGCCGAGCCACGGCAGCGCGCGCGAGACACGTCGCGCGAGCGCGTTCACGGCGTCGTCGCCGGCGCGGAGGGGCGGCGGAAACTCCGACACGACGCCGCGCGCCGCAGCCGCCAGCAAGAGCTCGAGAGCGTCGGGAGCGAGGCGCTCGATCGGATGGAGGCGGCGTGCGATCTGAGCGAAGACCCGGCCGAGCACGAACACCTGGCCCGCTTCGTTCAGCTTCTGCGCGAAAGGCGGGACGAGGATCGACACGGGATCGGTGAATTCGATCTCGAGCGCCGTCGCCTGCACCTGATGCAGGTAGAGCTCGAATTCGCCGACGCCGAAGATCGCCGCGACCCGATCGGCGAGCTGGCGAAACGGGTGCGTCGAGCGCGCGCCGAGCCGGTCACGCGAGCTCACCCCGAAGCGCTCGAGCTCGGGCGGATACACCTTCTCGAGGACTTCGGAGAGCGCACCGAGCAAGCGCCCGGCGGGATCCCCGGCGGGGACCAAGGCGATGCTCTCGAGCTCGGCGAGATCGAACGAGCGCGCGGGTGCGGTCGCCGGCCGGGGTGGACTCTGCGAGAGCGTGGCGAGCTCGAGGTCGTTCGCCTGACCGAGCGCCGCGAGCGGGGCGAGCGCGAGCGTCGATTCGGTACGCCGCCCGAGCGCCTTGAAGCACTCCGACAACTTGCGCCACGCGGCGGCGTTCGTCACGTCACGGTCGAAGACGCGCTTGAGGGCCTGAATCGCCTTCGCGGGATTGCCCGCCT
>DATJXW010000158.1:0-12035 GCA_035499895.1 Polyangiaceae bacterium | reverse complement strand
GGTGGCGTACACCTCTTCTCCCGTGGCGCAGCCGGCGTGCCACAGCTTGAGCTCGGGGTACGTCCGCAGAATCGGCACCACGCGCTCGCGAAACGCGCGATAAAACGGCGGGTCGCGGAACATGTCGCTCACCTGCACGGTCAGCTGATCGAGCAGCGACGAAAACCACGCCGCGTCGTGGAGCAGGCGGTGCGTGAGCTCGCCGAAGTGCCGCAACCCCGAGCGCGCGAGCGCGGCGCGCAGGCGTCGCTCGACCGTCTCCGGCACGTACTCCCGCAGGTCGTAGCCGTAGCGGCGATGAATCGCTTCGAGGACGAGATTCATCTCGATGCGTTCGGGTTCGCTCGCCCGACTCATGCGCCGTTCGCTTTCAAGAAGCCGGAGAGGGTGGTGAGCAGCTTGCCCGGATCGACCGGCTTCGCGAGGTAATCGGTGGCGCCGGCCTCGAGGCAGCGCTCCTTTTCGCCTTTCATCGCCTTGGCCGTGAGCGCGATGGCCGGCAGCTTCACGAAGCGGCCGTCGGCGCGCATGCGGCGCAGGGCTTCGTAGCCGTCCATCTCGGGCATCATCACGTCCATCAAGACGAGGTTCACGTCGGGATGCGCCGAGAGCACGTCGAGCGCCTCGCGCCCGGTTTCGGCGACGAGCACGTCGGCGCCCTTGCCGCGCAGGAGCGCCGAGAGCGCGTACACCGTGCGCATGTCGTCGTCGGCGAGCAGGATGCGCGTGCCTTCGAGCGAGACGTCCGGGAGCGGCTCGGTCTTGGCGCCGAGCGCGAGCGTGCGGGCGGCGCCGTCGCGGATGTGCTCGACGAAGAGCCGCACCTCGTCGAGCAGGCGTTCGCCCGAGTTGCCGCCCTTCATCACGACGGCCTCGGCGTACGCCTCCACGCGCCGGATTTCTTCGCGCGTGAGGGAGCGGCCCGTGTGCACGACGACGGGCGGCATCGCCACGTCGGACCGCGTGCGCAACGTTTCGAGCAGGCCGAGGCCGTCCATGTCCGGCAAGCCGAGGTCGAGCACGACGCAACCGAAGCGCCCGTGTTCGAGCTTCTCGAGCGCCGCGCGCGCGCTCGTCACGTGTTCGGCGGGGAGCCCGGCGCTGCGCAAGAGCTCGACCACCGCGCCCGCGTGCGTCACTTCGTCCTCCACGACGAGCACGCGCGAGGTGCCGCCTTCGGGCGAACGGACGAGCAAGCGGATGGCGCCGAGGAGCTCGCCGGGCGTCGCGGGCTTCGTCAGGAAGCCGACCGCGCCGAGCGAGAACGCGCGATCCGGCGCGTCCACGCCCGAGATGAACTGCACGGGGACCGAGCGCGTCGCGGGATCGCGCTGCAGGCGCTCCATCACGGCCCAACCGTCGACGTCGGGCAGCTTCACGTCGAGGATGACACCGCGCGGCTTCTGCGCCTTCGCGAGCCGGAGCGCCTCCTCGCCCGTCGTGGCGACGACGGCCTTGAAACGCTGGCCGTGAATCAACTCGACGAGGCGCTCCGCGAACGTCGGGTCGTCCTCGACGACGAGCAGGTAGCTCTCGCGTCCGACGTGCTCGCGATCGTCCTCGACCGGCGCTCGAGGCTCTCGGCGCGGCTCGGCGCGCGACGCCGCGCGCGGGCGTTCCGGCAGCGTGCACGTGAAGGTGCTGCCGTGCCCTTCACGGCTTTCGACTTCGAGCGTGCCGCCGAGCAGGACGGCGGATTCGCGCGCGATCGCGAGCCCGAGCCCCGTGCCGCCGAAGCGGCGATCGGAGCTCGCGTCGGCCTGCTCGAAGGGCGCGAAGATCCGCTCCTGCGCCGCGCGCGGGATGCCGATGCCGGTGTCGGAAACCGCGAACGCGACGGACGTCGCCGGCTCGAGCCGCCCGTTGGGGAGCTCGAGCGCGCCCGCGGGACGCGCGACGCGCAGCGTGACTTCTCCCTGCTCGGTGAACTTGAGCGCGTTCCCGACCAGGTTCACGAGGATCCGCTCGAGGCGCTTGTGATCGGTGACGATCGTCGCGGGCAAGCCCGGCGCGAGCTCGGTTCGAAACACGATGCCCTTGTTCTGTGCCGACGTCGCGAACAGCCGTTCGGCGTGCTCGACGAGCTCGTCGAGCCGCACCTCGCCGAGATCCACGTCCTGGCGACCCGCCTCGATCTTCGCGAGGTCGAGCACCTGATTGATGAGGCCGAGCAGATCCTTGCCGGCGGAGTAGATGGTTTTGGCGTAATCGACCTGCTTCGCGCTCAGGTTCTTGCTCTCGTTCTCGGACAAGAGGTGCGAGAGCAAGAGCATGCTGTTCAGGGGCGTGCGAAGCTCGTGCGACATGTTCGCGAGAAACTGCGACTTGTAGCTCGACACGCGCGCAAGCTCGCTCGCCTTGTCCATCAGGCCCTCGCGCACGCGCTCGAGCTCGACGTTCTGCTCGCTCAGCGTCTCGCGCTGCTCCTCGAGCTCGACGTTCGCGCGCCGGAGCTCTTCCTGCTGGTCGGTGAGCTCGCGGTTGCTCGCGCGGAGCTCTTCTTCTTGCGCGGCCAAAAGGTCGGCTTGTTTTTGGGTCTTGTCGAGCAAGCCGCGCAGTGCGGCCCGCGAGCGCGCCATCTCGAGCGATATCACGATGGTCTCGCGCGCGGCCGAAACGAACTCGCGCGTCTCGTCGCTGCACGGCTCGAAGAGCGCGAGCTCGACGACCCCGACGCACTTGCCGGCGCGCCGGAGCGGCGCGAGCACGAGCGAGCGCGGACCGGCTTCACCGAGGCCCGAGCGGATCGTGAAGTAGCCGTCGGGCGGGTCGTCCACGACGACCACCGCGTCCTCGAGCGCGGCCTGCCCGACGAGCCCCTCGCCCAGCCGAAACGTGGCGAGGGTGCCGAGCGTGCGCGCGAGGTCGCTCGCGTGGTTCGCTTCGGCGCGCAGCGTGCCTTCGCCGTCGTCGCAATAGAGGATGCCGGCGACGGCGCGCGTGCGGCGGCACAAAACGCCGAGCGCTCGGCCCGCGACCTCGTCCGGCGCGAGCTCGGCGCGGAGCTCGTCGGAAAGTCCCGCGAGCCCGGTGCGCAGCCAGTCGCTCCGGCGCAGCGCCTCGGCCATGCGGTTCGTCTCGCTCGCGAGCACGCCGAGCTCGTCTTCCGCCAGCACCGGGATCGGTTGCCGGAAATCGCCGGTCGCGAAGCGCGCGAGTCCGCTCGACAGGTTGGCGAGCCCGCCCACGGCGGCCCTGCCCGTCCAGATCGCGAGCGCGAGCACGAGCGTGAGGTTCACGAGCCCGATCGCGAGGGCGTAGCGCGTCCCCGCGGTGATGCCGCGCCGCACCGAGGCGAAGCCGCCTGCGAGCTCGTGACGGTCGAGGCGGGCCGCCTTGGCGATCAAGGCCTCGGTCGAGTGTTGTTGCGCTTGCATCGCGGCGAGCGCGTCGACCAGCGCTTCACC
This sequence comes from Polyangiaceae bacterium, assembly GCA_035499895.1. Lineage (GTDB taxonomy): Bacteria > Myxococcota_A > Polyangia > Polyangiales > Polyangiaceae > PMG-095. The sequence continues at coordinate 8,628 of DATJXW010000158.1, read as the reverse complement.
CGTCTCGCCACGCAAAAGTCGCCGCGACACGCCGTATGCGGACTCGTGATACGCGGTCACCGCGTGACGGAGCTGCGCGGCTTCGGACGGCGTGAGCGCCGGGCCGGCGCCGGAAACCGTCGCGATGAACGCGTTGCGTTGCGCGATCGACTCGTCGAGCGCGGCGGGGTCCTGCGCCGCGACGGCGTCCTGCATGCTCTGCCGCAGATGCTCGAACTCGGACTCGAGGCGCGGACCGAGCTCAAGCTTCGGCACCATCCGGCCCTCGACGTCCTCGAGATCGCGCGCTTCACGAAAGCCGAGCCACGTCGAGATCAAGAGCACGGAGCCGAAGGCGAGCGTCGTGAGCAGGATGATCGACGTGATCTTCGCGCGAAACGTGAGCTTCAAACTCCCTCGCTTCGTGGCTACGGCGAGACCGCGAGCACCTTCGTCTTGCCGATGGGAACGTTGCCGGAAATATAGCCGAGCGCGCCCGGATGCGCCTCGACGTAATGGACCACCGCGTCGTCGGAATCGAGCTCCGGGGGCGGGACTCCGCGTCCGGAAAAGATCCGTTGTTGCCAGTACGTCTTCACCGCTTGGACCGAGCGGCGGAGGATCGTCTCCGAAAAGTGACGGCGCGCCGCCGAATCCGCCCGTTGATCGACGGGGCGAATCGACTCGTCGTCGGGCCAGTGCGTGATGTTCTTGAGCAGCGCGTCGGCCAAAAATTCGCGTTTGACGCTGGATTCAGGGCGGCTCGGGTGCGTGATGACCCGAAAATCGGGGGGCGGGTCGCTCGCGAACGCCGGCGAGAGCACGCCGAGCGCGAGCGCGGCGACGAGCGACACGGCCGCACGCCGCCGAGCCCGCCTGCGCGGAGCCCGAGAGGCGAGGTGCGTGTCCTGTGCGCGCCCGAACAACGTCTGTCGCTCCTCAGAAGAAGGCGGTCGTCTTCACCATGAACACGGTCCAGTCGCGGGCGAGCTCGCCGAGGGGCAGGTTCGAGTTCAACGCCGAGCTCAGCCCGGCCGTTCCGCGCATGTAGTGGCCCTCGAGCTTGAGCAGCCAGTTCGGGGTGAGGTCGTAGCGGTTCGAGACGGCGAAATCCTGCTGGTACTTGTCGCGCGTGTCGGGACCCTTCGCGCCGGTGTTGAAGAAGGCGTAGTAAACGCCCGGGCTGAACCAGGGCGCGACGCGGTACGAGCCCATGACGTACCAGCGCGTGGAAGTGATGTTGCCGTCCGGGACGACTTCGGGCCGGATTTTGTAATCGTAGCGCCAGCGGCTGTACTCGGCGGCGAGCAGGAGATCGTGCGCGGCGTACTCGACCGACCCCACCCACAAGAACGCGGGCAGCTTGTACTTGAAGGTGTCGCCGAAGTCGGGCGGGACGACGCCGGCCTGCTTGAGCCCCGCGACCTCGTCGGGGCTCAGCAAGAGGTCGAGATCGATGCGCAGGAGCTGCAGGCTCGCGCCCGCCGTCAGCCCGTCCAGCGGCGAGGGTGCGTGCCAGAGCACGCGCGTGCCCGCCACGTACGGTACGTCGATGTCGGTGACGGTCGTGCCCGGCGCGTTGAGCGACGTCGAATCGAGGTAAATGGTGCCGCCGTAGAAGCGGTAGTCGAGCGCGCCGATGAACGGCAGCGGTTCGTAGCCGTAAAGCTCGAAACCGGTCTGCGCGAGCAAGAAATCCCGGCTCGTCGTCGGATACACGGACTGCGGGAGCAGCACGGGCACGCGCGCCGAGTCGATGTCGCTTTGATCGTTGTAGAGCCCGAACGGCAGCTTCGTGCGCCCCGCGCGCAGGCCGAGCCAGTCGCGAAAGTGGTAGTCGAGATAAAACCAGTCGAATTGCGGCTTGTAATTGCCGATCGGGCCGAGGTCGCGCATGAAGAGCTGCATGCCGACGCTGAGGTCGTCGGTGATGGCCTTCGTCAGGTTCAGCCCGACTTCCGTGAACTCGAAGCTGCCGCGGCGCGAGCGCGTGAGGTAGTTGTTCTTCGAGCTCAGCATGAAGCCCTGACTCACGAACGCATGGACGTCCGGGAGTTGGGTGAGGGGGGTGTCGTCCGCGCGCGCTCGTCGGGACGGAAAAACGCACAGCACCGCCGCGAGGATCGTGCCCCAGAGAACGGGACTACCCACTACTTTGGGCTTGCCCGCCTGATCGCGCCGTAGGCCCCTGATAGTCTCGCGAGCTTAGTCAGCCGCGCATTTTCTTGTCAAAGAGTTCGCCGCGAAAACAGCGAGCGATCCGTACAAAACGACGCTCGCGTGCGAAGCGGGGGCCGCGCATGAAGGCGGGAGTGCGAGCCCGGCACACAAGGTGAGTGCGGCAATCTGTCGCAATCGGCGAGCGAGGGAGCGCGGGCCGTTAAGCGCGCGAGCGGGCGCGCCGTATCGATCCGGGACAACCGCCCATGGCCGCACTTCTCCGCACCAAACGCATCGTCTGGGGGGCGGCGCTCTTTTTCGCGAGCTTGGTGCTCCTCTTTTCTTACGTCTCCGGGCGGAAATACATGAACGCGCTCGAATGGGTCGAGCACACCCAACAGGTGCGCGTGACGCTCGAGCGCGTTCTCTCCGGCCTGCACGACCAGGAAGCGGATTTGCGCGGCTACGTCCTCACGGGCGACGCTGCTTTTCTCGCCGACCGCGCCACCGACCAACGCACGCTCGAGCGCGACGTGGCCCACTGTCGCGAGCTCGTCCGCGATAACCCCGTCGAAGTGGAACGCGCGGCCGTCCTCGAGCGTCTCGTCCGCGAGAAGCTCGTCTTCACCACGACGGCCATCGCGCTGCGCGAGCGCGGCGACGAGGTCGCGGCGCGGGATCTCGTGGCCACGCGGCGCGGCAAGATGCTGATGGATCGCATCGAGAGCGCCGTGAAGGTCATGCGCGCGGAGGAGGAGCAGCTCCTCGGCCGGCGCCGAGCCGAAGCGAACCTCACGCAACGCGAGACCGGCGGCGCCATCGCGGCGCTCGCGCTGAGCTTGCTCGCGTTGCTCGCCGGCAGCTTCTTCAACATGCAGCGCGACGCGGCCGACCTCCGCGAGGCGGCGCAGGAGCTCGCCGAGAGCGAAGAGCGCTATCGCGTCCTCGTCGACAACGTGAGCGACCTCGTCACGCTGCACGCCCCGGACGGCTCGCTCCGTTACGTCAGCCCCTCGGTCGAGGCGTTGCTCGGGTTCGCGCGCGCCGACTGCCCGAACCTTCCGCTCTGGTCTTTGATTCATCCCGAGGACCGCGCCACCGCGCGCTACGGCCTTCAGAAGTTCCAGGCGGGCGAAGCGGACAGCGGCGTCGTCACGTGCCGCTTGCGCCGGAGCGACGGCGAGTACCGCTGGTTCGAGTTCAAGGTCACGCGCGTCGCCGGCGACGACGGCGGCATCCGCCACTTTCAAGCGGCGGGCCGCGACGTGACGATGCGCCGCCAGCTCGAACAGCGGCTCGCGGACCAAGCCGAGGAGCTCCGGCATCTGTCGCTCCGCGACGGCCTCACGGGGCTCTACAACCGGCGCGGCTTTCTCGAACTCTCGGGGCAGCTCGTGCGCGTCGCCGAGCGGCAGCAGCACCGTCTGGCGTTGCTCTTCGTCGACCTCGACGGCTTGAAGGACATCAACGACGAGCTCGGCCATGCGCACGGCGACCGCGCGATCGCCGAGGCGGCGGAGCTCCTGCGCTCGACGTGCCGCGCGACCGATCTCGTGGCTCGCCTCGGCGGCGACGAGTTCGTCGTGCTCGCGAGCGACGTGAACGACGACTCGATCGCGGTGCTCACGGGTCGCCTCGACCGCGCGCTCGCCGAGGCGAACGAAAAGGCCGGACGGGATTTTCGCCTGTCGTTCAGCCTCGGCGTCGCGAGCTTCGACCCGAAAGCGCCCGTGGCGATCGAAACGCTGCTCGGGCAGGCGGACGAGCGCATGTACGAAGCCAAGGCGCAGAAGCGGCGCCCGCGCTCGCGGCCGAGCGAGCTCGGGATTTCGAGCTACTCCTGAGGCGGCTCAGGGCGTGAGCGGGCACGTCGAGCCCATCGGCGTCGTGCACGTCATGAAGCCGATCGGCGACGCGCAGCACTTGAGGCCGCTCGTGCAGTCGTCGTCGACGAAGCAATTGTCGCCCACGGCGCCGTCGCCCGGCACGCACGATTTGCCGTTGCTTCCGTCGACAGCCGCCGAGTAGGCGCGACACAGGCTCGCGTAAACCTTGCCGTCGCAGCCGCACACGGGCTCGTTGGGACAGAAGCCCCCTCCGACCGGCAGGACCGTGCATTCGCCCTCTTCGTCGCCGGCGCCGCAGCTCCCGTCCGCCCAGTGACACACCTCGCCCGAGTCGCATGTCTTGGCGAGCAGGCCGCCGCACGGCTTGTTCGCGCTTCCCGCCGCGCCGCTCGCACCCGCGCCGCTGCCGTCGCCGGCCATTCCCGCTGCTCCGGCTCCGGCGCCGCCGCCCCTCGCTCCGTTGCTCGTGCCGCCGACCTCCTCGTAGCCGCCGGTCGCGCCGAAACCGGCGGTGCCCGTCGCGCCGCCTCTCGGCATGCCGAAGTCACCCGAGCCGCCGAAGTAGCTGACTCCGGCGCTGCCTCCGCTGCCGCCCGCAGTGCTCGAGCCGCCCGTCGCGCTGCTGCCCGCGGTCGCGCCGTTGCCGCCCGTCCCACCCGAGCCGCCCGTTCCCCCGGAGCCGCCCGTCGCGTGGAAGCCGGCGGAGCCCGTCCCCGCTCTCGGCATGCCGAAGTCGCCCGAGCTGCCGACGGAGCTCGCGCCGGCGCCGCCCCCGCTACCGGTTTGCGGGGTGCCCTGGTGGCTCTCGCTCGAGCCGCCGCAAGCGGTGAAGAGAACGAACGCCATTCCAACATAAAGAATTTTAGAAGTCATGAGACGGGCTCCAGCGGGGCAATGGCACAATCTGGCTCACGAAACCGAACCCAAAGCCCTTCTTGCAAAAGCCCGGCCTGAACCCAAAACACCTCGATCGATCGCGGACTCACACGTTCGGTTCCCGGTAGAGACCGAGTGTCGTGACGAGCGCGGCGAGCGCGACGAACGTGAAGCCGAGCACGCCCGGAGCCAACGACTCCGCGAGCCCCTGAAGCAGCGCCTCCGCGAGCGAGACGTCGGGGTGCCGCGCGACGTAAGCGGACGCCCCGTGCCCGACCGCCGCGAGATCGACGCAGATGCCGGTCAGCGTCGTGAAGGTCGTGGCGAGGCCCAAGGCGACGGTGATCCGCAGCGTGACGCGCGTGAGCCGCTTCGCGTAGACGGCCGCGGCGGCGAGCGTCGCGATTCCGAATGCCAAGAGGAAGAACATGGCGAAGCCGCCTTCCTCGAAGAACTGCTGCATGGTGTGAACCTCCGCTCCGATAACGCGGCCGGACCGGGAGCGTGACCGCTGTCACGCGCGGCCTCGTCGCGCGTTATCGTGGTTGCGTGACGACCGCCGCCGATCTCGAAGCGCTCGCGCTCCTCCGGCGGCGGGATCCGCGCGGCTTCGATCTCGCCCATGCGGCCTACGCGGGGCCGCTCTTGGGCTTTCTGACGCGACTTTCCGGCGATCGTCACCTCGCCGAGGATCTCGTGCAGCACGTCTTCCTGCGCCTCGCGGAGCGCGGTCCCGAGCTCGCGCGTGACTCCGATTTGCGCGGCTGGCTGTATGCGGTCGCGCGGAACGCCTACCTGAGTCAGGTGCGTCGCGCGCGCCTCGCCGCCGACGAAACCCCGCTCGAAGCGCTCGCTCTTCCGACGCCCGAGGTCGAGGCCCGGCTCCTGCTCGGCGACGTCGAGCGCGCGCTCGGTGCCTTGCGACTCGAGGATCGCGAGGTGCTCCTGCTCGTGGCCGAGGACCTCGAGCGCGACGCGATCGCGCGCCTGCTCGGCATCGACGGCGCCGCGCTCCGCCAGCGTTTGTCGCGCGCCCGTTCGCGCCTGCTCGCCGAGCTCGAGCGGGCCCCCGCTCCGCTCGCTACCGTGAGAAACAGACCATGAACCACGACGACCCCGTGCTCGCTCGCCTCGCCGCGTTGCCGAACCCGCCGACGGATCCGGCGCGGACCGCCCGGCTGCGCGAAGCGGCTCTGTTGCGTCTGCGGCCGCGACGGCTGCACCCGGCGTGGGCCGTGCTCGTCGCGAGCTCGACCGTCGCGTATCTCGGCTCTGCGCTCTACTTCGCCGTGCGTCTGTTCTGACGCGCTCAGCCGGCGGTTTCGGTGCGGCCGTCGGCGTGCCGCGCGTAGCGCGCCGGATCGGGGCCGAGCACCGGATCGGCGCGGGGCCACGGCCAGCCGCCGAACCCCGTCGCGCGGTAGTCCGCGAACGCCTGCCGAATCTCTGCTTCGGTGTTCATCACGAAGGGACCGCGCTGCACGACCGGCTCGCCGAGCGGGCGGCCTTGCAACAGCAAGAGCTCGCTTTCGACCGGGCCGTTGACGAGCGCGAGGCTCGCGTCCGCCCGCACGTCCACCGAGTGGCGGGGGGCAATCGCTCGGCCGGCGACGCTGAGCGCGTCCCCGCGGAAGAAATAGAGCATGCGGTTACTGCCTGCGAGCGCCGGCGGCAGTCGCACTTCGGCGTGCGGTTCGAGCTTGAGCGTCCAGATCGCGAGATCGGACGCGGTGCGCGCCGCATACGAATGGGGCGGCGGCGCCGCGGCGTGCACGCCTCCGAGCTCGCCCGCGATCACGGTGAGCTCGGTCTTCCTGCCGTTCGCGTCCTCGACCCGCGTGCGCGGGATCATGTCGCGCCAGAGCATCGAGAAGTAGGGCGCGACGAATTTGCTTTGGCTCGGCAGGTTCAGCCAAATCTGAAAGAGCTCGAGCGGGTTCGGCGCCGCCTGGTCGAGCAGCGGGAACATCTCGGCGTGCACGATGCCGCTGCCCGCGGTGAGCCATTGGACGTCGCCGCCGCCGTAGCGCGCCGCGGCGCCGAGCGAGTCGGCGTGGTCGACCAAGCCTTCGCGCACGATCGTCACCGTCTCGAAGCCGCGATGCGGGTGTTCGGGAAAGCCGGGCACGACGCGGCCGTGGTACATGCTGAAGCCGCTCTGGTGCGAGAAATCCATCCCGAGCTCGCGGCCGGCGAGCGAGGTGGCGGGGCCGAGCTCGGCGTTGCCGGCGGGGTAGCTGTCGTCGTGGTGCGCGCAGAACAAGAACGGATCCGGCACGCGCCATTGAAAACCGAGCGGCTCCGTGCCGAGCACGATCGGCGCCTCGAGCTCGCGGCTCCGCGGCGGAGGCGGCGCGCCCTCGCTGCGGCACGCCTCGGCGAGCGGCGCCGTGACGAGAGCTCCGAGCAGGGATCGGCGATCCATCGGGGTCCGGCACAACATAGCGCAGGCCCGCGCGCTCACCAATTCAGGAACTGATCGAAATAGACCACGTCGCCGCCGATGTTCGCGACGAAGCGGACGATGCCGTCGTGCGAAATGACGATGGCGAGCCCTTGTGGATGGGCGGTCACGAAGCGGTAGGCCGCGCGATGTCGCGTCCCGACGGCGTTGGCCGCTTCCGGCGCGCGCCGCTCGGCCTCCATGTCGAGCGCTTGCCACACCGTGTCCGGATACGAGAGCTCCCCCGACACTTCCGCGCCGAACCCGACGAGCTCGAGCCGCTTGTCGATGACGACCGCGCCGTCCACGTCGGCGAGCGCCGCGATCAGACTGCTCACCTCGAAAATGGACTTCTCGACGCCGAGCACTTCGGGTGTCTCCACCTTCAAAAAGCGCTCGAGGTTCACGTGCCCTCGCCCGCTGCCGTCGCCGAGCGTGCGCACGAGGCGCCGCATCAAGCGCCGGTAGCGCTCGCGTGCTTCGCCCGACACGAATTCGTACTTGAGCTTCAACAGGCGTCCGGCTCCCGCGCGCTCGAACAGATCCGGATCGGCGAACAGGATGAGTCCGCCGTTGCCGGCCTGGCGGATCAAGAAGAGCGCGCGCCGCATCATGTGCTGCGCGATGACGCGCATGAGGGCGTCGTCCGCGAGACCGAGCTCGTCCTCCGCGTTCGCGAAGCGCCGGCGGTTGGCGCGAAAGAGGTCGCGGAGCCACTCGGAGTTGAAGACGTCGCTCGTCGTCGCCTCGATCATCCCGCGCACGAGCGACCCGACCAAGGCTTCGCCCGCGTAAACGCTGAGCCGCCCCGGACCGACGACGTGCACCTGCGGGAGCTCGAGCGGATGGTGGTGATCGCGGCCGCCCCACGTCGGTGCGAGCCAGTCGGCTCCCGTGTGGAGAACACCCCAGATCGACCACGCGTTGGCGCTCGCGGACGCGCAGACGATACTCGAGTGAAACGGAGCGGCCGGACTCAGGTGCCGCAAGTTGTCCAGGGTGAGCGGTAGTGCCTCGCTGAAGGTGAGCGGCAGGAAATCCTCTCGGCCGAGCGCGGCAATCACTCGTTCCGGCGCCGCGGCGGCGAGACGAAAGCGCACGGTGCGACCCTCTTCGCGCGTGAGCGAGGCTTGAAAGCACGTCGAGAGCAACTCGGCGAGCGGCCGCCGCTCGAGGCCGAGCGGCGGCGTTTCGGGCCAATGATCGAGCAGAAAGTCCGCGAGTTGGGTGGGATAAGCGTGCACGGCGCTTCCCTTTTAGCAGCACCGGCGGCGCGCCGAGCACGGATGGCACGCTGCGTGCTTTTTGGCTGTCCGAGGAGGC
>DATJXW010000157.1:0-34536 GCA_035499895.1 Polyangiaceae bacterium | reverse complement strand
GGCCCACGCCCGCCGTGACTCCGACGAGCAGCGCGACGAGCGAGAGCCCGACGACACGTGCCGCGTACGCGGACTTTGCCGGCGGCTCGTCGGGGAGCGGTCGATGGGGCACCGGCTCGGGCACGAGCGGCGGCTCGGCGTGCGGTAAATCGACGAGCGTCCCGCAATACCGGCATTGCGCTTGCTGCGCGCTCCAACCGTGTTCGACACCCGCGCCGCAGCGCGGGCAGGTGACCACCACCGCATCCGGCATGCGCCGACCTTACGGAGGTTGTGCGATCGCGGCAAGCCGCGCCCGCCGTGGCGGCCCGCGGTCAGTGGCCGCGCACGACCTTGCACGTCGCGCCGTTCACGAGCCGATCGAGTTCGGTGTGACCGTTCACCCTGAGCGACCACGCGTCCTTTTCGTAGTAAACGGTCGCGAGCGCGTTCCCCGGCAGGCCGCTCGCGACGGCGGCCGCCCACGCCTGCGAAAACGGACACGCGGGCTCCCGCCAGGGCGGCGTCTTGTGCGTGCCGAACGCCGACTTTTCGAGCGTGAGGTGACCTTGCAAGACGCGCACGTCCCATTGGTTGTCGGACACGTCTTGACCGGGCGGTTTCGTCTTGTCCACGCTGTGACACGTGAAATTCAGGAGCGAAGCCGAGCCCGTCGCGTCGAGGCCCGGCCCGCTGAACTCGCCGATGTACGCGTAGGTGAGCTCGCACTGCGAATCGCGCTGCCGCACGGCCGCCGCCGCTTGTTGGACGAGCGAAGTCGGGTCGAGCGCCTTCATGTTCGGCGCGTTGATGGCCACGAGCTCCGTGCCTTCCGGCACGTGGATCCCCGCCGTCGCCACCGCGACCGCCGCCCCCGGCGTGATCGTCTTACCGGAGGTCGACCACGCTTGCCAGAAGGTCGCTCCCACCGAGATCAGCACGACGAGCGCCGTGACGCCGAGCGACACGAAGAGCCCGACGTAGTTCGGTTTGACCGGCGGATACGCGATCGGCTGGTAAGGAATTTGCGGCGGAGGCGGCGGAACTTGCGGCAACTCGACGAGCGTCCCGCAATAACGGCATTGCGCCTGCAGGGCGTTCCAGCCGCGTTCGACGCCCGCGCCGCAGCGCGGGCAGGTGACCACCACCGCATCCGGCATGAAGCGACCTTACGGAGATTGGGCGATCGCGGCAAGCCGTGTTTCATTGCGCGCACACGGCTTCGGACTCGAGGAGCGCGTTCTCGACCAGGGTGCACTCGCTCGTGCCGCAATCCGTGCGAGACGTGACGACGCCGTAGGCGCACTCGTCGGCTTCGCTGCCATGGCACTCCGCGGCCACCGGCGCGTCCGTCGAACACGACTGCATGGGCGTCACGGCGCACGCCGCGGCTTTGCGGCCGTTCGCGAGCGTGAGGTCGAGGCAGTCCCTGGTCTTCGTGCACCCCTCGCAATTGCAAGCGACGGCGTCGCCCACACGTCCGTTCGCGCAGCCGAGCACGTAGTCGTCGCGGCAGAAGGCATCGACGCCGTCCGCGCACGCCTCCTCGAAGTGGCACGCGCTATCGGTGCACGTGCCGCCGAGCAGGCCGCAGGGTGTGGTTGCGTACCAGACGAGGCAGCCGTCGGTCGCGTATTCGCACTGCTCGACCCAGTCGCCGAGACAGATGACGTCGCCGGGGTGACAGGACACGTGCGGGCACCCCGACTCGTCGTCGTCATCGTCCCCACTCGGACCAACCGTCAAGTGGCACGACGCGAGGCCCCCGAGGGAGGTCACGATGACGAAAGCAAGCCAACGTACCGGCATGACGAGCACCCTCAGCAACGTCCGTGCCGCCGCCCGTTCGCGCTTCGTCCACTGAATTGGCGCGCGGGCTGTCGTCGTGCCGGCACGCGCCGGCGTGAAGGCGATTCACACTGTCGTCGCGCCATCACCGAAAACCCTAGTTCGGCATCACGAGTTGCCCCTGATCGTCGACCAAGCAATACGCCGTGCCGAATTGATCGGTCGCGGCGCCTTCGCCGGCTGCACCCGTCGCCCCCGCGCCGCCCGCGCTCGCCCCCGCGCCGCCCGCGCTCGACCCCGCTCGTTCCAGCCCGCCTTGGCGCAGGACTTCGCACGTCTCGCAGCTCACCCCGGCCGTCGACGGTGCGGCACTGCCGCCCTCGGGCGCGCCGCAGACGGCCCCGCCGACGGCTTGGTTGTCCTCGTAAAGGAGGCGGCCGTCGGCGCCGAACTCGAACGTTTCGGCGTACTCGAAGCCTTCCGACGTGAACGAGCGCGTTCCGTCGCTGCACACCGTGTACGTGACGCGCAGGGTGTAGCTCGTCGGCATGCCCCAATCGGCGGCTTGCAAGAGCTCGTGGAGCGACGGCGGGCACGTTGCGGTGCCGGAGCATTGGCTCGAAAGCCACAGCGCGCACGCGGGGCCGGTGGCGTCGCAGGCGCAGGTCGCGTCACCCGGGTCGCCCAGCGTGCCACGGTCGTTCTGGCCGCTGTCGCCCGTCGCCGAGGAGCCGCCGCCCGCCGGGCTCGCGTCGTCTTGCTCGTGCAAGCGCCCGCCGCAAGCGAACGGAACCCCGCAGACACCAAGACCCAGCCAGACCAACACCCACCGCATCGTCCGAGCATAGCATCGAGCGGGACGCGTTTTCCGCGCGCGCTCTCGCCGAACCCGAGCGACACGCCTCAGGCGCGTGCCGCCCGCTTGCGACCCCGAGCGTGTTCTTTTTTGAGCGCGCTCATGAACGCGTCGAAATCGACCTGCATCGTGTGGCGCCGCGATCGCACGTAGCGCCGAGCGACGCTCGCTCGCTCTTCGTCGGCCTCGCGCCGCATCACCGCGGCCGGCGGCGGCGCGTAGCGCCCGGAAAGGCAGTCGGCGACGAGCTTCGCTTGTGCTTCGGCAATCGGCATGATCGCGCCGAGCGGCTGCGCGAGTCCGATGAAGAACAGATTCGGCTTTTCCGGATGCAGCGTGCGGTAATAGAGCTTGAGCTCGTTTTCGGGCGCCGCGACGAACGCGGGGTCGAAAAACGGGAACGAGACCTGATAGCCCGTCGCGTACACGAGCGCGTCCATCGGTTCGCGCGTGCCGTCGACGAATTCGACGGCGCTCTCGTGGAGCGCGGCGATGTTCGGCTTCGGCAGCACGCGTCCGGCTTTGAGCATCGGCAAGAGGTCGCTCGACACGGTCGGGTGCGCGCCGCCGAGTCGGTGATCCGGCTTCGGCAAGCCGTGCGCTTCGAGGTCGCCGATCACGCGCGGATAGAGGAGCTCGGAGAGGCGCAGCCCGAGGCTCGCCGGCAAGAAGCTCGGCCCGAGCTGGTCGAGCGGACGGCCGCGCACGTATTTGGGGAGCACCCAGGCGCCGCGCCGCGTCGCGAGATACACGCGCTCGGCGCCGCCCGGTCGCGCGAGCTCGCACGCGATGTCGACCGCGCTGTTGCCGAAGCCGAGCACCGTCACGCGCCGGCCGCGAAAATCGTACGGCTCCGTCGGCGAGACGTAGCGTGACGAGTGCAGCGTGGTGCCGCCGAAGGCGCCCGAAAACGGCGGGTTCGGCAGGTGCGGCAGCCAATGGTGCCCGTTCGCGACGATGACGGCGTCGTAGCGTTCCGTCGCGCCGCTCGAGGTGCGCACGGCGTACCCCGCGCCGTCCGGCTCCACCCGCTCGACGCGCGTGCCGAAGCGGATGTGCGGCTCGAGGCCGAACCGCTCCGCGTACGCCTGGAAATAGGCCGCGATGTCGGCGTGGCCCGGATAGTCCGGCAGGCTCTCCGGCATCGGAAAGTCGGCGTACTGCATGCGCTCGCGCGAGGTGTTGATGCTGAGTGAGCGGTACGCGGCGCTCCTGCCGTTCTTGTTGCCGAAAACCCAGAGCCCGCCGACGCGATCGCTCTCCTCGAAACAGTCGAACGGCACCCCCGCGTCGAGCAGGGCTTTCACGGCGACCATGCCCGACGAGCCGGCGCCGATGATGCAGGTCTTGTTGTTCACGCGGGAAAAGCTCCGTACGCGGCGAGCCCTTTCCACGCGAGTCGAGACGCTGTCAAGCCGAGCCCGGCGGTTTCTCGCCGTAAACGTCGGCGGCCGCCCAGGAGCGTCTGTCGGCGGATGTGGGCAAGCCCGGCGCTTTCGAAGCGGACCTCGGGCTCGCGCCTTACTTCCCCAGCCGAGCGAGCCGCTCTATCCTCGACTGCCGATGCGCAAAATCCTCGTGGTCGAGGACTCGGCGAGCACCCGCGCATTCGTGAGGAGCACGCTCGAGTCGGAGGCGGGCGTGCCCGACGTCGAGGTTTCCGAAGCGACGAGCGGCTTCGACGCCCTGCGCCTCTTGCCGCGCGGCCCGTACGCGCTCGTCGTGAGCGACATCAACATGCCCGACATCAACGGGCTCGAGCTCGTGCAGTTCATGCGCAAGAGCGAGCTCCACCGCGGCACGCCGATCCTGCTCATCTCGACGCAGTCGTCGGAACGCGATCGCCAGCGCGGGCTCAGGCTCGGTGCGAACGGTTATTTGGCGAAGCCGTTCACGGGCAAAGCGCTCGTGGACGAGGTGCGCCGCCATCTCGGCGACGCCGCCCGGAACGAGGCGCCGCGTGGCTGATCCGACCGAGCGCGCGCGCGACGAATTCCTGTCCGAGGCGCAAGAGATCGTCGAGACGCTCTCGCGCAATCTGCTCGACCTCGACGCCTCGGTGCGGAGCGGCTCGATCGATCCGGCGCTCATCAACGAGGCCTTTCGCGCCGTGCACACGCTGAAGGGGCTCGCCGGGCTCTTCGGCGCGCAGCGCCTCGGCCAGATGTCGCACCGGCTCGAAGATTTGCTCGACGACCTCCGGCTCGGGCGCATGGTGCTCGGCGCCGACGTGCTCGACACGCTGTTCGCCGCGGTGGACGTGTACGGCCGCTTGCTCGCGATGGAACGCGAGGGCCGCGACGAAAACACGCCCGCGGTCGACGAGCTCCTCGCGCGGCTCGAAAAGCTCGGCTCCGAGGCGCCGAGCAAGAGCGCGCCCGACACCGAATACGAGCTCGAGCCCGGGTTGCTCGCGGTGCTCACCGAGTACGAAGAGCATCGGCTGCGCGCGAACCTCGAGCAGAAGATGCGGCTCTACCGCCTCCGCGTCGAGTTCGATCTCACGACGATCGACAAGGCGCTCGAGGACATGAAGGCGCGCGCCAAGCGCCACGGCGAGATCATCACGTACCTGCCCGCGGGCGAGGCGACGAGCGCCGACGCCATCGAGCTCGATCTCTTGATGGCGTCGCGCGACGATCTCGCGACCTTGATCGGCGCGCTCGGCGCGGACAACGTCGTGATCGAGGAGATCCCGCGCCGGCGCCCGAGCCTCGCGGGCGGCGAGCCGCACAAGGCGCCGCTCGGCGAAATGGCGGTGCGCGGCGCCGAATCCGTGACGCCCGGGGGCGCGGGCGACGCGGCGCTCGACCAGGGTCCGAGCCTGCGCTCGTTGACGCAGACGGTGCGCGTCGACATCCGCAAGCTCGACGCGCTCATGAACGTCGTCGGGGAGCTCGCGATCGTGCGCAGCTCGCTGGCGCGGCTCGCCGATCGACTGCGCGCCGAAGGCCAGCGCCAGCTCACCACCGAAATTCAGCGCCTGCACCGCAGCTTCGAGCGCCGCCTGGCCGAGATGCAGGCCGGCATCCTCGAAGTGCGCATGGTGCCGCTCGGGCAGGTCTTCGATCGCCTCGCGCGCGTCGTGCGCCAGATCGGCCGCGAGATGAACAAGGAGATCCGCCTCGTCATCACCGGCTCCGAGACGGAAATCGACAAGCTCATCGTGGAGGAGCTCTCCGATCCCTTGATGCACATGATCCGGAACGCCATCGATCACGGCATCGAGGCGTCGAACAAGCGCGCGGAGGTCGGCAAGCCGCCGGCGGGCACCATCGCGCTCAACGCCTATCAAAAGGGCAACCACGTGATGATCGAGGTCGAGGACGACGGCCGCGGCATCGACGAGCAGGCCGTGCTCGAGAAGGCCGTGCGCCTCGGCAAGATCGAGGCGGATGACGCGGCCGAGCTCAGCCGCGAGGAGGTGCTCGGCCTCGTGTTCCTGCCGGGCGTCTCGACCCGCGAAGTCGCCGACGAGACGAGCGGTCGCGGCGTCGGCATGGACATCGTGAAGACGAACATCGCGCGTCTCGGCGGCATCATCGACGTGCAGAGCGAGCCCGGCATCGGCACCAAGATGACGATCACGCTGCCGATCACGCTCGCGATCGTGAGCGCGCTCATGGTGCACGTGGCCGATCAGGTGTTCGCGATCCCGCTCTCCACGGTGTCGGAGGCGCTCTCGCTCGAGCCCGGCGTGTCGCGCATGCTCGACGGGCGCGAGGTGATCACGCTGCGCGGCGCGACGCTCCCCTTGTGCCGGCTCGATCGCGTGCTCGTGCTCGAGCGCAGCAAGCGCCCGGCGCCGCGCAAGAGCTACGTCGTCGTGGTCGCGCTCGGTAACCGGCGGCTCGGGCTCGTCGTCGATCACCTCATCGGCCAGCAGGACATCGTGATCAAGTCGCTCGGTCGCTCGCTCGCGTCGGTGCGCGGCTTCGCGGGCGCGACCGAGCTCGGCGATCAGCGCGTCGGCCTCGTGCTCGACGCCGCGGCCATCGTCGACGAAGTCTTGTCCGGAGCCGACGTCGGCCGCGAACGGGGAAGGTTCTATGGCTGATCTCGCGCGCACCGCCCGGAACGAACGGCTCGCCCGCCGCGGCAGCGGGCGCGGCCCCGTTCGCGAATTTTTGACGTTCGTGCTCGGCGCCGACATTTTCGGCGTCGAGCTCGCGCGCGTGAAGGAGATCCTGTCGCCGCCGCCCATCACGCACGTGCCGCGCGCGCCGAGCGAGGTGGTCGGCGTGTGCAGCGTGCGCGGCCTGCTCGTCACCGTCGTCGATCTGCGCGTGCGGCTGAAGCTCGAGGTGCGCCCCGACACGCGGCGCACGCGCATCCTGCTCGCGCTGGCGCAGTCGGGCGAGGCCGTCGGCCTGTGGGTCGACGAGGTGCTGCAGGTGGTGCGCTTGGCCGAGGCGGACATGGAGCTCGCGACGGCGGGCGTCGGCACCGAGGTGAGCGAGTACGTGCTCGGCGTGGGGCGCCCGCAGGGCGAGTTCATCGTGCTCTTGGATTTGGCCGCCCTGGTGACCGGCTGAGACCCGCATGGCAGCGAGCAAACAGCGTCCGGATCCGAGAAAGAGCCTGGTCGGCTTCGTGGTGGGCGACGTGGCCTACGCGGTGCCGATCGCGGCCGTGCAGGAGATCGTCGCGCCGCTGCCGCTCACCGAGCTGCCGCACTCGCCGGACGTCGTGGCCGGCGTCGCGGACCACCGCGGGCAGGTGATTCCGATCGTCGATTTGCGGGCGCGCTTTCGCTTGCCGAGGCTCCCGGATCGGCGCCGCGCCAAGTGGATCCTCGTGCGCGTCGAGGATCGGACCTTCGGTCTGGCGGTGGATCGGGTGACGGACGTGTTCGGTACCGGCGGCGTCGAGGTGCGGCCCGCTCCCGCGCTCGGCGGCGGCGAAGACACGCGCGGCATCGTCGGCGTGACGAGCTACGAAGGCGCGCTCGTGTTCGTGCTCGACGTGAGCCGGCTCTACGCGCTCGTGAGCGCGTACACCGCCGACATGGTCGCGGGGGCCGAATGACGAGCTCGACGATCCCGGGCGGCGCGCTCACCTCCGAAGACCCGGAAGAGCGGCGGCGCGCCGCGCGCGCGCTCATCGACATCGAGCCGGCGCTCGCGGCCGCCGGGCTCGTGACGTTGCTCGGCGACGAGGATTGGCGCGTGCGCAAGGAAGCCGTCTTCGTCGCGCAGGGCCTCGCGCCGGAGCCGAACCTGCTCGTCGCGCTCGTGAACGCGCTCGGCCCGTCCGACAACGTCGGCCTGCGCAACGCGGCGGTCGAAGCGCTCGGCGCCTTCGGCGCGGACGCGGTGGACGCCGTCGCCGCCGCACTCCACGGCCTCGACGCCGACGGCCGCAAGCTCGGCGCCGAAGCGCTCGCGCGCACCGGACAAGCGACCGCGCTGCCCGTGCTCGCCGGCCTCTTGCGCGACCCCGATCCGAACGTCACCGTCGCGGCGGTCGAAGCCATCGCCGGCCTCGGCATCGACGGCGTGCTCGAGGTGGTGCCGGCCCTCCTCGGCTGCCTCGACGCCCCGGACGAGTTCACGCGCCTCGCCGCGCTCGACGGCTTGCGCGCGCTCGGCGTCACCCTGCCGTGGGAGCGCCTGCAGCGGCTCAAGGACGAGAAGCTCCTCGAACAAGCGGTGCTCGCCTCGATCGGCCGCACCGGCGACGCGCGCGCCGCCGTGCCGCTCGTGTCCGCTCTGCCGAGCGCCCGCGGCGGGACGCTCGTCGAGACGCTGCGTTCGGTCGTCGAGCTCGCCCGCTCGGGGCCGGTCTCCGCGCGGGCGCTCAAGGCCGAGGCGCAGGGTCTCGACGGCGCGACGCGCGCGCGCGTCATCGAGCTTGCCTCGAGCGCGGACGGTCGCGAAGGCCGCGGCGTGGCGCTCCTCGCGCTCGGCGCGCTCGGGGTGCAAGGCGCGGCCGGCCAAGCGCTCGACGCGCTCGACGACGAGCTCCTGCAGGGCGCCGCCGAAGAAGCGCTCGATTGGCTCGGTCCGCTCGCCGTCGCGCCGTTGCTCGAACGCGCGGGGAGCTCGGCGCCGAGCGGCCGCGCCGCGTGCATCGAAATCGCCGCGCGCCTGGCCGACGACGCGAACGCGAGCGCCGTCCGCGCCGAAGCGCTCGCCGCCCTCGCCGATCCGGCGCCGGAAGTCGTCCGCGCCGCGCTCGGGGCGCTCTCGGCCGTCGGCGACGAAAGCTGTCTCGAAGCGGTCGCGCGGTTGCTCGGGAGCGAGTCGACGCCGGCCGTGCGCCGCGCGACGGAAACCTCGCTCGCCGTGCTCGCGGCTCGCTTCGCCGACGCCGCGCGCGACCTCGCCAGCCGGGCGCGACCCGCGTCGCTCGAGTCGCACGCGGCGGCCGTCCTCATCCGTGTCGTCGGTCCGCCGGTACGCGGCAGCCTCGAGGCGGACGTCGACTTCCTGGCCGCCGCGCTCACGAGCCCGTCGCCCGCCGTGCGGCGAGCCGCGCTCCCGGCGCTCGCGGCCGTCGGCGGAGCGCTCGCCGTCGAGCCCATCGCGCTCGCGCTGACGGACGAAGAGCGCGAGGTGCGCCTCACGGCCGTGCGCGCGCTCGGTCGCCTCCGGTCGGCCGAGGGCGAGGCGCTCGGCGTCGTGCAACTCATCGCGCTCGCGGAGCGCCCGCCCGACGACGAAATGCACATCGCCGCGCTGCTCGGCCTGGGGGAAACGAGCGACCCGCGCGCGCTGCCCATCTTGCGGCCGCTCGTGCGCTCGGGCGATCCGAAAGCCGCCGTCGCCGCGATCGAAGCGCTCGGGGCGTTCGCGGAAACGCGCCGCATCGAGGCCCTCATCGACGGCCTGTCGCACCCGGCCTCCGAGGTCGTGAAGGCCGCCGTGCGCGCGCTCGGCGAGTCGAGCGACGGCCGCGTTCTCGCGCACCTCGCCGTCTCGCTCGATCACGAGGCGTGGGACGTGCGGCGTCTGGCGGCGGACGTGCTCGGCCGTTACGGCGACATCGCGACGCCGCCGCTCCGCGCGCGGCTCGCCGTCGAGGAGGATCCGCTCGTGCGCGAGGCGATCGGCCGCGCGCTCGAGAGCATGGTCGGCGTGCACCGAAGCCCGCTGCCGACGCGCGGGAGCTACCTGCCGCGATGATCTCCTCGCGCCTCTTGCCGCACGCGCAGCTCGGGACCGAAGAGTTCCGGCTGCTCCGCGATCTCTTCTACGAGCACGCCGGTCTCCACTACGACGACGACGCGATGTTCCTCTTCGAGCGCCGGCTGGTCGATCGCGTCGAGGCGCTCGGTCTCGACGATTTCTACGCGTACTACAAATTCCTCCGCTTCGATCCGCGCGGCCCGGGCGAGCTCGAGGAAGCGATCGAACGCCTCACCACCAAAGAGACGTATTTTTTCCGGCAGGAATACCAGCTCCGCGCGTTTCGCGACCAGCTCCTACCCGAGCTCGCGCAAACCAACGCGGGCCGGCGCCGGCTCGGCATCTGGAGCGCGGGCTGCGCGACCGGCGAGGAAGCGTACACGATCGCAATTCTCCTCTTCGAATCGGGCCTTTTTCGCAACTGGGACGTGAAGGTCGTCGGCAGCGACATCTGTCGCGGTTCGGTCGCCGCGGCGCGGCGCGGCATCTATCGCGAGGCGGCGTTCCGCACGACTTCGCACGAAATCCGCCACCAGTACTTCTCGCGCGTCGACGACGGCTGCGAGGTCGCGCCCGAGCTCAAGAAGATCTGTCATTTCGGCCAGCTCAATCTCATGGACGGCGGTCGCGCGCTGATGATCCCGCAAGTCGATGTGATCTTTTGCCGCAATGTGCTGATCTACTTCGACATGAAATCCCGCCGGCGCGTGATCGACGGCTTCTACGAGCGGCTCGTCCCGGGCGGGTATCTCCTGCTCGGCCATTCCGAGTCGCTGCTGAACGTGTCGACCGCGTTCGAGCTCGTGCACCTGAGAGAAGACCTCGTATATAGAAAGCCAGTTCTAGCCTGGCGCTTCAACGGACAGAGGACGTGATGCCGAACGAAGGGGTACAGCCGCTCAAGGTGTTGATCGTCGATGATTCGGCCTTCAATCGCCGCAGCATCGCCGAAATCCTGTCGACCTCGCCGTCGATCGAGATCGTCGGGCGCGCCGCCGACGGCGAGGAGGCGCTGCGCATGGTCTCGTCGCTCAAACCCGACGTGATCACGCTCGATCTCGAGATGCCGAAGATGGACGGCTTCACGTTCTTGCGCATCTTGATGAGCCGCACGCCCGTGTCGGTGATCGTCATCTCGAGCTACAGCCAGAAAGAGAACGTGTTCAAGGCGCTCGAGCTCGGCGCGCTCGACTTCGTGGCCAAGCCCGATCGCTACATCGACCCCGAGCTCAAGAGCGTGCGCGAGGAGCTCCTGCGCAAGGTCGAGCTCGCGCGGAGCGTGCGGGTCTCGACGCCCACGCGCCGCGAACCGCTCGCCTCGGCGCCGGTGCAGAAGACGCACTCGGGGCTCGCGCCGCAGAACATCGTCGCCATCGCCGCCTCGACGGGCGGCCCGAGCGCCCTGCTCGAGCTCTTCAGCCGCTTGCCGACCAAGTACCCGCACGCGATCGTGGTCGCGCAGCACATGCCGGAGAGCTTCACGCGCACGTTCGCCGAGCGGCTCGACCGCCGGAGCCCGCTCGCCGTGAGCGAAGCGAAAGACGGCGACATGCTCGAGGCCGGCACGGCTTTCGTCTGCCCCGGACGCCAGTGTCTCGAGGTCGAAGCCAGCGCCCGCGGCACGAAAATTCGGCTGCGCGCGCCCGAGCCGGAGGATCGCTACGTGCCGAGCGCCGACGCGATGTTGCAGAGCGTCGCGCGCGTCGCCGGCAACCGCGCCGTCGCCGTCGTGCTCACGGGCATGGGGGACGACGGCGCGCGCGGCGCGAAATCCATCGTCGACGCGGGCGGCACCGTCGTCGTCGAGAGCGAGGCGACCGCGGTCGTCTACGGCATGCCGGGCGCGGTCGTGCGCTCGAAGCTCGCGAGCCGGAGCCTGCCGCTGCCGGATCTCGCGCTCTGGCTCGCCGGCCTCTGAGGCCCCGAGGGTCGGTCGTCGTGGCTCAGGCGCTCACCGTTCTCGTCCACCTCGTGCACGAGGTACGGGCCTTTCACCTGTCCGAGGAGCAACTCGCCCGGCTTCGCGCCGCGCACCCCGCGCTCGACTTCGTCGCCTGCGCGTCCGAGAGCGAGTTTTTGGGGGCGCTCCCGACTGCGCACGGGGCGCTCGTGTGGCGCTTCGACGCCGCGTGGTACGAGCGAGCGCCCCTGTTGCGCTTGGTGGCGACGCCCGCCGCCGGTCGCGAGCGCGTCGCGCCCGATCCGAGCGGCCGGGTGCGCCCGCTGCACGGCGCGTTTCACGGCCAAATCATGGGTGAAACGCTGGTCGCCATGGTGAGCTACTGGTCGCGACGCTTCGATCTCGCGGAGGCGCAGCAGCGCGAGCGCCGCTTCGAGCGCGACACGTTTTCGCCGACGCGGCGCCTCGCCGAGCAGACCGCGCTCGTCGTCGGCTACGGGTCGCTCGGACGGCGCTGCGCGCAGAGCCTGAAGGCGCTCGGCCTGCGCGTCCTCGGCGTGAAGCGCAATGCCGCCGTCGATCCCGCGCCGGCCGACGCCGTCCATCCGGCGGCCGAGCTCCCGGCGCTGCTCGCCTCGGCCGATCACGTCGTCGTCACGCTGCCGAGCGACACCGGCGCCGCGCATCTCTTCGACGCGCGCGCCTTCGCCGCGATGAAGCCGGGCGCGTACTTTTACAATCTCGGTCGCGGCAACGTCGTCGACGAAAGCGCGCTCCTCGGCGCGCTCGAGCACGGCGCGCTCGGCGGCGCCTTCCTCGACGTTTTCGAGCACGAGCCGCTCCCCGCGGACTCGCCGCTCTGGAGCGCCCCGCGCTTGCGGCTTCTGCCGCACGCTTCGGCGATCAGCCGCGAATACCTCGATTTGTGGTGCGCCGAGCTCGCGCCGGAGCTCGAGCGTTTCGCCACGGGGCGGCCCGGCGCGCCGCGTGTCACTTCTGCCCATTGACGCGATCGCGGGCACGCCCCTAGCGTCCCTCCGGCAACTCGACGCTCGCAGGAGTCGGCGCGCCGCAACACGCGCCACGGAGGTTTCTCGATGTCTCACGCAAAGTTCATCTGGTCCGTCCTCGGCTCGGCCTCGCTCGCTCTCGCCGCCTGCGGGGGCGGCCAGCAGAACACGCCGCCCGAGGTTCCGTCCGCGACGAGCAACAACCCGTTGCCGGCGGATTCGTCGACGCCCGCGGCGACGGCCATGGGCCCGAAGACGATCGAGGTCACGATTCAACCGAAGAGCAATTCGAACATCAGCGGCAAGGCGACGTTCACCGAGGTGCCGGAGGGCGTGAAGGTGACGCTCGCGCTCGCGAACGTGCCGCCCGGCGAGCACGGCGCGCACGTCCACGAAAAGGGTGATTGCAGCGACCCCGAGGGCAAGAGCGCGGGCGGGCATTTCAACCCCGCGAACAATCCTCACGCGCTCCCGTCGACCAGCCCGCGCCACCTCGGTGACCTCGGTAACATCACGGTCGACGCGAACGGCAAGGGCACGCTCGAAATCGTCGCGGCGGGCGCGAACCTGAAGGAAAACGACCCGAACTCGTTCCTCGGCCGCGCCATCATCATCCACGAAAAGAAGGACGACGGCGGACAGCCCACGGGCAACGCGGGCGGCCGCATCGGCTGCGGCGAGATCAAGTAGCGAGCTCGCCGCTCAGCCGGCGAGCCGAGCCGTCACTTCGCGGCCGGATCTTTGTTCGTGGTCTTGCCCGTGTCTTTCGAGCCCTTGGCGGGCGGGGGCGGCGTGGTCTTCTTGCCGCTCGAGCTCGCCGGCGCGCCCTTCTTGTCCTGGGGCGAGTCGGCGAACGCGGCCGACGTGACGGTGACGGTGACGGCGAGCGCGAGTGGAACGAGGTGGACGATTTTCATGATTGCCTCGAGACGACGTGAGAGTAGCGATCGTCAGCCGAAAAAGCGCGTCGCCGCGTAGACCAAGCCGGCCGCCGCCGCGACTCCGAGCGCGATGATGACGTACGCGCCGACGGTCATGCCGGCGATGACTTTCTTGATTTGCGCCCGGTCGTTGACGTTCGGAAAGGGCTCGCTCGGGACGGGCACCGCGAGGAAACGGCAGAGCGGGTCCCAGCCTTCGCTCGCCTTGAAGACGAGGAGTTTTTCGGGCGGGACGGCCGCCTTCACCTCGTCGATGTGCGTTTGGTAGTGAGCGATGGCGCGCGCCCGGTCGTTCATGGTGCCGCGGTGGTTGCGCTGCCAAATCAGCTTGCGCGACATGTCGCCCATCTTGCGTATGAACGGCGCGAAGTGCCGGAGCAGCTTGAATTGCCAGCGGTTCTCCGTGAAGTAGATGGTGTCGATCGTGCTCTCGTACCAGGCCTCCGCGCCCTTCGGATGCAGCGTCAAGATCACCTTGGCGTCCGGATACGCCTCGAGGAGCTCGCGCCACACGCAGCACGCGGGGTTGTCGACCGCGGCCGTGTATTTCGCGAACACGCGATCCCAATCGTGCTTGGTGCCCGCCGGGGTGTCCGCGACGCCGCGCCAAAAGTCGAGGTGCGTCTTGTTGTCCTTGTTCTCGAGGACTTCGAACATGTGATAACAAGGAAATCCGAGCTTGTTGAGCGCGGTATACGTGGACAACGTACCCGTGCGACCGAAGCCTGCACCAATCACTTGAAGCGCCATGGCGTTTCGGTGACCGCTAACACGAAGTTTGCATCTCGAGCAACGGCCTCACCGAACGGAGCCGCCATGAAACTCTCTGCACGCAACGTCATTCCGGGCAAAGTCGTGGCCATCACTCGAGGAATGACTACGTCTCACGTCAAAATCGAAGTCGCGACCGGCTTCGTCGTCACCGCGTCGATCACGAACGAAGCGGTCGACGAGCTCGCGCTCACGGTCGGGGCGCCGGCAAAAGCGATCATCAAATCCTCCGACGTGATCGTGGGTGTGGACTGAACTGAACGATCCCTTTACGGTCGAGCCACGCTGCTGCAAAATGCGAGCATGGGTTCGGCAGAGGGAGCGGCGAGAGTCGCAGTCGTTTTGGTGGTCCTCGCGAGTTGCGGGCGCTCGCGGAGCGAAACCCCGGCACCGGCGCACGGCGGTGAGAGCGGGACGCTCGCGGCGGCGGGCCGAGCGAACGGAGCCGGTGCGGGCCAAGGGGGCAAGGCCGGCGGCGGGTGCGGCCTCGCGTGCACGTCGGGCGCGGGTGCCGGCTCGGCAAACGCGCCGTCCGGTGGCGGTGGCGACGTGGAGGCGTCGGGGCAGGGTGGTGGGGGCGAGCTCGCGGGCCAAAACGACGCGGAGGGTGCTACCGAGACGCCGGCCGGAGCCGGCGGGGTCGGCGGCGGGGCCGTTGCGGGCGCCGGCCAGGGCGGTGTGAGCGGCGGCGGTCGCGCCGGTGCGAGCGCCGCGGGCGCCGAGAACGTGGCCGGAAACGGAACCTTCACGTGTGTGGAGCCCGTGCCGACCGCGAGCTGCAATGCCGTCCGCGACTGGGGTGTGAACGCCTTGGGCGGCCTCTTCGTGTTCGGCGATTTGCGGACGGACTTCACGAACACGGAGAGCTTCCACGTCACCGGCTCGGTCGGGACGTACTCGGGGTTCGGCGTCTACTTCAACGCCTGCACGGATTTGTCGGCGTATCGGTCCATGACCTTCACGCTGAGCGGAACCTCCGGATCGGTCGACGCCACGGACGTGGTTCGCTTCGTCGTGCAGCAAAACGCGGACGAACCCCCCGACCAGCTCAACCGCAAGGGAGGCTGCCCCGGCCCCGCCTCGAACTGCAGCTCCCCGTTCGTCTACCTCGGCGTGGGCTCGACGCCGCAAACGGTCGCCTTCTCGAGCCTGACGAACGGCGCGCCGCTCGCCGGGCTCGACCCGACGCAGCTCCTCGGGCTCGAGTGGCTGATCGCGCCCGACGCGTCCGGTACGCCGTTCGCCGTGGACCTCACGCTCGACGACCTCACGTTCGACGGTGCGAGCGGCGCGCCCGTCGACTGTCCGCTCTCGAACTAGAGCCCGCGTCAGTCGCCGCCGACTTCGGCCAATTTGCGCGCGAGCTCGTCGCGGCTGAACGGCTTTTGCAGGAAGAGCGCGCCCTCGAGCCGCATCTCCTGCATGTCGTTCGAGTAGCCCGACATGAAGACCACTTTGAGGTTCGTGCGCCGCTTCACGAGCTCGGCGGCGAGGTCGCGTCCGTCCTCGCCGGGCATCGCGATGTCGCAGAGCAGGAGATCGATGCGGCCGCCGTGCGCCGTGGAACGATCGAGCGCCTGCGTCACGTTGCCCGCGTCGAGCACTTCGTAGCCGAGGCTCTGAACGAGGCGCGCGGTCGTGCGGCGGACCGCGTCTTCGTCGTCGACCACGAGCACCGTGCCGCGCGCGTGTGCCGACGACGGCGGCGGCACCGTCTTCGCCCGCGGCTCGTCGCCCGGCGCGAGGCAAGGCAGCGTGACGACGAAGCGCGTCCCGCGCTGCGGCTCGCTCTCGACGTGAATGTCCCCGCGGTGCTGCTGGATGATGCCGTAGCTGCTCGCGAGTCCGAGGCCGGTGCCGAGCGCCTTGGTCGTGAAGAACGGCTCGAAAATCCGCGTGCGCGTCTCCTCGTCCATGCCGACGCCGGAATCGGTGACGCTGAGCCGCGCGCTGCCGTGCGGCGCCGCCGCGGTCGCCGGTTCGCTCTCGACGTGGATTTCGAGGCGGCCGCCGTCGGGCATCGCGTCGCGCGCGTTCACGACCAGATTGACGAGCACCTGCTCGAGCAGCGACGGGTCCGCGCTCACGAGCGGCCTGCCGACGGTCACGATCGAGATGGCGATGCGCGGGCCGACCAAGCGCTTGATGAGGAGCTCGACCTCGCGGACGAGCACGCCGAGATCGACCGTGCGCCACACGACCGGCTGCTTGCGCGCGAAGGCGAGGAGCTGGCGGGTGAGGTCGCGGGCGCGGAGCGCGCTGTGGCGAATCGTCGCGAGGTCTTCGTGGATCTCGGGGGAGACCTGGCCTTCGATGAGGTCGAGCGAACCGAGCATCGCCGCGAGCAGGTTGTTGAAGTCGTGGGCCACGCCGCCGGCGAGGCGCCCGATGCTTTCGAGCCGGCTCGCGCGGTGGAGCTGCTCCTCGAGCAAGCGTTGCTCGGTGATATCCATCGTCGTGCCGGCGAGGACGCGCCGCGTGCCCGTCACCGTCAGCCGGCCGAAAACCCGGGCCCAGCGCGTGATGCCGTCGTCGCCGAGGATGCGGAATTCGTGCTCGACCGTCTGCCCGTGCACGCCCGTGGCGAGCGCGGTGATCCGATCGTTCACGCCCGCTCGGTCGTCGGCGTGAACGTGCTCGAGGAAGGTGAGGAGGCCCGGTTCGTGCCCGCCGAGCTGGAAGATGTCGGAGAGGTTCGGCGACCACCAGCCGTGGTCGAGCGCCGGCACGAACTCCCAGACGCCCATGCGCGCCGAAGCGAGCGCGATGTCGAGGCGCGACGCGCTCTCGCGCAAGGCGGTCTGCGCGGCGATGCGTTCGGTCACGTCCGTGAACGTCGTGACGGAGCCGGTCACGCGCCCGTCGCTCGAGCGAACGGGCTGGGCGGCGACGCGCATCCAGCGGAGCTCCTCGTTCCGCAGGAAGGAGTACACCTGGCCCCGCTCGGGCTGGCCGGTCGCGAGCACGCGGATGCTCGGCACGTCGTCCGGGCGGATGGCCTCGCCGGCCTCGTCGCGCACCATGATCTCGGGCGCGAGCACGTCGCGTTTGCCCAGCAAATCGGCCGGTGAAGCGGCTCCGAAGAGCTTGAGCGCCACGTCGTTGGCGAAGAGCACCCGCGCGTCGGCGCCCCGCAGGAGCACGGCGTCCGGCAGCGACGCCACCAGGCTCTGGTAACGCGCCTCGCTCTCGTTCAAGGCGGTTTGCGTCATGTCCGGCCGATTCACCTCCTGCACGCAAATGAGCACGTGCGCCGGCGGCGCCGGGATGAAGCGCAGCTTGAGGCGCTGCGTGGCCTCGGTGCGATCGTGCCTGCGGAACTCGAACTCCTCGTCGACGACGACGCCGTCGCTCACCGCACGCCGCGCCGCGGCGCTTACGGCGGGCTGGTCGCTGTAGAGGTGCGCCATCGGCCGCCCGATGAACGCGCTCATCCCGGGGTTACGCTCGCGCGCCGCCGCGTTCAGTTGGGCGAGCACGAACTCGTCGCCCTCGCGCCGAAACACGTAACAAAAAAGGGGCGCCTCTTCGAGGTAGCCGAGGTCCATCGGGCTTCCGAGACCCCGCACCGCGTCGAGCGCGGCCGGGAACGCGAACGAGCAGAACGGCCGCCCGTGTACGAAAGGTAATACCCCATGCCACTTTTCCGGCTCTACGGCGCGAACGTGCGCAACGGCCGGAGCCGCGGGCTCCGAACCCTGGGGACCGCGCCGACAACCTCGCGTCAACTTTGGGATTTCTGACGGCGGGAATCGGCGGCGCAGGCGGCGTGTTCGACGAAACGAAAGCCATGAATCGCTCCGTTTGGCACCGTCCTCTCGCGCTCATCACCCTGCTCGGCGTCATTCCGCTCGGTTGCGCTCGCGCCGCGACCTCGAGCGGCGTCCACCAAGACCTCGCGCCCGAGACGAGCTCCCTGAGTCGCGCGCCCGTCACCGTGCTCCCGTCCGCCACGCTCACCGCGGCGGGCAACCAGGGCCAGGCGAGCATCGCCGACATCACCGAGCGCGTGCTCCCTTCGGTCGTGAACATTTCGATGACCAAGATGGCCAAGATGCAGGGCGGGATGCAGGGCCTCCCGTTCCCGTTCTTCTTCGGACCGCAGGAGGGCGGCGAGCGGCGCGAGCAGGGCATGGGCTCCGGCGTCGTGATCTCGAACGACGGCTACATCATCACGAACAACCACGTGGTGGAGGACGCGCAAGAGATCAAAGTCACGCTCTTCGACAAGCGCGAGTTCGACGCCGAGGTGGTCGGCACCGACCCGAAGAGCGACATCGCCGTCATTCGGCTCAAGAACGGCCCCGCCGATCTACGCGCCATTCCGATCGACGACTCCGGGAAGCTCCGGCTCGGCGACGTCGTGCTCGCCATCGGCAATCCGTTCGGCGTCGGTCAAACGGTGACGATGGGCATCGTTTCCGCGAAAGGCCGCTCGGACCTCGGCATCGAAGACTACGAGGATTTCATCCAGACGGACGCCGCCATCAACCCCGGCAACTCGGGCGGCGCGCTCGTCGACATGGACGGGAAGCTCGTCGGCATCAATACCGCGATTCTGTCGCGGAGCGGCGGCTACCAGGGCATCGGCTTCGCCATCCCGACGAACATGGCGGTGCCGATCATGGACAGCCTCAGGAAGTACGGCAAGGTCTCGCGCGGCTGGCTCGGCGTGTCGATTCAGGACGTCGACGGCGAGCTCAGTCAGGCGATGAAGCTTCCGACCGCGCGCGGCGTGCTCATCGCCGACGTGCAGGGCGGCTCGCCCGCGGCGAAGGCGGGCATTCTGCGCGGCGACGTGGTCGAGAAGGTGCAGGGCCGCGACGTGACCACGACCGGCGAGTTCAGGAACGCGATCGCGGCGGCCGGCGCCGGCAACAAGGTCGACCTCGAGCTCTATCGCGACGGCAAGCTGCGCGTCGTCCCCGCGGCGCTCGGCGAGATGACGGGCGACAACGCGGGTCGGTCGAGCCCGACCGCGCAACCCGGCGCTCCACGCGGACTCGACGGCATCACGCTGTCCGATCTCTCGCCCGAGGCGCGCCGCCAGTTCGGCATCAACGACGACGCGGTGAAGGGCGTGGTGGTGACGCAAATCCAGCCGAACAGCCCCGCGGGGCGCGCGGGTCTGCGTCCGGGCGACGTGGTGATGGAAGTGAATCGCAAGGCGGTGACGAACGTCCACGACTTCGAGGACGCCTACCAGAAGGCGCGGGGCAACGTGCTCCTCCTCGTCAATCACCGCGGCGTCACGGTGTTCGTGGTCGTCAAGCGCTGAGGCGGTGGGCAGCGGCGAGGGCGGCGCTCAATTGTCGGGCGCGCCCTCGCAAATCCACGCGACAATCGTCGCGATCTCGGGCGCTTCGAGCTGTCCCATGCGCCCGACGCAACTGTCCATGTCACTCACCGCCTGCACCAAGTGACTCGTCGACGGGTGTCCGGGATCGACGATGAGTCGCTTGTCGCAGCACGCGAGTGACTGCTTGCCGACCAGCGTGCCGTACGACCAAGCGTTGTGACAGGCCTCGCCGGTGCAGCGCACGAGCGGCGCCACGTCTTGCGCGAACGTGACCGTCGGCATGCCGGCGGTGCACAGGGGGTCGGCGGCGCCCGGCGCGATCATCGGGTCGGGCGCGGCGGAGCAACTGGCGACGGGGACGACGATGATGCTGTTCGGCGTGCCGGCGGAGCCCGTCATGGTCGCGCCGCTCGCACCAGGTGTGGTCGTGTGGTTTCCGCTTTCCGAGCAGCCCGGCGGCCCCGCTGACGCCGCTGCGAGCGCGAGCAAGAGCAGCGGTGTTCGTCGGTTCATGAGCGTCGCTCGGCGGGGCCCGCTCGACGATGGATGGTAGCATGGAGGCCCCCATGCCCGACCCCTCGGCTCCGCGCCCGCAAATGGTGCCGGTGTATCCGCCGGAGCCGAAGCCGCGCACGGTGATGCCGAGCTCCGTGTCGCTCAGTCGGCACTGTCCGCAGTGCGGCGGGCGATTTCCAGCCGACTTTCGCGTGTGTCCGCGGGACGCCGTGCCGCTCGACGACGCGCCGGAAGACGAAGATCCGTTGCTCGGGCAAGTGCTCGCCGACTCCTACGTCGTCACGCGCGTGCTCGGCGAGGGCGGCATGGGGCGCGTGTACGAGGCCAAACACACGCGGCTTTCGAGCAAGCGCTTCGCTGTGAAATTCTTGTATCCGGATCTGGCACGGCAGCCCGACGTCGTGACGCGGTTTCAGCGCGAAGCCGAAGCGGCGAGCGGCATCTCGCACCCGAACGTCGTCGGCGTCCACGACGTGAACGTGACGCCCGAGGGCCAGCCGTACCTCGTCGCGGAGCTCCTGCAGGGTGAAGAGCTCGGCGAGTATCTCGAGCGCGCCGGCAAGCTGCCCCTGGCCGACGCGGTGCGCATCGTGCGTCAAATCTGCAAGGCGCTCGCCGCCGCGCACGAGACGGGCGTCGTCCACCGCGACGTGAAGCCCGAGAACGTGTTCCTCACCGGCGACGTTTCGAAGCTCGAGACCGCGACGGTGAAAGTCATCGATTTCGGCATCTCGAAGGTCGCGCAGGCCGGCGGCGAGGCGCTCACGAAGACGGGCGTCGTCATGGGCACGCCGGATTACATGGCGCCCGAGCAGGCGCGCGGCGACCGGGTCGACAAGCGCGCCGACGTGTACGCCGTCGGTGCCATCCTCTACCGCGCGCTCACGGGGAAAAAGCCGTTCGAGGGGCTCGACGCCATGGCCACGCTCACGGCCGTGCTCGTGCAAGAGCCGGGGCGTCCGACCGTCGTCAATCCGGACGTGCCGCTCGCACTCGAGCTCGTGATTCAACGCGCGATGGCGAAGGATCCGAAGGATCGTTACCAGAGCATGGCGGAGCTCGAACGCGAGCTCGCCGCCTACGATCCGGAGCTCCTGAGCCGTCCGTCGGCGGCGCCGCCCCCTTCGAACCCGCCCGATCCGAACGCGCAGACGGTGGTGAAGCGCCTCTCGCCGCGCCAGGTCCGAGCTCATCTCGAGCAGACGCAACAGAGCGTGCGGGTGGCGCGACCCGGGCTGCTCGCGTTTTCGGGGCTCGGGTTCGCGTGGCTCGTCGCGAACGTGGCCGTCGCCGTCGGCGGGATGATTCGCCTCACGCGCTCCGAGAAAGACGACAATCTGAGCCAGGTCGAGGCCGTCCTTTGCATCGTCGGCGTGACGGCCGCGCTCGTCACGCCGCTCGTCCTGTGGGTGCGGCATCTCGCGCGCCACGTCTGGCCGAGCACCCCGAAGAGCCTCGAGCTCATGGCGCGCCTGCGCGGCACGGTGCTCTACTCGGCCGCGGCGTACGGCATCGCCGCGCTCGCCGTCGAGCTCGGCTTCGTGGTCGTCGAACGGCGCTCCGCGCTGATTTCCCGCCCCATCTGGGCGCTCTTCATGTTCGCCGTCTCGCTCGGCACCTCGGTCGTCACCTGGCTCCTCTTGAGCGCGCGCAAGAACTCTTGAGCGCGCGCAAGAAGTAGAGACCTCACGGAGCCGGCCCCTGCGTTCGGCAGCCCGCGTCAGGCCGTCGCCCGCGCTTCGTTCGGGGTTTTCCCGGTCCAGCGTTTGAACGCGCGGTGAAACGGACTCGGCTCGGAGTAGCCGAGCAGGTACGCCACCTCGGCGATCGCGAGCTTCGGATCCGCGAGGTAGCGCAGGGCGAGCTTGCGACGCACGTCGTCGAGGAGCGCTTCGAAGCTCTTGCCTTCGTCGGCGAGCTTCCGCTGCAGGCTGCGCTCGCTCATCTTCAGCCGCGCCGCGACGTCGGCCAGAGCCGGCGCCCCCTCGCCGAGCGTCTTCGACAAGAGGTGCCACACGCGATCGCCCGTGGTTTCGCTCGGCGGCGGCAGGGCGGCGAGGAGCGCCTCGGCGTGGCGCTCGATCACGCGAGAGAGCCCGGGATCGGCTCGCGGCAGCGCGCGCTCCACGCTCTCCCGCGCGAGCGTGAGCGCGTTCAGCGGCTGGGAAAAACGCGCCTCCACGCCGAAAATACGCCGGTGTTCGGCGCCGACCTCGGGGCCCGGCGCCGCGTGCGCGAACTCGACGGCGAGCGGCTCGAGCGCTCGTTCGAGGAGCTCGGCGCCGAGCACGACGAGGGTAGCGAGCGTGAATTCGGACGCGTGACGGCAGGGCACGTGCGGCCCGCTGCGAAAGCCGTGCTCGACGCGGAGCGTTTGCTCGTCGTCGCGCAGCGTGAAGACGGCGGCGTCGTGAACGAGGCGGTTATAGCGCGCGAGCCGCTCGAGCGCGCTCCGGAGCGTCGGCGCCGTGCGCACGGCGTAGTCGAGGACGTCGAAGGTCCCCGGCGTGAGGCGCTCGGCGGCGTGCAGGCCGAACGCCTCGTCGCCGGTGAGACGCGCCGCTTCGTTCCAGAGCGCGTTTTCGACGGCGAGCGGGATCTTCGCGTCGGGGTCGCGCGCGCGCTCCGGATCGAACCCGGTCCGGCGGACGAGCTCCGCCGGGTCGGCGCCGAGAGCCCCGGCGGCTCCCACGATCATCCGGCCGACGCTCGCCGAAACCGCGACTTCCGACACGCCGTCAGAATGGTCGGGCGGCCCGCGAGCGGCAAATGGGGCCCGGCTGGCGCCCGCGGTCAGTCGATTCGACGCCTGCCGTCACGGTGAAACCGCCCGAATTCGACCAGATTCAGCGTGACCCCGGCGGCACCGCGCCGGAGGAGGCTCGAAACATGTCGTTCATTCTCGCAATCGCCCTGTTCGTCGTCGTCGTCGGCCGCATCGACCGCCGGCTACCGTGGCCGTCGCCGCGCAAGGAGGCGCCGTGATCGCCGGCCACTTCGGGTTCGCCGCCGCGGTCAAGGCCAAGGCGCCGCGCGCGCCGCTCTGGGCCCTGATGCTCGCGAGCGTGTGGATGGACGTGATCTTCGTGCCGCTCTTCGCGGCCGGCATCGAGCCGATCGAGAAGGTCGCGGGGACGCGCGGCGGTTACGGCGAGGGCATCATCCACGCCGACTACACGCACTCGCTCGTGGGAGCGCTCGTCATCGCCGTCACGTTCGGGCTCGTCTGCGCAATCTGGTGGCGGCGCTCGGTGGCCGTGGTGCTCGCGGCCGTCGTCTTCTCGCACTGGCTCTTGGATCTGCCGATGCACCGGGCGGACATGCCGCTCCTGCCCGGTAACGCGGGCACGCTGCCGCTCCTCGGTTTCGGCCTCTGGCGCTCCGCGGTCGCCTCCGCGCTCCTCGAGCTCGCCCTCGTGCTCGGCGGCACGTTCCTCTACGCGCGGGCCGCGGCGAAGGTCGCGCGCACGCCGGAGGACGCGAAGCGCGCTCGCACGCTGACGTTCGCGCTCGCCGGCGCCGGACTCGTCACGCTCGCGCTGAACCTCGCCGGTCAGTAACGCCGCTTCACTTCTTCTCGGCGCTCGGCCCGATCATGTCCTCGGGCCGCACCCAGCGGTCGAAATCCTCGGATTTGACCAGGCCGAGCGCGAGCGCCGCCTCTTTCAGCGTCGTGCCTTCTTTGTGCGCCTTCTTCGCGATCTTGGCGGCGTTGTCGTAGCCGATGTGGGGGTTCAGCGCCGTCACGAGCATGAGCGACTGCTCGAGCTGCTTCTGAATGCGCGGGAGGTTCGGCTCGATGCCGACCGCGCAGTTCTTGCGGAAGGAGTCGCAGCCGTCCGCGATGAGCCGCGCGCTCTGCAGGAAGTTGTGCGCGATGACCGGCTTGTACACGTTGAGCTCGAAGTTGCCGCTCGCGCCGCCGATGTTCACCGCGACGTCGTTGCCGAACACCTGCGCGGCGAGCATCGTGAGCGCCTCGGATTGCGTCGGGTTCACCTTGCCCGGCATGATCGAGCTGCCCGGCTCGTTCTCGGGGATCGTGATTTCGCCGATGCCCGAGCGCGGCCCCGACGCGAGCCAGCGCACGTCGTTCGCGATCTTCATGAGCGAGGCGGCGAGCGTCTTCAGCGCGCCGTGCGCGAATACGATGGCGTCGTGCGCGGCGAGCGACTCGAATTTGTTGGGTGCCGTGACGATCGGATGCCCGCTGAGCTCGGCGACTTTCTTCGCGACGCGCTCGGCGTACTCGGGGTGAGCGTTGAGGCCGGTACCGACCGCCGTGCCGCCGAGCGCGAGCTCGGCGAGGTGCGGCACCGCGCTCTCGAGGTGCTTCATCCCGTGATCGAGCTGCGCCACCCAGCCGCTGATTTCCTGGCCGAGGGTGAGCGGCGTCGCGTCCATCAGGTGCGTGCGCCCGATCTTCACGACCTTGGCGAACGCCGCCGCTTTGTCGGCCAGCGTGTCGCGCAGGGCCTTCACCGCCGGCAGGACGCGCGTGCGCACGGCGTGCGTGCAGGCGAGCGCCATCGCCGCGGGGAACACGTCGTTCGACGATTGGCCGCGGTTCACGTGGTCGTTCGGGTGCACGATCCGTTCTTCGCCGCGCGCGCCGCCGAGGAGCTCGCTCGCGCGGTTCGCGACGACCTCGTTCATGTTCATGTTGCTCTGCGTGCCGCTGCCGGTCTGCCACACGACCAGCGGAAACTCGTCGTCGTGCTTGCCCGCGATGACCTCGTCGCAGGCCTTCACGATGGCGCCGCCGAGCTTCGCGTCGAGCGTGCCGAGGTCCTGATTCACGAGCGCGGCCGCCTTTTTCACGGTCGCGAGGGCGTGCAGCAGCGCGAGAGGCATCCGCTCGCCGGAGATCGCGAAGTTTTGGAGGCTGCGCTGCGTCTGCGCGCCCCAGAGCCGGTCGCTCGGGACTTCGATGGGGCCGAAGGTGTCTTTTTCGATGCGCGTGGCGGACATGGTGGGGTCCCTGGCGTATCAGAAATTGCCGCGGATTTGACCAGACCAAGGGCCCCTAGTAGTTCCGGGGGTGATGCCCACGGCCCGCCGTCCCACGGGGCTGCTCGTTGCGCTCGCCCTGCTCGGGCCGGGGTTTGCCCTGCCGGCGCACGCCGCCGATGACAAGAAGCCGGTGCCTGCCGCGAAGAAGGCGGCCGCGAAGGCCGATCCGGCCAAGGCAGATTCCGCCAAAGGGGACGCCTCGAAGGCCGAACCGCCCAAGGCGGACGCCGGTAAAAAAGTGAAGCCGGCGGCGTCGAGCGCGAAGGAAGCGAAGAAGACCGAAGCGGGGCCGGCCGCGCCGAAAAAGGCCGAGGTGTCGTCGGCATCGGCGTCGAAGAAGACGCCGGCGAAAGCCGCGCCCGCCGCGGCCCCGCCGACGGCCGGCTCGTTGCCGGAGCTCGACGCTTCCGATCCGCACCACGGCCAGGGCACGCGCAAAATCGAAGCGCGCCCGGCGCCGCGCGCCGAACCGCCCGCCCCGAAGCAGGAAGAAAAGACGGCCGCGCGCCGAGGCGCTCCGCCGAAGCACCCGGCGGCAACGCTGCCGCCCGGGACGCCCGAGCGTCCGGTCGACTTCGCCACGCGCCGGCAAATTGCGGGTGGCGCGACCGCCGACGAGCTCAAAGCGAAGAAGGACGACCCCGAGCTCCTGAAGCTCGAGGAGGCCGAGCGCGTGCTCTTTCCGCGCCCGGTGAACGGGATTGCTCCCGGTTGGTCCTGGGAATTGCCGGCCGTGCCCGACGACGGCGCGACCGCGTTCGACACGGGGTTGCCGCCGAGCCCGGCCGCCCTTCAAGCCGCGCCGCCGAGCCCGAAGGAAGCCGATTGGCTGCGCGGCTTGGCCGTGCCGAACCTGCCGGTGCGCTACGACGATCGGCTCGTCAAATACCTGAAGTTTTTCCGCGACAGCCCGAGCGGCAATGCGGTCGCGAAGGTGTGGGCGAGAAAGAGCGGCCGGTACGAGGCGGCGGTGCGCGCGGCGCTCGCGCAGGCGGGCCTGCCGACGGACCTCGTCTGGTTGTCGCTCATCGAGAGCGGGCACAACCCGAGCATCGTGTCGCCCGCGGGCGCGGTCGGACTCTGGCAATTCATGCCCGAGACGGCGCGCACCTACGGGCTCACGGTCGATCGCTGGGTCGACGAGCGGCAGGATCCGGAGCGCGAGACCGAAGCCGCCGTGCGCTTCCTCGCCGACCTCTACCGCCGTTTCGGCAGCTGGGATCTCGCGATGGCGGCCTACAACATGGGCCACGGCGGGCTCACGCGCGCGATCCGGAAGTTCAACACCAACGACTTCTGGGAGCTCGCGCGGCACGAGGCGGGGATTCCGTGGGAGACGACGCTCTACGTGCCGAAGATCCTCGCGACCGCGATCGTGATGAACAACAAGCGGGCGTTCGGGCTCGACGGCATCACGCGCGACGCGCCCGAGAGCTTCGACGTGGTCTCGGTCGGACCCGGACTCCTGCTCGGCGACATCGCGCGCGCGGCGGGAGTCGAGCCGAGCGCGGTCGAAGCCCTCAATCCCGCATACGTCGCGGGCCGCACGCCGCCGGTCGCGCCCGGGCACGTCTCGGTAAGCTACGCGGTGCGGCTGCCGCGCGGCGCGAAGCCGCTCCCGGGGCGCCTGCTCGCGCTCGAGAGCGCGCGGGACGACCTCACGTCGTACGCGGTCAAGCAAGGCGACACGCCGTCGAGCGTCGCCCGCGCCACCGGCGCGAGCGAAGCGACGGTGCGCGGCTTGAACCGCATCGGCGCGCAAGAGACGCTCGCGGCCGGCACGCTCTTGCTCGTGCCGAAGCTGCCGCCGAACGCGGCGCCGAGCGCTCCGCGCGACGACGACGTCGTCGTGATCGCGCGCGATCTCGCGCCGCCGTCCGACGCGACGCGCGTCTTCTATCCGGTCGTCGCGGGCGACACCGTCGACTCGGTCGCGTCCGCGTTCGGCGTCGCGCGCGCCGACGTGCTCGCCTGGAACGTGCTCGACGGCGACGCGCGCCTGCAAGACGGCATGGTGCTCCAGCTCTTCCCGCGCAAATCGGTGGACATGCGCCGTTTGCGTCACTTGAAGGAGAGCGACGTGAAGCTCCTCGTCGCGGGAACGCCGGCCTTTTTCGACTATTTCGAGGCCTTGAACGGCAAGCGGCGGCTGGTCGTGACCGTGAGGCAAGGTGACACACTGGCGTCCATCGGCCGGCGCTACGACACTACGGTAGGTTGGATGGAACGCATCAATCGCCGCTCCCGCAACGACGAGCTCCACGCGGGTGAGACCGTCGTCGTCTACGCCGATCGCGGTCGCTATCCCGCGAAGCCCGTGCCCGTCGCGAGCGCGCGTGCGCTCTCGCGCGCGCAGGTGACCGACAATCCGTTCGCGGCGATCGAGGCACGCCCGTCCGTGAACGAGGCCGGCGACGACGGCGACGGCTCCGAGCGCGATTCGCCATGAACGACGTGACGGCGGTGGTGCTCGCCGCGGGCATGGGCACCCGCATGAAAAGCAAGCTGCCGAAGGTGCTGCATCGCGCCGCGGGGCGGCCGCTCGTCGAGTACGCCGTGCGCGCGGCGCTCGAGCTCGGGGTCGCCTCAATCGTGGTCGTGACGAGCGGACACGCCGAAATCGACGCGCACCTCGCCCGGGCGTTCGGCGCCAAAGTGCGCACGGTCGTGCAGGATCCGCCGCGCGGCACGGGCGACGCGGCGCGCGTCGGACTCGCTGCGGTGCAGACGGAGCGCGCGCTCATCTATTACGGCGACGCCCCTCTGCTCACGACGCGCGAGCTCGAGGCGGTCGTCGCGGCGAGCCGCGAGGTCGACCTCGCCTTCGCCAGCGCGATCCCGGGCGATCCGCACGGCTACGGGCGCGTGCTCCGCGACGCGAGCGGCCGCGTGCTCGAGATCCGCGAGCAGAAGGACCTCCGGAGCGACGCCGAACGGGGCGTGCGCGAAGTGAACGCGGGCATCTACGCGGCGAAAAAGAGCGTGCTCGAGCGCGCCGTCGCCGAGCTCCAGCCGATGAACGCGCAAGGCGAGCTCTACCTCACGGACGTGGTCGCGTCCGTCGCGGCGTCGGGGCGCGTGAGCGCGCTCGTCGGCTCGCCCGACGCGCTCGTGGGCGTGAACGATCGCGCGCAACTGCGCGAGGCCGAAGAGCTCCTGTATGCGCGCACGCGCGAGCGCCTCGGGCGCGAGGGCGTGATGGTGCACGGCGACGCGCGCATCGACGACGGCGTGAGCGTCGCGGCCGGGGCCGAAATCGAAGCCGGCGTCCGGCTCCGCGGCGCGACGAGCGTCGGCGCGGACACGCACATCGACGTGGGCTGCGTGCTGACGGACGCGACCGTCGGCGCGCGCGTCGAGCTCAAACCGTACAGCGTCGTGACCTCGAGCCGCGTGGGCGACGCCGCTCAGATCGGCCCGTTCGCGCACTTGCGACCCGAGAGCGAGATCGAAGCCGAGGTGCACGTCGGTAACTTCGTCGAGACGAAGAAGACGCGCATGCGCCGCGGCTCGAAGGCGAACCACCTGTCGTACCTCGGCGACGGCGACGTGGGCGAACGCGCGAACGTCGGAGCCGGCACGATTTTCTGCAACTACGACGGCTTTCAGAAGCACGAGACGATCATCGGCGAGGGCGCGTTCATCGGCAGCGACTCGCAGCTGGTCGCGCCGGTCACCGTCGGCAAGGGCGCGTTCGTCGCGAGCGGCACCACCGTGACGGCGGACGTGCCCGACGACGCGCTCGCCCTCGCGCGCACCCGCCAGGAAAACAAGCCGGGCTACGCCGACAAACTCCGCGCGCGTCTCGGCGAAGCCGCGCGTCAGGCGAAGCTCGCGAAGAAGTAGCGGCCGCTCGTCATTGCGCGGCCGGGACCGCGGTCGCGCAGGGACTGAGGAGCGTCACGTCGTAGCTCTGGCCGTCGGCGGTCGTCACGTCGAGGTCTTTCCGGTAACCGGCGAGCAGCGTGTCGAGCGGCACCTGGACGTGCGAGGAGTCCGGGTCGTCCGTGCCACCGAGCGTGATGTCTGCGTAGTCCCTCACCAAGAAGACGTGCGCCGAGAGCGACGGCGCGAGCGTCACGTCCTCGTCGATGGTGCCGCCCGGCAAGAGCGGCAGCGGCAAGCATTGCGGCACGAGCGCGACGCCGCCCGTGGTCGCGGTGTCGATGCCGATCTCGGCGTATTCCGGGCCGCCGGAGGAGCCGCCGCACGCGCCGGTGAGCGCGCCCGCGAGCAGCGCAAAGACCGCGGCGAAGCGCGGGAAAAACACGAAGCGCTTCATGGATTCACCACGATGCGCGCGCCGAGCATGACCCAGGCATGCAGGGCGCGGTCGCTGATTTTGTACTCGTACTTGCCGCGCGGGCCGAGGTCCGTCGTCGTGCGATCGAATTGTCCGAGGGCGACTTCGAGCAACGGGCCGAAGCCGACCTTTTGCCGCACGTCGAGCCCGGCGGAGAGCTGCGCGTACGTGACGCCCGAGCTCGTCACCGACTCTTGGAGGTTATGGTACTTGTCGTCGAGCGACGCGCTCGAGCCTTCGATGCCGATGCCGTAACCGACCCACGGGTTATAGTGTTGGCCGGGCTGAAACGAGTACTGCATCTCGAGCCCGAGGCGAAAGGACGCGGCGGCGCACACGACGTCGTCTTGCCCGCTGGCGTTCTTGTTCGTGCACGCGGCGTCGACGCGTTTGTCGTAGCCGGTCGCGCCGACACCGAAACCGAGGTAGCCGCCGAGGAAGAACGAGCGCGCAAAGCGCCCGCCGAGATCGACGACGATCGGGATTTGCCAGGCGTAGCGGCGCCCGAGCGAGTCGCCCGGCGCGCCCGACGCGCTCCCGAGCGGGAAAAGCAGGCCGGTTCGAAAGGCGACTTGGAAGCCGCTCGCCGCGGGCGGGACCGCGGTGAGCGGGAGTTGAGCCGGGGGTTCGGGCGCCGCGGGTGGAGGCGGCGGCGGCGGTGGCGCGCTCGGCGCGGGCGGCGGAGGGGTGGGTGTTGCGGCGGAGGGCGGCGGCGGTGCTTCGGGCGCACTTTCGGCGGGCGCCGCGCTTTCAGCGGGCGGAAGTGGGGGCGGTGCGGGCGGCGCGGCGCTGTCGATGGGCGCGGGCGGAGGCGGTGCCGGGGCGGCGGCGCTGCCGGGTCCGGCTGCGAGCGCCGGAGTCGTCGCGAAGAGCGCGATCGCCGTCCATCGAACGACGCCCGTTGCACTCGGACGCTGCATCAGCGTTCGAGTCTACACGACGTTCACGGCGATTGCGCGCCGACGAACCACGTACTCGACGGGGCGAAAACGCCGTCCGGCCTCACGTACGGCGCGAGTGCGTCGCGGAGCGCGGCGTCGACGCGTTCCGTCTCGTGGATGCCCTGCGCGGCCGCGAGCCTGATCATCTCGCCGGCGGGGCCGAGCGCTTTTGCAAACGCAAGCGCCTCCTCCAAATTCTTTCCGATGCAGATGTCGGCGTCGTGGCGCTCGAATCGCACCTTTTCGTACCCGGCTGCGACGAGCTGCGAGCTCACCGTGTCGGCGCCAGCCATCGAAAACGGGCCCGGGCCGCACGTCGGTTCGTCCCCGTGATCGACGGGCGGGATGATGGCCTTCACCGCGAGCTCACCGGCGTACATCCACGGGTTGTCCTCGCGTTTGCGCCACACCACCATGAGCAGCGTGCCGCCCGGCGCGAGCGAGCGCTTCACGTTGCGGAGCGCGGCGACGGGCGACGCGAAGAACATGGTCCCGAAGCGCGAGAACGCGTAGTCGTACGGGCCGCCGAGCGAGTCGACCTGGACGTCGGCGGCGAAGTACTCGGCGTTCTCGACGCCGGCCGCGCGCGCCGTGTCACGCGACGCGACGACGAAGTTCTTCGCCGCGTCGACGCCGACGGCCAGGCCGCGCCGGCCGACCAGGCGCGCGAGCTCGACCGTCGCGTCACCGAAGCCGCAACCGATGTCGAGCACGCGGGCGCCCTCGAGCGGAGGGTGACGATCGAGCGCGACGGTTCCGTGGAAGCCGAGGCCCGTCGTGAGGATGTCGCGAAAGCGCGTGAACTTGTCGAAGAGGACGCCGTCCCAAGCTTCGATTGCTTCCGCGTTCGCGTCGGTCATCGCCTGGGTCCGGCTCCGGCCGCGCCGGCCTCAGCTTGCGAGCGAGCGCTTGCGGCCTTGTTTTTCAGGCTCGGGCGGCGAAGCGACGGGGCTCGACGGCAGCTCGTGCTGCATCAGCCGCCGCTTGGTCTCGAGGTAGCCGGCAGAGAATTGCGTCGCCGGGACGAGCACGGGCAGCCGGCGCTCGATGACGATGCCGAGGCGCTTCAGCGAGTCGACCTTGGCGGGGTTGTTCGTCATGATCTCGACGGACTCGACGCCGAGCTCGCGCAGCATGGCCGCCGCGACGTCGTAGGTGCGCGCGTCGACCGGCAGGTGCAGCTGTTCGTTCGCGGCGACCGTGTCGGCGCCCTCGGCTTGGAGCGCGTACGCCCGGACCTTGTTCGCGAGGCCGATACCGCGCCCCTCTTGCCGCAGGTAGAGCACCGCGCCGAAACCGCGCTTGGCGATCTCGGCCTGGGCACGCTCGAGTTGCTCGCGGCAGTCGCACTTGAGGGAACCGAACACTTCGCTCGTGAGACACTCCGAGTGCACGCGCACGGGGACGTTGCGACGGCCCCGCAAATCACCCATGACGAGCGCGCAATGCTCTTTGCTGAGCGCCGGATGCGCTTGAGGATCGTCCCAGCGGTAGACCTTCAGCGAAAAGAGCCCGAAGCGAGTGGGGATCGGCGCTTCCGCCAGCTGCTCCAGCGCTGGTGTGACGTGTTCGGACATCTCTGACTTACCCATCTCGAGCGGTGCCTGTGCCAAAAGCCCAATGCTTTTGCTTGTGTTAGCGCGGCGCTCGCGAGTTCTCCAATAACATGAAGCTCTCGTGCCCCGGGGTCAAGCGGTGTTCGCCCCGCGACTCAGGCGGCGGGCTTTCGGCTTTTCCCGCTGCCGACGAGGGCCAGGATCGTCCGTTCGAGGGAAGCCTTGGGCGGACGCTTCGAGCCGCCCTTCAAATCTCCATCGAGCTCGGCCAGGCGCAGGATGAAGCGCTCGAGGTCGGCGGGTTCGAGGCCCCGCAGCTGCTGGGCGAGCTCGCGGGCCTTGAACGGCGGGGCGCCGGCGCGGGCGGCGGCTTCGTTCGGGCTCGCTCCGGCGCGCTGAGCGGCGTCGAAGCGCACGAGCTGCCGCGTGGACCACGCGAGCACGCCGAGCAGGCGGAGCCCGCGATCGGCCGGGTCGTAGACTTGATCGAGCGCGCGGAGCGCGGCGCCGAGGTCCCGCCGTCCGACCGCTCCCACGAGCTCCCAGACGGTGGATGGCCGGAGCTTCACGACGCATTCGGCCACCGCGTCCTCCGTCACGTCGCCGTCCTCGCCGACGAAGAGACACAAGCGGTCGACCGCGTCGACGACTTGCGAGAGCTCGGGCCCGCTGAGCTCGGCGACGAGATCGGCGATGTCCGGCGCGATGCGCGACTTGCGTTCGCGCACCTCGCGTTCGACGAAGCCGGGCAAGGAAGCGCGATCGAGCGCCTCGCAGCTCAC
The DNA here is from genome assembly GCA_035499895.1 of Polyangiaceae bacterium. Taxonomy (GTDB): domain Bacteria; phylum Myxococcota_A; class Polyangia; order Polyangiales; family Polyangiaceae; genus PMG-095. The sequence continues at coordinate 1,751 of DATJXW010000157.1, read as the reverse complement.
GAGAAACCCCGCCGTGCGCGCTTGCGTGACGAGCCGGCGCCGTTTGTCGAGGCCGCTCCCGACGAGCACGAGCACCGTGGAGGGTGAGGGCGACTTCGCGTACTCGGCGAGGCGATCGAGCGGAGGCTCGCGCTCCTTCGTGTCACGCGCCTTCGCCGCCGGCTCCGTTTCCCCGTCCTCTTCCGAAGCGCGGGGTTCCCAGCGTTCGAGGCCGCGGACGACGACGAGGCGCCGCTTGGCCATCATCGGGAGCGTGCGCGCCGCCGCGAGCACGCGCTCGACCGTCACTTCGCCGGCTTGGAGGTACTCGTCGTTGAGGCCCGGCACCGCCCCCGCGAGCGCGCCGCGTTTCAGCTCGACGAGCACGCGGCGCTCGAGGTACGGCTCCTCGCCCACGACCAGGTACACCGGGCGGAGCTCGCCCGAGCGCGCTTCCGCGATGGCTTGCTCGGGTGTCATGCGCCGCCTCGGAGGTAGCGGCGCCCGGCGCGGCGCGCAACCCCGCAGCCGAGGGGCTCGCAAAAATTCACGCCGAGCGCAGTGATCTCCGGTGTAATAAGGCCGCGTGCCGGCTCGTCGTGTCGATGGCTCGTCCGCTTTCGTGGCGCCCCCGGGCGGCTCGCTGGTCGTGATCGGCAACTTCGACGGCGTGCACCTCGGGCACCGCGCCGTGCTCGAGGCGAGCAGTCGTGAGGCCGACGCGCGCGGCTTGGCGACGGTGGCGCTCACCTTCGAGCCGCACCCGTCCGCGGTGCTCGGACGGGGCGCCGAGCCCGTGCTCACGACGCTCGAGCGCAAAATCGAGCTGCTCGGCCGCGTGTGTCCGGGGCTCACGGTCGTCGTCGAAGCGTTCACGCAGGACCTCGCGTCGCTCTCGCCCGCCGCCTTCGCCGAAACCGTGCTCGCGCGGGCGCTCTCGGCGCGCGTCGTGGTCGTGGGCAAGAACTTTCGCTTCGGGCACGGCCGTGCGGGCGATCTCGCGACGCTCGAAGGGCTCGGCCAGGGTCTCGGTTTCGAAGCGCGCGCGCAGCCGCTCCACGGCGACGCGCGCGGGCCGTACTCGTCGAGCCGCATCCGCGAAGCGCTCGCCGCGGGCGATCTCGTCACGGCGGAGGCGCTCCTCGGCCGCCCCCACTCGCTCTCGGGCACGGTCGTGCGCGGCGCGGGGCGCGGGCGCACCATCGGCGTCCCGACCGCGAACCTCGACGGCGTCGCCGAGGCCTTGCCGCCGTACGGCGTCTACGCGTGCGTCGTGGATCGGCTCGATTCCGCCGGGCCGAGCGCGCTCGCCAAAGCCGTGATCAACGTCGGCGAGCGACCGACCGTCGGCGCCGGCTTCAGCGTCGAAGCGCACCTCTTCGATTTCGAAGGTGACCTTTACGGCGAACGGCTACGCCTGCACCTCTGCACGCGTTTGCGCGAAGAGCGGCGCTTCGCCGGCCTCGACGAGCTCCGAGCGCAGATTGCGCGCGACATGAACGACGCGAAGGACGCGCTCGCGACGCGGACGCCGACGGCGAAGAGCTGGTATTAGCGGCGTAAAACCCGACAATCGCGGCACTCGACGGGGAGCGGGGGAGCCGGATCGATGCGAGCGCTCCAGATTCCAGCTGCGAGATCGGGATCGCAATCGGCTCTTTCCCCCAGTGGGCAGGTGTCGCCAGGGCGAACGAAGTCGGGTCGCGCACGAGCGAATCGAGCGAGTTGTCGAGCGCATGGCTCGAGCGTTTCAAGGGCCCACGGTTCTGCAC
>DATJXW010000156.1:0-4917 GCA_035499895.1 Polyangiaceae bacterium | reverse complement strand
CGACGGGGATCACGTACTTTTGTTTGATCCACGTTTGGACTTCCTTGGCCGTGGCCTGGTCGCAAATGCCGTCGGCGCCGCCTTTGAAGGTATCGGCCTCGGCCACGTCGGCCTTGTCCGGCATGCGGTACACGCGCGCAGCGTGCCGCTGAAAACGCAGCACCGCGCGCGCCGTCACCGCGTCGAACGAGCCCGTGACGTCTTTGTTTTCCAGGTAGCCGATCGTGGCGAGGTCGGTCTGGAGCGCGTTCACGTAGTTGCCCGGGACGTTCGCCTTGACCTTCTTTTTCTTCTTCGCGAAGGTCTCGTCGATACTGAAGTCTTTCGCGTCCTTGAAATGCAGCGCGAGGCTCGCGTACTCGAAGTAGTTCGCAGGAAAAGCCGCAATCTTCAGCTTGTCTTTTGCTACGGTCTCGACGTCTCCCATGCGAGCTCCACGTTACTCGTTGCTCGGCGCCACGCTCGCCATCGGAGCTTGCAACGCCGAGGGCAGCTTACCCAAACCAGCGTGTTTACCCTGCGCGCGCGCCCTTCCGAGCCGCTCCGTCGAGGTGAGTCCGGCGCCCTGCCCGAGCTCGGCCGTCGCCTCGAGCGCCCCGAGCGCCTCGAGCGCGCCGCGAGCGGACGAAGCGAACGCGAAGATCGTCACCTTCGATTGCGCCAAGTCGGAGCCGCCCGCCGCCAGGCAGCGGGTGGGTTGCGGTCCGGGCGCGACGCCCGAGCTCGAGTCCGGCATTCGCGGCTGGAACTCCGGCGGACCCGAGGGCTCCGTGTTCAACGCGGACGAGCTCACGTGTCGCGCCGTCGTCGATCTGCCCTGCTCGGGCGAGCTCGAGCTCAGCATCAAAGTCGGGCGGGATGAACTCGCGCACGCGAAGCTCACCCCGGCGCCCGGCGTGCTCGGTTGCGCTTTTCCGCTGCCGAAAAAGCGCTGGCTCGCCGCGCTCGATCGCAGCGCGGCGCAGCCGTTTCGCACCGGCATCTTCCGCGTCGACGCGTGGCTCGTCTGCCAGGACCCGCCCGCGGTGTTACGCGCGGACGACGACTTCGTCGCCGGCTTCGCTTGGGGAGAATGAAGTCGCGCCGTCATGCGAGCATCGAATCCGGAATCGGGTCGATCTGCGCGACGAGGGTGTCCGAATCCTGAACTTGGCAGCCCGACTCGTCGTCGTCGTCGTCGTCGTCCGCGGACGAGTCGCCGTCGTCCGATGAGTCGCCGTCGTCCGACGAGTCGCCGTCGTCCGACGAGTCGCCGTCGTTCGACGAGTCGTCGTCGTCCGACGAGTCACCGTCGTCCGACGAGTCGCCGTCGATGACGAGACAGGCGCGCCCCTCCACGCTCACCGTGATGGGCTGTGAGGGATCGTTGCCGTGGAGCGCGACCTTGCCGTCGGCGTCGCTCACGCCGTCGAACAACGTGGCGTCCCCTTGCGTGATCTTGACGTTGGCGTCGGCGAGCGCCTGTCCCTCGTCGTCGACGAGCTCGATCACGAACGGGTCGCCGCGCACGTCGAATTCCGTGAGGTCTGCGCGCTTCCGCCAGGCTGGATACGCGGTGCTCCCCGCGGGCGAGTTCTTGCCGGGCGGCGGCGGGACGATGCCGAACTCGCGATCGAAGAAGAAGAGCTCGACGCGCCGATCGCCTTGGTCGTCCTTGTCGTCCGCGGGCGCGTCGTCGAGCTTGTCACCGTCGTCGTCGTCGCCGCCGCCGTCGCCATCGGCGTCTGCGTCTGCGTCGTCGTCGTCGTCGCCGTCGTCATCGGCGTCCGCGAGCGGAAAATTCTCGCCGCAGCCGTGCGTCGTGATTTCGAAGTCGAACTCGACACCGTCGAGCGTCGCGCCGTCGAGTTCCATGTAGTTACGGATGAGCTCGCGTCGCGTCTCGGGACCGGCGATCCCGTCGATTTCGAGCGTTCGCGTACGCTGGAACCAGCGCACCGGATCTTCGTCCGGCGGCTTCGTCGCGAAATCGGGCATGGCGCCGAGCATCGCGGCGTCCTCCGTGCCGCCCCAGCGTCGCGCCGCCGGGACCGAGCTCTCGTACATCGCGAGCCACGTATCCACGTCGTCGCGCAAGAACGCGAGCGTGTTGTCTGCGCGCTCGAGCGAAAGCGGATCATTGACGTCCGGCTCGCCGGTCGTGTCCGTGTGCCCGACGATGAGCAAGTCGCTGCCGTCGTTCGCGGCGTAGACGTCGCGAAAGCGCTCGAAAACGCCCGCCGGCGGCGGCTTCAGAAAGCTCTTGTTGGTGTCGAAGAAGAGCCCTTTGAGTCTCGCCAGCGAGACGCTCGGCACGGCGCCGAGCCGGCGCACTTCGGGACTCGCGGCGTCGGCCGGCAGGACGACGAGTTCGGTCTCGTAGGTGTCCGTCACGGGTCCGTCTCCGACGTCGCTCGTCACGTCGAGACTCAGCGTGTAGTCGCCGGGCAGCACGTCCTCCTGCAGCACGTGGCCGTTCTCGTTCGTCTTGTCAGTGAATTGCTGCGGGCCGTCGATGCGGTAGTCGCAATTCGCGTGCCGCACTCGGCCCGTCTTGTCGTGGAGCTCGACGTATAATTTTCCGAGGATCGGCTCGATCACGACGCGGTACGGGATCGCGGCGCGCACCCCCACCGGGTCGATGGGGCCGCCGTCGAACTCGACCTCGAGCGACTGCCCTTCGGGCTGGAGCGTGCCAGTGCGTTGCTTCTCCCAGCGCGGATAGACGATGGACTCGAGCGCATCGACGTCCGTCACGCTCACCGTGGCGCTGCTCGCGCTGACGCCGTCGACCAGGATCGCGCCGGCGGAATTCGTGGTTTCACTGCGCACCTCGTCACCGAGGTCGAACTCGACCGCGAGCCCGCTGATACCCTGCCCAATCTCGTCGACGAAGCGGACATCGAAGGAAAAATCCCCCTTTTCCGGCTCGCTCTGCAGCGGCGGCACCTCGGCCTGGAGTGGGGGTTCGAGAACCCCGAGCGAACCGTGCGGCTCGAGCTCCGGAACGATGCGGCCGGCCGCGATCTCGCGTTCGAGCAGCGCCGCCCAGTGCTCGCGCACGGCGCGCGCGTCGCCGTCGCTCTGGAGCCCGGTCCGCTCGGCCGTGAAGCCTACGTCGTAGCGTTCGAGCAGCACGCGCGCACCCGCCAGCGCCTCGGGATGGCCGTGGTCGAGCAGGAAGCGGAGCTCCAGGGTGGCCCGGCGATGCAGCGCGCGCTGCTCGGCGGTCTGCGTTTCGGCGAGGTTCGGCACCCGCAACGTCAACCGCCCAAACGGCGTCCGTATCGCCACCCGTCGCTGATCCGGCACTCCCTCGGGCGGTAATCCGGATCCGTCCAGCAAGCAAGAACGACCGGCCGAGCGGCCACGCACGACGTGACGGACCTCGCGCGGCGAGGTGTACGGGTCATGCAGTTCGACTGCGTGAGCAGCTTGCGGAGTTACACCGGCTCTCCCCATGAGCGCACCTTGAATGACACCATGACGACTCAGCGACACGAGGCGGGACTTGCTTGCCGACGTGGTCGTAGAGCTCGAATCGGGAGTCCTTGCGTCGAAGTCGACGGAAGGACGGGCGCCGCGTCACTGCACGTCTCGGTAGCGCAACCCGATGATTTCTTGCTCACCCAGGAGTTTTCCCTTGAATCGAAGCTCGGGACTCCGTCAGATCGTTTTGGCCGTCGCGCTCGGCGCCACTGCCTGCTCTTCGGGTGGCGCATCCTCCGAAGGTGGAAGCGGGCGGCAGGGAGCCGGCGGTTCGATGGAAAACGGCGGGTCGAGCGGTGGCGGCGCGGGCGCCGTCGGAAGCGGCGGTCGACCTGAGGGGAGTGGTGGCGCGGTCGGGACGAGCGGCACGGGGACGGGGCGTGGGGGCGGGTTGGCGGGTGTGGCGGGCCAGGGGACGGGCGGTAGCGCGGTTGCCGGCGTGGGCGGACTCACAGGGGGTTTCGGCGGAGCCGCTGGTGGTGGTGCTACCGGCTACGCAGGAGCGAGCACGGGCGGCGGAGGGCGCCTCGCCGCGGGCGGGAGCGCGAGCGGCGAGGGCGGACGCGCAAGTGCGGGCGCCGGAGCCGGTGGTAGCGCCGCGGGACAGACGGGCGGCACGGCCGGCACTTCCTCGACGGGAGGGACCGCTGGCTTCAACCCGTGCAACGCGAGCCCCTGTGTGGTGTTGCCGCTCGGCGATTCAATCACCCACGGTTTCAGCTCGAGCGACGACGCGGGCTACCGCTCGGCGCTGTTCAAGCTCGCCGTCGCGGCCAATCAAAAAGTAACGTTCGTGGGTTCGCTGAGCAATGGGCCGAGCACCGTCTCGGGGCAGACCTTCCCCAAGAATCACGAAGGTCACGACGGCATCACGGTCACTGGTATCACCGGCTACGTTCCGCCCAGCAAAGCGTTCACGGCCACGCCGAACATCGTGCTCTTGCACATCGGCACGAACGACATGACCAGTAACGCCGATCCCACGACGACGGCGAATCAGCTCGACACCCTGGTAACGAACCTCGTCCAGGCCGCGCCCGACGCGCTCGTCGTGGTCGCGAAGATCGTACCGCTCGGCTACAGCAACACGAACTACGACCAATACATCGCGAAGATCCCGGACGTCGTGAAGGCACACGCGTCCAAGAACGAGCACGTCGTCCTCGTCGACATGAGCACGCTGCCGACCTCCGACATCCATGGTAGCGGCAACGTGCATCCGACCGACCAGGGCTACGCGGACATGGCGAGCCTCTGGTACGGCGTCATCGAGAGCTACTTGCCGAACTGAGCGGGAGGCCCGCATACGTTCGCACCGACGGCGAGCGGTCTCGTACGCCACCTCTCAGCCGCGCTCGTTGCTGGCGCGACTCTCCGTCTTCAGCACCGCCATCGTCACCCGGGAGACACAGACGAGGCGATCTTGCTCGTCCGTAATTCGTACGTCCC
>DATJXW010000155.1:0-32797 GCA_035499895.1 Polyangiaceae bacterium | reverse complement strand
TTCGGCTTGCTTGAATTGCCCCGCGAACGCGAGCCGCGCGGCGAGCACCGCGGAGCAGCGCGCTTCCTCGTCTTGCAGGCCGAGCCGGGCGGCTTCGTCACGCGCCTCGGCGAGGCGGCGGCTGATCTCTTCGCCGGAGCCGCGCGCGTCGTCGTAGCGGGCGCGGGCGCCGCGCGCGCGCACGCCGCTCGCCTCGTCGTGCACGTTGGCTTCCATCGAGTGCACGGCGCTCTCGCGCTCGCTCGAGCGTGGATCGAGCCGGCTCCACGCTTCGTCGAGGTACGAGGCGCGCTCGAAGGCGCGCGGCGGGTCCTCGGCGAAGGCGAGCGAGCGCTCCGCCATGCTGAGCGCGTCCTTCAACGCGTTCGCCGCGAGGGCGCGCTGCGCGGCGCGGGCCCAGTGTTCCGCGGCTTTGACGTGCTGGCCGCCGAGATCGAAGTGCCCGGCGACGGTCGCCGCGTCTTCGCCTTGGGCCGCGAGCCAGCTCGCTGCGAGGCCGTGCAGCTGCTTGCGCTCGGCGTCGCCGAGCGACGCGTACGCGACCTCGCGCACGAGCGCGTGCTTGAACGTCCACTCGCGCGCCGCCGTGAAGCGCGAGATGTTTTGCTCGACGAGCACCTCGGCGGCGACGAGCGCGCGGATCACGCCTTCGGCGCCGGGCATGCCGAGCGCCTCGAGCGCCGAGTCCCAACACGTGAGACCGAAGACGCTGAGGCGCCCGAGCGCGTCGCGGCATTCTTCGTCGAGCGCGTCGAGGCTCGCCTGAATCGCGGCTTGGATCGTCGGCGCCTGTTCGGCCGAGCGCCCCGCGGCGGTCAGGCGCGCGAGCTCCTCCGCGAAGAGCGGCAACCCGGCGGCCTGCGCCGCGATGCGCTCGACCACCTCCTCGGGCGCGGCCTCGCCGAGCACGGCGCGCGCGATGGTGCGCGAGGCGCGTTTCGACACCGGGCGGAGCTCGATGCGCACGTGGTCGCGGCCGGCGAAGCGGTTCGGCGCCACCGTCCAAAATTCGGGCCGCACGCACGCGACCACGACGAGCGGCTTGTGGCTCGCGCGACCGAGCAAGTGGTCGACCCAGCCGATGCTCTCGGGGTCGGCCCACTGCAAATCCTCGACGAGAATCGCCACTTCTTGCTCGGATGCGACCTGGACCACGAGGTCCGTCATCGCGAGCCAGAGCGCGTCGCGCGCGCCGCGCGGATCGAAGCCGGCGGGGAGCGCTTCGTTCGCGAGCAGGCGCGCCAAGAGATCGCGGTTGTGCGCGGTGAGATCGTTGCGCGTCGCCGGGCCGAGGCTCGAGACGATGGCCATTTCGGCTTCGAGCCGCGTCGCGCCCTTCGGCAACGTCACGAAACCGCGCAGCACGTCCGCGGCGGCGCCGAGCGCGTGGCCCTGGCCGTACGCTTCCGAACGCTGCAGCACGACGAGCGGCGCCTCGGCCTGCGCGCTGATGCGCGCCATCACTTCGCGGCGCAGTCGGCTCTTGCCGATGCCGGGCGCGCCCGTGATGCTGACGAGCAGGGGCGTCGAGTTGCTGCGCGAGCGCTCGAACGCGCCGAGCACCTGCGCGAGCTCGGCGTCGCGCCCGACGAACGGCGCGCCGCCGGAGCGCTCGCCGCGCAGACCGCGCACCGGCTCGCCGACGATCGCGGAACCGTCGTCCCGCGTGCGGAATTCGTAGCGGCCGCGCCCGAGCTCGCTGGTCGTCGCGTCGACCATGACGCCGCCCGCCGCCGCGTCGCGCGCGAGTGCCGACGCCCGGTCGACCACCTCGCCGATCGGGCGGGTGTCGCCCGTTTCGGCGCGGAAGCTCAGCCGCGCGCGCCCGCTCGCGATCCCCACGCGCGCGCCGAGCCGCGCGAGCCTTCTGCCGAGCTCGAGTCCGGCGGCGGCTTCGTTGCCGACGGCGCGCCGCGCGCCGAGGTGCGCGACCACCGCGTCGGAACCGATGGGGGCGGCGTCGGCGCCGCGTTGCCGCAGCATCTCGAGCGCGCGCTCGCGTACCTGCACCGTCGGAAAGCGCACGGCGACGATGCTCGTCACCAGCCGCGAAATGCTCGTGCCGAGCCGCGACGAGCGCGCGGGCGGCTCGAGCTCGTGGTGCCAGCTCGAACGATTCGCCTCGCGCGCCGCGTCCCCGAGCAGGTCGAGCACCTCGCGCATCGAGCTCGGCCGCGATTCGGGATCGGTCTCGAGCATGCGGCAAACCAGGCCGTCCACGAGCGCGGGCACGTCGGGCCGGAGCTCGGACAAGCGCGGCGGCGCCGTCGTCACCAAGCGCGCGAGCGTCGCGATGGCGTTCGGACCGACGTGCGGCGGGCGCCCGGCGAGGAGCTCGAAGAGCGTCGCTCCGAGCGAGTAGATGTCCGAGCGCGCGTCGATCGGCGCGTCACCGCGCGCTTGCTCCGGCGCCATGTACGCCGGGGTGCCGACCACGTCGCCGGTGCGCGCGATGTGCGCGTCCGTGTTCGCGGCGACGCCGAAGTCCACGAGCTTCGGCCGGCAGTCGAGGAGCGCGCCGCGCGTGCCCTTGCACAAGAAGATGTTGCCCGGCTTGATGTCGCGGTGGATGACGCCGGCCTCGTGGGCGGCCTCGAGCGCCTGGCCGACGCTCTCGGTGAGCTCGAGCGACTCGACCAAGTCGAGCGGTTCGCGCTTTTGGCGCGCCGCGAGATCCTCGCCCTCGAGCCATTCCATCGCGACGTAGGGCAGGCCCGTGTCCTCGAGCACGCCGAACGCGACCGTCTTCACGATGCCGGGATGGTCGAGGTTCGCGAGCAGTCGCCCTTCGCGGGCGAGCCGGGCCTCTTCTTCCGGGGCGACGCCGGCGTCGGCGGCGACGACCTTGAGCGCCACGATCTGCTGCGTTTCGAGATCGAACGCCCGGTACACGACGCCCACCCCGCCGCGTCCGACCTCACGTTCGACGGCGAAGCGCCCGCCGAGTCGGCGCCTGCTCTCCGGCTCGAAATGGCTGCTCTCCACTCTGCCGAAGAATAATCCGGTCGCCGAGCGAGCGCGAGCACGACGCTCGGAGACTCACAAAAAGGAAGGCGCGGCCCGCTGTCTCAACCGTTTCGCGCCCAGCGCCGCGGCGCGCGCCTGCGCGTCGAGGTGGCGGGCGCGAGCGGCGTCGGATCGGGCCGTGGCGGCGTCCGCGCTTCGAAGCCCGCGGCGGCGAGGTCGTCGGGGGTGAGCGCCGGTCCGCGGGCGACGCGCGCCGCGCGCACGAGCACGCCGTCGAGCTCGAGCTCGTTGCCGGGCCACGGATGCTCGATGAGGAGCCGGAGCGCCGCCGCGTCGACGCCGAGCGGCTCGCGCCCGAGACGCAGGCTCGCGCGCGCCAGCACGTCGAGCACGAGCGCGCGCAGATCTTCGGCGCGTTCGGCGAGCGGCGGCAGCGCGAGCTCCGCGCTCAGGAGACGGGCGAGCGGCGGCACGATTTTGCCGAGATCGACGAGCGCCTCGAGCGGCGCGTGCACGCTTGCGAGGAGCACGGGCGCGGGCAGCGTTTCTTCGCCCGCCGCGCGCGTGAGCAGCGTGCGCGCGAGGTGCTCCTGAATCGCCAGCGGCAGCGCGTCGATGGCGAGCACGAGCAGCGTGCCGCCGTTCGCGAGCCGGCTCGGGGAATGCTCGGGGTCGTTCCAGCGCTCGAGGGCGCGCTCGGCGGGCAACGTGGCGTCGGCGACGACCAGCGGTCCGCCCGCACGCGAGCTCGCGAGGTGCGCGTGCGCGGCCCACGTCGTCGCGTCGCTGCCCGGCGGCGTCACGAGCGCGAAGCCGACCCCGGCGCGCCCGAGTCGCTCGAGGCCGTCGAGCGCGAGTCGCGAGGCGGGCGCGTAGGCGGCGCTCCGTGCCCGCTCGGCGTAGCGTTCCGCGACGGCTCGATGCCGGCCGGCGCCGCCCGCGACGGCGAGCGCGAGCCGGTCGCGTTCCGTGACGAGCGCGCCGAGCTTTTCCGTCGCGTCGCGTTCGCGCTCGCGCGCGCGGGAGAGCGCCGAAGTCACGGTGAGGAGCGCGCTGATGCGATCGGCGAGCACGCGTACGGCCCGCGCTTCCTCGAGCGTCATCAGGCTCGTGCGCTTCGCGCGCGGCAACAAGATGAAGCCGACGGGCCCGTCCTGATCCATCACGATCGTGGCGGAGAAGGCGTCGCGTGCCTCGAACCAGGCGAGCACGCCGCGCAGATCCGGGCGCCGCACCTCGACTTCCCGCAGCGCGTCGGCGCGGATGGTGCGTTCGGGCTCGCGTAGCGCGAGGTCGTAGAGTCGAGCGGGCGCTTCGCCGTGTTCCACGTGGAGGTAGCCCGCCACGTCGACGCTCAGCACCTCTTCCGGATGGTTGCGCCAGATCTCGGCGCGCACGCTCGTGTCGTCGGTCGCGCGATCGAGCGCGTAGAGCGCGGCCGTGAGCGCCGCGTCGGGCTCCGGCTGGAGCGCGCCGCGCGACGCCGCGTCGATCGCCGAGAGCCAGCGCGACTGCTCGGGGCCGAGCGGCCGCGCGACGGCCCGCGCCGCGAGGCCGACGACGATCGCGAGCGCGGACGAGCCGAGCACGATGGCTCCGGTGTGCCCGGGCGATTCGCGCGCGAGCACGGACGCGCCGAGCGTCACCGGCGTGCCGAGCATCATCACGGCCAAAATCCCGCGGAGCGCGCTCGACACCGTGGTCGGCTCGGCGATGGTCGACGCCCAGGTGGAGAGCGCGGCGCCGAGCGCGACCGCCACCGGCAGCACGCGATCGGGCGCCGCCACGTCGAGCGCCGCGGCCGGCACCGACACGCTGAACGCCGTGATGCCGAGGGCGAGCGCTCCCGACGCGCGATCGCCGACGCCGAGCTCGTGCCGCCTGAGCACGCGCAGGCGGTAGGCCGCGGCGATGGTCAGGATCAACGTGGCGACGGACGCGCTCGTCGTCGCGTAATCGATGGCGAGCGGATCGAGCAGGACGCGATAGCCGGGCAGGAGCGCGTAGGTGAGCGCGAACGCCGTCGCGAGCGCCCACATGAAGCCGGCGAGCAACGCCGCGTCGAGCGAGGCCGCGGCGCGCGGCGGCACGAGCATCCCGCCGAGGCCCTCGATGCGCGCGAGGGCGACCAGGCCGGCGACGGCCGTCGTGCCGACCCCCGCGTTCGCCGCGGCGTCGAGCGCGGCGTTGCCCTCCGGGCCGACGCGCGCCGTGGCCCAGAGCGCGAGCCCGAACGCGGTCGCGCGCACCACGCGCGCGCCACGTTGCCGTCCCGGCGCCGTCTTGCGCCACACGACGGCCATGAGCCCGACCAGGAGCCCCGCGGTGAGCCACGGTCCGGGACCGCGGCCGACGAGCGACCCGGCGATGCCGACGTACCCGACGCAGAGCGCGGCGGGCCAGAAGCTTCTCGGGGCCGGAACCACGCCGCCACTTTAGCGTGAGATCTTTCCTTCCAAGATCCGAAACGCGGACCGGAAAAAAGGCCACTCCTTCTCGGTGGGTGCGCGCGCCGCGCGGATTAGCAATTGCCGGGGGAGACTCGAAAGGCTATCCGCGGTCGGGCTCGGACGGCGGGTGAAGGCTCGCCACCGGCTCCGTCCCGATGAAGAAGACCTACGTCCTCGACACCAACGTCCTACTCCACGACCCGCACGCCATCCGGAAATTCGAGGACAACGACTTGATCCTCCCGATCTACGTGATCGAGGAGATCGACCAGTTCAAGCGTGAGTCCACGGAGCGCGGCCGGAACGCGCGCACCGTCGTCCGCTTGCTCGACGGCCTGCGCGAGAGCGGCGGCTCGCTCTCGAAAGGCGTCCCGGTCGGCGACGGCGGAATCCTCCGGGTCCACGTGCCCGAGCGCCGCCCCGAGCTCGCCATCGCGCTCAATCCGAGCTCGGGCGATCAGGCCATCATCTCGACCGCGCTGCTCCTGCGCGACGCGAACCCGGCGCAGCCGACCATCTTCGTCACGATGGACGTGAACCTGCGCATCCAGGCCGACGCGCTCGGCCTCGTCACCGAGGCGTACGAAAACCAGGCGGTCGACTTCGAGCGGCTCGAGACCGGCATCGTCGAGCTCGCGATCGGCTCCGAGCAGTTCGACAAGTTCTTCCAGGACGGCGCCATCGCGCCGCCGAGCGGCGAGCGCCTTTACGCGAACCTCTCGGTCATGCTGCGTGACGACGCGGCCCGGCCGCGCACCGCGCTCGGCCGCTACCACGCCGACAAGGGCGAGATCCGCGCGCTCAAGACGCCGCGCGAGCCGGTCGTCGGCATCAAGCCGCGGAACCGCGAGCAAGCTTTCGCGCTCGATCTCTTGCTCGACGACTCGATCCGGCTCGTCACGCTGATCGGCAAGGCGGGCACCGGGAAGACGCTGCTAGCGCTCGCCGCCGGCGTGAAACGCACGATCGAAGAGGGCGCCTACTCGCGCCTGCTCGTGAGCCGGCCGGTCATGCCGCTCGGCCGCGACATCGGCTACTTGCCGGGCGACCTCGACCAGAAACTGAACCCGTGGATGCAGCCGATCTACGATAACCTCGAGTTTTTGCTGGTCGCGGGCGGCAAAAAGGGCCGCAGCGGCATGCGCGGCTTCGAGGATCCGTTCCAGAGCGGCCAGCTCCAGGTCGAACCGCTCACGTACATCCGCGGCCGGAGCCTGCCGGGCCAATACGTCATCGTCGACGAGGCCCAGAACCTCACCCCGCACGAGGTCAAGACCGTCATCACCCGCTGCGGCGAGGGGACGAAGATAGTCCTCACGGGTGATCCTTTCCAAATCGACAACCCCTACGTCGACGCCGCCACGAACGGGCTTTCCTTCTGCTCGGACCGCCTGCGCGGCGAGTCGATGGTGGGGCACATCGTCCTCAGCAAGGGCGAGCGCAGCGAGCTCGCGAACGTCGCCGCGAACAAGCTTTAGGCGCGAGGCGAGAAAAATCCTACCCGCGGGGCGCGGGCGCGATAGATTCGGGGCGAGTCGGGGTAGCGATCTTGCCGATGCTCATGAGCCGGACCGCGATGTTCGCGAGCCCCCTCGGGGACAAGCTCGCCTTCTATACGATGAGCGGCCGCGAAGCGCTGAGCCGCCCGTTCGTCTACCAAGTGGATCTGCTGAGCGAGGACGACTCGGTCGACCTGCTCGCGCTGCTCGGCAAGCCGGTCTCGGTGGCGCTCGAGCGCACCGACGGCGTCGTCCGCGAGTTCAACGGCGTCGTCACGAATTTTTCGCTCGTCGGCCAGCACGGCAACTACGCGCGTTACCGCGCGATCATGCGGCCCTGGCTCTGGCTGCTCGGGATGAACCAGAGCTCGCGCGTGTTTCAGCCCGACACGGTGCCGAACATCGTGCAGGCTCTCTTCCGCGAGCGCGGCTTCAGCGATTTCGAGACGTCGATCGCGGCGGGCAGTTACCGCAAGTGGGACTACCTGATGCAGTACCGCGAGTCGGACCTGAACTTCGTCTCGCGCCTGCTCGAGCAAGAAGGCATTCACTACTTTTTTCGGCACGACAAGGGCAAGCACGTGCTCGTGCTCGCGGACTCGAACACCGCGCACAAGACGACGCCCGGCTACGAGACGGTGCCGTACTTCCCGCCGCACGAGCGCGAACAGCGGGCACAGGAGCACGTCGATACCTGGGTCACCTCGCGCCAGCTCCGCCCCGGGGCGTTGACGGCCGCCGACTTCGACTTCACGAAGCCCGCCATCGTCAGCGCGAACGCGAGCGCGCCGCTCAAGACGGACGCGTCGGGCGCCGAAATTTACGATTATCCCGGTGAATTCACCGAAAGCGCCGACGCCGACGCGCAGGTGAAGCTCCGGCTCGAGGAGCACCAGGTCGAGCACGAGCTCGTGGAGGGCGCGGGCCCGGTGCGCGGGCTCGGAACCGGCAGCCGCTTCACGCTCTCGCAGTTTCCGCGTGACGATCAGAACAAGGAGTACCTCGTTCAGAGCGCGAGCTACGAGCTCCGGGTGAGCGAGTACGAGTCGAACGTGACGGACGACAGCGAGTCGAACTTCGCGTTCTCGTTCACGGCGCTCGACGCGAAGCGGCCGTACCGCGCCCCGCGGCTCACGAAGAAGCCGGTCGTCGAAGGTCCGCAGACCGCCATCGTCGTCGGGCAGAAGAACCAGGAGATTTTCACGGACGAATACGGTCGCGTAAAGCTCCAGTTTCACTGGGACCGCGAGGGCAAACACGACGAGAACAGCTCGTGCTGGGTGCGCGTCTCGCAGCTCTGGGCCGGCACGCAATGGGGGGCGATCCACCTGCCGCGCGTCGGGCAAGAGGTCATCGTCGAGTTTTTGGAGGGCGATCCGGATCGGCCGATCGTGACCGGTCGCGTCTACAACCAAGAGAACATGCCGCCCTACGCGCTCCCCGACAACCGCACGCAGAGCGGCATCAAGAGCCGCAGCTCGAGCGGCGGGGACCCGAACAACTTCAACGAAATCCGCTTCGAGGACAAGAAGGGGTCGGAGGAGCTGCACGTCCAGGCCGAGAAGGACATGACGACGCTCGTGAAGCACGACCGTTCGGCGACCATCCAGCGCAACGACAACCTGAGCGTCGAGGGCGATCAGTTCATCCACGTGCACGGCAATCTGTCCTTGACCGTCGACGGCGTCACCGACTCGCAGAACCCCGACAAGGGCAAGCCGATCAAGAGCTCGATGGCCGTCACCGGGGCGCACGACATGAAGGCCTCGGACAGCATCTCGATGTCCGCGCCGAACAAGATCACGCTGACGGTCGGCTCGAGCAGCATCACCATCACGCCCGGCGCGATCACGATTTCGGCGGGCGGGGGCGCGTCGATCGCGCTCGACGCGAACATGCTCGCGGCGGCCAAGGGCGGCGGCCAGGTGAAGCTCGACGCGAACGTGCTCGCCCAATCCAAGCCGGGCTCGAAGCTACAGCTCGACGGCGAAGCGCTCACGAGCGCCCAGGGCGGCGCGAGCGTCAAGCTCAACTCGGACGTGACGGCGGCGTCGAGCGGTCAGAGCAAGCTCACGCTCGACGCGAACGCCGCCGTCAAGTCCACGACCGGCAACGTCACGCTCGAAGGCATGCAGGTCGAGGGCAAGGGCACCGTGGGCGCGAAGATCCAGGGCCCGACCGGCTCCGTCGAATGCAGCGCCGCGAGCACGGACGTGAAGGGCGTGATGGTGAACGTCAACGGCACCGGGATGGTTTCGATCTCCGGGCCCCTCGTGAAGATCAACTGACGACGCGAAGGAGGAGAGCGCGATGGGACAACCGGCCGCACGCATTGGCGACATGCACATGTGCCCGATGGTCACGCCCGGCGTGCCGCCGATCCCCCACGTCGGCGGCCCCGTTTCGCTCGGTTGTCCGACGGTGCTCATCGGCGGCATGCCGGCGGCGCGCGTCGGCGACATGTGCGTCTGCGTCGGTCCGCCCGACGTGATCGCGATGGGCTCGATGACCGTGCTCATCGGGGGCCAACCGGCGGCGCGCATGGGGAGCCTCACCGCGCACGGCGGCACGGTCGCCATCGGCTTGCCCACCGTGCTCATCGGCGACGCGGGGTCGGGACAAGCCGACGCGCTGAAGAGCGCGGCCGACAGCGGCGCGCCGCTCGCCGAGGATTGCTCGGGTTCCTGAGCCGGGCGCGATGTTCGTCGAGCTCAAGGTCATGGGTGAACCGAACGGCGGCCGGCGCGTCGTCGCGCCGTTCGGCCAGGCCATCAAGGTGGGCCGCCTCGAACGCGGCAATGAGCTCACGGTGCCCGATCGGCTCCTCGCCCCCGTCCACTTCGAGCTCGCGTGGGACGGCGCGGCCTACCGAGCCACCGATCTGAGCAAGGGAGTTCAAAAGCATCCGGCTTGCCAGCAGGCGTGCTTTCAGGAGGCCCTCCGCGCCGAGGCGTGTCGCGGGATCTGTCGCATTCACGACCGCAGCCAGGCGTGCGGCCTCTACCTCAACGGAACGAAGATCGACTCCGCCGTCGTGACGAACGGCGATGTGCTCGTCGCCGGTTCGTCCTGCTTCGTGCTGACCCTCGCCGACACGCCGCCCGCGGCGCCCGGGCCGCCGCCCGCCGCGCTCCCCGAAAAGCTCGCGCTCACGCCCGAACAACGAGAGCGCGCGCTCGCCTTCTTCGCCTCGCAGAAGCTCCCGCTCTACGCCTTGCTCGACGCCGCTCGCGACCCCGGCGTGCTCGACACGATCGCCGTCCACGAGGCGGTCTACTACTCGCTTTACGACGGACCGGAGGGCGAGCGACTCGAAGAAGTCGCGCCTTACCTCGTCGAGGTGCGCTCGCGTTCGCCGCTGCTCGAAGCGCTCGTGCGCGCGTGGGGCAAGAGTTGGGGTTCGTTCGTCTACGCGCTCGCCGATTTCAAGACGGTGCGGCGCCACTTCAGGCGCTTTCTGCTGGTGCAGGACGAACGCGGCAAGAACATGTACTTCAGATTTTACGACCCGCGCGTCCTCGGGCCGTTTCTCTCGTCCTGCACGCCGAGCGAGGCGCTCGAGTTTTTCGGCCCGCTCTCGCACTTCGTCGTCGAGTCCGAAGAGCAGGGGAACGCGTGGGCTTACCAGCGTGACGAAGCGGGTCAGCTCGCGATTTCACGCATCCCGTTTTGAGGCGCATGCGGATCAAGAACGCGCGCCTGTTCCCGACCGCCATCACGTACGGGAAGAACTCGCCGGTCGAGCCGTTCGTCAGCGTGCTCGTCAAAGCGACGTTTCGGCTCGAATCCCGGCGCGAGCCCGCGCGGGTGGCGGACGAGCAGTTCCCCGTCTTCACGGCCGACGCGCCCTACGATCCGGAGAATCCCGCCGGCCCCCTCGAGTTCGAGAGCGACCTCGTGCCGTTCAAGCCGCGCGCCGACATCGTGCTCGTCGGCAAGGCTCACGCGCCGTACTCGCGCCCGGTGCGCTCGCTCGACGTGACCATTCAGGTCGGCGCCACCCGCCGCGTGCTGCGCGTGTTCGGCGACCGCGCTTGGTCCTTCACCGATCCGCGCGCGGTGGCGCCGCTCATCGCGGGACCGGCGGAGTTCGTCGAAATGCCGCTCACGTACGATCGCGCCTTCGGCGGCGTCGACGAGCGCGCCGGGCTCGACCCGGAAGTCCCTTCCTTCCGCCCGTGGTGCGAATGGAATTACCTCGGTCGCGGCTTCTGTGGGGCCCGGACGGTCGAGTCCATCGACCGAAAACCGCTGCCCAACGTCGAGGATCCCGAGAACCTCGTCCGGAGCTGGGATTCACGCCCTCTTCCGGTCGGCTGCGGCTTCTTCCCGCGCAACAGCAAGCCGCGCTCCCTCTTCGCGGGCACGTACGACGACAAGTGGAAGGCGACACGGGCGCCCGAACCGCCCGAGGACTTTCGCTTCGATCTCTACAACGGCGCCGATCGGAGCCTGCAGGTCCCGAACTACCTCGCCGGCAACGAGTTCGTCTCGCTCGAGAACGTCACGCCGGGTGGGGGCCCGGTCGAGTTTTGGCTGCCGTGCCTCGTGCCGGGGGTGACGATCGAACGCGCCGACGGCAAGGAGCCGCTCGCCGTGCGGGCCAACCTCGACACCCTGGTCCTCGTGCCGGACGCCCGCCGATTTTATCTCGTGTGGCGCGCCGTGGTCGGCGTCGAACGGCCCGACGCGACTGATCTGCTCGAAGCGCGCATCGATTACACGGAGTCGTCGCCGGGGCCGGAGCTCGCGGCTCGACGCGGAGGGTATCGCGCGTGAGGATGCGCGACGCGCAGTTCGACGCCCTGCGCGTGGCGCAGACCGCGCGGCTCGTGTGCGCGTCGCTCGAAGAGCGCGGCGAGCTCGCTCATTTCGAGCCCTCGTCACGCACGGTTCGGTCCACGGACGCCGCGGGCTATCTCTGGCAATACGAGCTCGGAGCGGACGGCAAGCTCGCCGCCGTGAGGACGCCCGCGGGGCGGCTCTCGCGCATGCACTTCGACGATCAGGGTCGCATCGAAGAGCTCACCGAGCCGAGCGGCCGCCACACCGAGGTGCCGGCGGACGAACACGGCGCTCCGATCCGCTTCGTCCGGGACGGTCAGACGCTCGTGAGCTTTTCGTGGAACGCCGAACGCACCGCGTGCGCGGCGGAGTTCTGCGACGGCTCGCGAGCCCAGCTCACGACGACGGCTGCCGGCCGCCCGCTGCGTTACGCGAATCGGCTGAATCAGGTCACCGCGTTCGATTTCGACGCTGCGGGGCGACTCGTCGAACTGCGCGACGGTCTCGGCCAAGCGACGCGCTTCGAGTGCGACGACGCGGGCCTGCCGAGCGCGACCCGCCACGCCGACGGCCGGGTCGAGTCCGTGATCCGGCGGTCTCCGAACGCCGTCGCGCTCGCCGTCGGCGGCGAACCCCTCGTCGAAATGACGACGGACGCCGGCGGGCGACCGCTCGCCGTGACCTACGCCGACGGGGCCGCCTACGGCTATGCCTACGACGACGCGTCGCGGCTCGTCTCCGCGACGGGGCCGAACGGCGGCGTCGACTTCCAGTATCGCGAGGACGGCAAGCTCGTGCGAGAAACGAGCGGGAAAGAAACCTTCGCGTTCGAGTACGACGCGCGCGACCAGCTCGCGGCGATCGAATACCCCGACGGGCCGCGCGCGGAGTTCGTTTACGACTCGGACAAGCGGCTCGCGCGCGTCGTTTGGGGAGCGGCGACGTTCGAGCTCGCCTACGCGCCGGGCGATCGCCAGCGTAGCGTGACGACCGCCGCGCTGCGGACGGAGTTCGAGTTCGGCGCGGCAGGCAAACCGACGCGCATCGCCGTCTCCGACCCGCTGCGCGGCGCGCTCGCCTTCGAGACGACTTATCAATACGACTTGGAAGGCCGCCTCCTCGTCAAGCGTGATTCGGCTTTCGGTGAGCGGCGGTACGCGTACGACGCCGAAGCAGAGCTCGTGGGCGTCGCCGACGAACACGGCCAGTGGCGAGAGATGTTCGGCTACGACGCCGCGGGCAATCGAAACGTCGTGAGCGGGCTCTCGGTCGGGCTCGCGGCGGGCAATCGCTTGCGCGCCCAGGGCGATCTCACGTGCGAGTACGACGCGCGGGGGAACCTCGTCGGGCTCACGTCTCCGACGCAAGCTTGGCGCTACGACTACGACTTCAAGAATCAAATGGTGGCCGCGCACGGGCCGCACGGGACGATCGAATTCAAGTACGACGCCCTCGGACGGCGCATCGAGAAGAACGGCGCGGACCGCCGGATTCGCTACGTCTGGTGCGGCGAGCTCCTCACCCGTGAAGTCATCACGGTGGGAGAGCAAGAGTCCGTGCGCGACTACCTGTACGCCCCCGGCACCTACGAGCCGCTCGCGCAGCGCGTCGACGGACGCGTGTTTTACTACCACAACGACCAACTCGGCACGCCGCAACGCCTCACGGACGAGCAGGGACGAGTGGTGTGGGAGGCGCGCTATTACGCGTTCGGCTACGCCGAAGTCACGGTCGGCGCCGTGGAGAACCCGCTGCGCCTACCGGGCCAATACTTCGATGTAGAGACAGGGCTCCACTACAATCGATTTCGTTACTATAGCCCGCTTCTCGGTCGCTACGTCAGCGTGGATCCGGTCGGGTTACTCGGCGGTCAGAACCTCTATCGCTACGCGGGGAACGACCCGATCAACGCGACGGACGCGCTCGGCCTCTTTTCGTGGGGAGCCCTCGCCGCCGGCGTCGTGACCGCGGTCGCCGTGGGCGTCGCCGCGGTCGTGCTCGCTCCCGCCGCCGTCGCCACGCTCGCGGCCGGTGTCGCGATTGCCGGAGCGGCGGCGCTCGGCGCGACGATCGGCTTGGGCTTGGCCGAGTTTCAGAGCATCGGGCACGTGTGTTGGCCCTGCTTCTGGAAGGGTGCGGCCTCGGCCGCCCCGCTCGCGCTCGGCGCAGGGCTCGTCATCGGGGCGGCCATGGTGCTGTGCCCTCCGCTCGGGTTGGGCCTCTTGGCGGGGTCCATCGTTTACGGCACGTATTCGATGTTTGCCGATCACTACGGCTGGTCCGGCGGCAAGCCGTTCGACGAGATGACCGATGCCGAAAAGAGCCGCCACGTCGGCGAACTCTTCGGAGGCACGGTGGCCGGGCTCGCGGGCGGCGTGCTCGGCGGGCTCGGTGCCAAGGCGATCCGCGGCCCGACGACGCCGGTCACGGGCGGCGAGGGCGCGGGTGACGGAGACGGAACCGGCGACGGCAGCGACGAAAACTCTGGGGACGAAGGCTCGGACGACGAAGGTTCGGACGACGACGAGGGAACGGACGACGACAAGCCGCCGCCCGACCCGGATCAGGACACCGTCAATCGCTGCGGGCCGCCGCAGAAGCCCATTTTCATGCGGCCCGGCGAAGGCACGCGACCCGCGAGCGCGCAAGACGCGCGGCCCGGGCAACCGATGACGCTCGACCCGAACGTGAGCGATCGCTATTTGTACGTGGTGCAGCCCGACGGCACGATCACCTACGCCCCCCAATCCCCACAGGGGTCGCCGACCGAGATCGTCAAACACACCGACTTGACGGAAGGCGGCGACGCACGCGTGAGCGGGGAGCTCAACTACGATCCGGCCACCGACACCTGGAAGATGGACGGCGCGTCCGGTCGCTACAGCACGCAGCAGACGCCCGCCGGCCTCGTGGGGAACCGCACACCGGACAACGTGAGCGCCGCGGTCGATCTGGCGAAGCAAACGGGCGGCAATCAAAATATCGAGCCCGCCGATCAGGTCTTCCCCCACTGAGTCCCGAGCGCACGGCCGAGTCCTTCCCGATGTACGTTTTTCCCGGCACGAACCAGATCGTGATGCACCCCGACGCCAAGCGGCTCGCCGCGTTGCCGCGGCCCGAGCTCCGCGAGCAGGCGCGGACGGAGCTCGCTTTGCAGTCCGAAGCGGCCGTGCCGGATCTCGAACGCGTGATGGGCCTCGGTCAGCTGCTGCGCTTGAAGGGAGATCCCGATTTCGGCGTGGAACTCGTCGCATGGCTGAACGCGCAGCCGACGACGAACGCGCTCGACGTCGCGTGTTTGTTCGTGAGCGGCTATTGGTCGCCCGAGCGTAAACCGGAGAGCGCGCTCGTCGCGCGTTTCATCGACGCTCTCGCCACGCACGCGCTGCCTTTGCTCGCGGCTCAAGCGGGCGGTGAGCCCCTGTCCGCACCGATAGGTGTCACCGATTCGCTCGTCCTCGCACTGATTGCCGCGTTCCAGAGCTCGAAGGACCGCGCTCTGCGCGACCGCATCCTGAGCGCGCTCCTCGTGCTCGTGCCGATCGCGCCCTACTTGCAGGCGTCCTCGCAGAGCGGCTTCACGGAAGTCACCGGTCTTCCCGTGCCGCCCCCGCCACCGGCTTATCCTCCGGAAAGCTACCGCGCGTATCGTTGTCTCGAGGGGCCGGCCGAGTACTACGCGATCGAGCACCGCTCGAATCATCGCGAAGTGTTGCGCGCCGAGCTGCCCGTCCTGCGCGGCCGGAATCTCGAGGTCAGCTATCGGATCCTCGAGCCGAAGCTCAAGGACCGCTCGGCCCGCGCGTTGATTTTTCGCTGTCTCTTGGTCGAGCTCCTCGAAGACACGTACCGGCGCAAAACGACGCTCGTCTTCTACAAGAATCAGGCGACGAACGGCACCGCTTCGGAGCGCTACGCATGAGCCCGGCCGCTCGGGCAAGTACGATCGCATCGCCAACACCTCCGTCGAGCTCGAATCGGTGCGCGTCGTGAAGAAGACGTGAGGCGGCGGCACTCACGTACGTCGTCCCAGAAACCCGCCTCTCATGACCTCCGCGAAAGATCCGCTGGAAAGAGCTCTCCGGCTGCAGCGCAGCGGCCGCAGCGACGAGGCGGCCTCGCTCTACCGCCAGATCATCTCGCGCAATGCGCACCAGCATCGCGCGCTCTTCTCGCTCGGGCTGCTCTTGTTCGACAACGGTCGGGTGGAAGAGGCGAGTCGCTACTTCGAGCGCGCCGTCGCGGTGGAGCCCAATCCGACTTACCTCACGAATCTGGGAGAGACGCGGCGTTTGCTCGGCAGGCTCGACCTCGCCGCCGAGGCGTTCGGCCGAATTCTCGAAATCGCCCCCGATTTTCCGGAAGCGCGCCTGAACCTCGCCGTCACGCTCGCGGAAGCGGGCGTGTATCGCGAAGCACTCGCGTTACTCGAAGAGGCGCTCGCGCGCGGGCCCGACGGGCCGCGCTTGCGGGTGGTCACGGCCTGGGTGCTCCGCCGGCTCAATCTCCCGGATGGCGCGTTGGTCCATGCGAAGCGTGCGCTCGAGCTCGCTCCCGAGAGCCCTGCCGCCCACCGGCAGCTCGCCGACGCGTTGGACAGCATCGGCGAGAAGGCCGCCGCCATCGCCGCGTATCGTCGAGCCGTCGAGCTCGAGCCGAACGACGACGGCGCCCACAGCGAGCTCATCGTGGCGATGCTTTCGAGTCCGGATTGCGACGATCGCGCGCTCTTTTCCGAGGCCCGAAGCTGGGCTCTGCGTCACGCCGAGCCGCTCCGGCACCACGTTCGTCCGCTCCCGAACGAAAAGCTGCCCGAGCGCCCCCTGCGCATCGGTTACGTGTCGCCGGATTTTCACGCGCACGCGCTGCAGCAGTTCTTGGTGCCGCTTTTCGAGCAACACGACCGGTCGGCGTTCGAGATTTTTCTTTATGCTTCCGTCGATCGTCCCGACTCGTTGACCGAGTGGTACCGCTCGAGCGCGGGCGAGCGCTTTCGCGACATCCGGCGCGTGGACGACGTTCGCGTCGCGGAAATGATCCGCGCTGATCGCATCGACGTGCTCGTCGATCTCGCTCTTCACAGCACGGGCGGCCGCCTTCGCGTCTTCGCCTGCAAGCCGGCGCCGGTTCAAATCAGCTGGCTCGGCTACCCCGGGACGACCGGTCTCGACACCATCGACTACCGGATCACGGACCCGTTCGTCGATCCGCCGGGCGTCGACCTCAGCGTCTATTCGGAGACGTGTCTGCACTTGCCTGAAACCCTGTGGTGTTACGCCGCCCTCGCCGCCGAACCTTCGGTGACGGCTCTGCCGGCTCTCGACGCGGGGTTCGTCACGTTCGGTTGCCTGAACTCGTTTCGCAAATTCCACGCGGGGGTTTTCCGCCTCTGGGCGCGCGTCCTCGGCGAGGTGCCGGCGTCGCGCCTCGTCCTCACCGCCGAAGCGCACGCACACGCGCGGCTCCGCGCCGCGTTCGAGCGAGAGGGCGTCGCGAGCGAACGACTGGAGTTCGCGGAGCGAACGTCGCGCCAGGCGTACCTCGAGCGCTACCGGCGCATCGACATTGGTCTCGACAGCTTTCCCTACGGCGGCGCCACGACGACGCTCGATGCGGCGTGGATGGGCGTGCCGGTCGTCACGTTGACCGGTGCCCGAGCGCTCCAGCGCGCGGGTACCTGCGTCGCGACGAACCTCGGACTGCAGGAGCTCGTCGCGGCGACGGAAGACGATTTCGTCGAAATTGCGGC
Organism: Polyangiaceae bacterium; assembly: GCA_035499895.1. GTDB lineage: Bacteria > Myxococcota_A > Polyangia > Polyangiales > Polyangiaceae > PMG-095. The sequence continues at coordinate 15,347 of DATJXW010000155.1, read as the reverse complement.
CGGCCTGGCGCGCGATCTCGCCCGTCTGAGCGAGCTCCGCGCCGGACTCCGGGCTCGACTCGAGCGCTCGCCGCTCGGGGACGAACCTCGCTTCGTGCGCCATCTCGAAGCCGCCTACCGCACGGCGTGGCGGCGTTACTGCTCGGAGCCTTGAGCGCGTCGCTGCGGCTCACGGCCCCGTCAAGGTGACGCTGTCGATGTACATCGTGCCGCTCCAGCTCATTTCGGGGTTCAAGCGGATCGCCACGTGGTCGGCGTCGATGGTCGAGCTGAACGTCGTCGACAGGTGATACCACGTGTCCAAAACCACGATGCTGTCTCCCGTCAGCACGGGATTGTCGACGCTGCCCGACGCGCTCCAGGCGTCGAAGAAGACGAACGAGTCGGGGCTCAACGCGGTGCCCGTCAAGCGAACCCACGCCGAGAGGGTGAAGCCCGCCAAGTTCTGCGTGCTGCCGCTCCGACAGATCGGCACGGTGACCGAAACGATTTGGCCGTTGGCCGTCCCGGGCACGGCGAGAGCGGCGCCGCCGTCGTGCGCGGTCGTCGTGCTCGTCGTCACGTTGGTCACGCCGTTCGTCGTGCCGCCGCCGTTGACCGGAAAGCCCGGATCGGTGTCGGCGACCCAGCCCTCCGTCGTCCGCGAGTCGAACGACCAGCTGGTGCAGCCGCCGCCGCACGCGCTCACGTCCGCGCAGCACACCCGAGCGATGCACGACGCGGACGCGCATTCGGTGTCGGCGCTGCAGCTCGCACCGGTGTCGAGCAGCGGCAGGCAGTTTCCGCTCGCGTCGTCGCAGTAGGAGCCCGACGCGCACGAAGTCGGCGTGCAGTCCGCCGCGCACGCCGCGGAGCCGCCCGTGGCGCACCCGTTCGCGCACGTGCGGCTGTCGGGCTCCGTGCACGCTCCCGAGCCGTCACACACCGACTTCGGCGTGAAGCTATTGCCGTCACACGTGGCGGCGACGCACAAGGTGGAGCTGTCGGGGAAGGAGCACGCTTTGGTCTCGGAGCCGTCGCACGTTCCTTCGCACGGAGTCGTCCCCGCGCAGGCCGCGCGTGGCGCCACGGGCTTCCCGCTCACGGCGCCGCATTGGCCGCGCGCGTTGCACGACTCGCATTGTCCCGAACAAGCACTGTCGCAGCAGACTCCGTCGGTGCAGTGGTCGCTCCGGCACTCGGCGTCCGCCGTGCAGCGCGTGCCGAGCGCGGATTTGGCCGTCTCCGCAGAGCCCGCTGCGCCGCCCTCCGCGGCTTCGCCGCCCGCTCCCGCCGACGTGCTGCCGGCTTCGTTCGTCATCGACGTGCCGGCCGCCGCCGAGGTGGTTCCGGCTCGACCGCCCGGAGCGCCCGCGCCGGCGCTCGCGCCCGACTGCCCGCCCGCGCTCGTCGTCGCGCCGCCCGCGCCGGCCGACCCGCCCGAGCCGGCACCGCCGTGCGGCGTGAAGCTCCGCGACTCCGAGCAACCGCTGCCGGCGAGGAGCGAAGCTCCCACCGAGCCCAACGTCAACACCACCCAGCGACCAAGCAGGAAGCGCACGGCCCTCACTTACCATGATTTGCCCCGAAGCCCACGCGTGGCTCGCGCTGGGCGTCGGGGTTCGACGATTACGGCGCGCGCAAGCGGGCGCGCGGCTACGCTACGCATGAGTCGTGATTCGCTCGGAGCTCGAAGAGAAGGTGGTCGGCTCGCTCTCGCCGCCGCCGTCGAAGCGGCGCGGAGCCGTCATCGCTTGGTGTCCGTTCGAAAAGGCGCCCGTCACGCTTTATTGCCGTTTCATCGCGGAACGGGCGGGCAATACCAACGTGCAGAATCCTCACGACGAGGAGCGGGCGCTCGCTTTCATGGCGGAGCTCGACGAACGCGATCTCGACGCCGTGAGCGAAGCGCACCCGCTCGCTCTCAGGCCGAGCGCCGTGGCGCGAGCGCTCGGCTTTCACGGACGCGTCGTCGTGCATCCGCGGGTGGCGGACACGACGCTCGGCAAGTCCACCGAGTTCATGCGGCCCGTGACGTACCTGACCTTCCCCGCGCACCGCTCGGAGTTCACGAGCGACGACACGCACGACGAAGCCGTGTTCCGCATGCGCAAGGTCGTGAAATGGTCGAAATGGGATCGAGCGGTCGCGCCGGCGCTCAGCATCCGCTACCGGCGGGTGCGCTCGGGCGTCGGCACGACGGGCGGCAAGCGGCTCGGTGTCGCGCCGTTGCGCGAGGCGGAGCAAGCGCTCGCAAAGATCGGCGACGAGGACGGCTTTCTCGAGGTCGAGAACTTCGAGCGCAACGCGGTCACGTTTCGTCACGAGCGAGGCGCCTACTCGCTCGAAACGCCGAGCGGCTCGCGGCTCATCGACGGTGGCGCCGTGCTCGCGTGGTTGCGTTGCTTCGTGGGCGCGGGGCTCGCGGCCGCGGAGCGCGGTGCCGATGTCTAGGCAGCTCGAGCGGCTCGCGCGGGCTTGCTACGGGTCGGTGCTGAGCTCGGAGCGCGGCGAGGTGGCGCGGGACGAGCTCGAAGCGCTCGGCCGGGCGCTCTCGCAAGTGGAAGGAGCGCTCGCCGTGGCCGCCGTGTGGAGCGCCGCGCGGGCCGTCGTTTTCCCGCAGCTCGAGCCGGAAGCGGTCGCGAGAGCGCGTGCGTCGATCGCCGAAATCCTGGCGCCAGCCGCTCCGCCGGCCCGGGCGCACGGCGCGCACGAGCCCGCACTTTCGGGTTCGGCCGGCGTCGAGGCCCCGGGCGTGACGAGCATGGCGGCCCGTCGCGCGAGTGCGGCGCGCTCCGTCGCCTCGGCACTCTGCTGCTTTCGCACGCCGAACGCAGCGCTCTTCGCCGACACGGTGGGTCACCTCGCCGACGCCCAGCGGGACGCGGCGGCACCGGCGTCGCGAGCGAAAGCCCAGTGGCTCGGCTGGCTCGACGACGTCATCACGCGCAGCGATCGCTGCGAGCCGCGCAGGATGGTGGCCCTGCTCGGCCGCGCCGTGGACGGCAGCCTTGCCAACCTTCGACCGAGCCGCTTCTTTTGGGAAGGCGTCGCGAGTGAACGCGGTCCGCTCGAGGTGTGGACGGCCGACGCGGCGACGCGGCGTCTCGTGAGCAACGTGTTGGCTTTCGATCAGGTGAAGCTCGCGGGCGACGTGCTCTCCGTGATCGTCGCCGAGCGGCCGGACTTCGTGCGCGACGAGCTCAGGATCGAGTACTTGTTCGAGCAGGAGATCCACCGCGCGTTTCTCGGCGCGAGCTACGCGGGTCGCTATCGACGCATCGAATTTGCGTTCGCCGACGGCAGCGGCGGCTGGACTCTCGAAGCCTGATCGCTCGTTCGCGGCGTCGCGCGACGGCACGCGGATTCCGCGCCGGATTCCGCGCAATCGTGCCTTCGGTCCGGATGGATGCTGTACTACCGCGGATATGCGTTTCGACCGTCAGCGCCTGCTTTCACTCTCTTTCACTGGTATCGGGTTCGCTTTCGCCGCCGCGTGCGGTTCGTCGACGCCCCCGAACGACAACGGCAGTGCCGGCACGGGCGGCAGCGCGGCGGGAAGCGGCGGATCGGCGACGGCAGGGCACGCTGGAACCGGTACCGTCGCGACGGGCGGCACCGGCGGCTCGGGTGGGACCGGCGGCAGCGGCGGCACGCAGGGTGGAGCGGGCGGAACCGGCGGCGGCACCGGCGGCGCGAGCGCGACGGGCGGCTCGAGCGGCACGGGAGGGACGGCCGGCGGCACCGGTGGAACGACGGCGGGCGCGCCGAGCGGCGGCGCGGGTGCGGGCGGCGCGGGCGGTGCGGCTTCAGGCGGTTCGGCGGGCAGCGCCGTCGGCGGCGCCGGTACGGGTTCGGCCGGCATGGCGGGCGGCGGAATGGCGGGCACGGGCTCCGGCTGGACGTGCCCCGACGCGAGCACGTTCACGGGCAGCCCGATCCCGAGCGGCGCGACACCCATGCGCATCGCGGGCGCGCCGCCCACCGACTCGTTCAACATGAACAACTTCACGAACGTGGAGGGTCCGGTCTGGATCGACGGCGCGCTCTATTTCTCCGAGATGCAGAACGGCAACAACCCGCCGCCGGCCGCGCGCATTCTCAAGATCGACGGCAGCGATCAGGTGAGCATCTTCATCGACGACTCGGGGTCGAACGGGCTCGCCGTGGACGGCGCGGGCCACCTGGTCGCGGCGGAGCACGGCATCGGCGGCATCGTGAGCTACGACCTGTCCACGAAAATGGGGACGACGCTCGTCTCGCAATACATGGGCAAGCGCTTCAACTCGCCGAACGATCTCGCGATCAAGAGCGACGGCACGATCTACTTCTCGGATCCCGACTTCCAGAACAGCGCGCGGCCGCAGGGCGCGACGCTCGCTTATCAGGTGCTGCCGGGCACCGGCATGGCGACGCCCATCGCCGGGGACTACACGAGCAATCCGAACGGCGTCACGCTCTCGCTCGACGAAAAGAGCCTGTTCATCAGCGGCAGCAGCGGCGTGAAAAAGTACGCGATCGACGACACGGGGACCGTGGGGAGCACCGGCACCGCGTACGGCTCGAGCCTCAACATGAACACCGACGGGATGACCATGGATTGCGCCGGCAACCTCTACGTCGCGGTGGTCAACTCGACCAACGTCGTCGTGGTCGATCCGACCGGCAAGCCCGTCACCGGTTCGCCGATTCAGATCACCGGCTCCAACGTTCCGAGCGCCGTCACGAACGTCGCGTTCGGCGGCACGGACCACAAGACGCTCTACATCACCGGTCAGGGGTCGAGCGGGCAGCAGGGCGTGTTCAAGGTCACGCTGAACTTCCCCGGCATGCCGTATTGATGCGGGTATCCGCCCCGCGGACGTTCGCTCAGAAGTTGCCGCTCACGCTGACCGACCCGAGGCCCGGCAGCACGCGCACGTTGCTGAACGGTTCGTGCGTCGGCGACTCTTCTTGCGGCGCGGAGGGGTGGTCCGTGAGTAACAGCACGAGGCCCGTGATGGCCGCGGCGCCGCCCACCGAATAACTCACGATCGACAAGACGCGGGCTTTGTCGGCGTCGTTGTCGTGAGCGGTGATTTGATCTTGTTGCTGCTTGCTGCAGCCGGCGGTCGTCGAATCACACGCGAATTCGCTGTTCGCCTGGTTGCTCGAGTTGATGGACGACACGAGGAAAAAGCTGCCGACCCCGATGCCCACCGCGCCGAGCCCGAGCCCGACGTAACCGGCGATGCTCTGGCCCGAGGTGCCGCTCTTCGGCGGGCTCGCGCCGTGATCGGGCGTCTTCGGAGCGGGGCCGGGCGTCGCTCCGTCGGGCGTCGTGACCGGCGCAGCGCCCGCCGGCGGCTCCGGCAAGACCAGCGTGATGGTCTGCTTCGCGCCGTCGCGGAGCGAGAGCGAGAGCTCGTTGCTCTTCGTGCGCGTCGTGTGCGCCGAAACGACGTGATTGCCCGGATCGATCGGGATCGGGATGTCGGCTTCGGCCGGCGGCAAATCGGTGTGGTCCATCGTGACCACGGCTTGCTTCGCGTCGGGGCCCTGCACCATGACCGTCACGTAAGCGATGCGGTTTTCCACCGTCGTGAGCTCGCCGTCGGCTTGCGCGTGGGCCGTCTTGAAGGCGCTCGGCGCGCTCGCCGGCAGCTGCTCGTTGATGATCTTGAGGTACGCCTCGCGCGCCTCGACCAGGCGCCCGAGCTTCTCGAGCGAGCGGGCGATGTAGAGCAGGTGCGGCGGCGCGTGCATCAACTGCTCGGCGCGTGAAAAGAGGTCGAGCGAGCGGTCGTACTGACCTTGCTCGTAGGCGTCGGCACCGGCGTCGGCCGCCGAGCGGGCCGCTGCGCGATCCCGACTGCTCTGGCCGAGCGCTACGGGCGATGCGAGCGCTCCGCAGACGGCCACCAAACCAAGAACCCGAGCACGACGAAAAGGCGACAAGCGGGCCGAACATAACCCTCGGGGAGGCCGCCTGCCAAAGACAAAGGGGCCGTAACCGGGCCCCGAAACGGCCGCGCGCCGCCGAAACGCCGCGAAATCGCCCGCTGCCCGAGGAATGCTAGCCTTCTCGTGCCAAAGGATGTTGGAGGTCGGTCAGATCATCGACGGCAAGTACCGTGTCGAGGGGCTACTCGGGCAGGGTGGCATGGGCGCGGTGTACGCCGGGCTTCACCTCCACATCGACAGCCGCGTCGCGATCAAGGTGCTCTTGCCCGAGGTGACGCAATCACCCGAAGGCAACGCGCGCTTCGAGCGCGAGGTGCGCGCGACGGGGCGCATCGGCAACGACCACATTCTCCGCGTGCACGACGTCGGCACCTTGCCCGACGGTTCGCGCTACATGGTGAGCGAGTTTCTCGAGGGCGAAACGATGGCGTCGCGGCTGAAGCGCGGCGCCTTGTCGGCGCGCGTCGCGGCCGAGCTCACCGTGCAGCTCCTCGACGGACTCGCCGCGGCGCACGCGGTCGGCATCGTCCACCGCGACCTCAAGCCGGACAACATCTTCCTCTTGCCGCGCAAGCTCGGGCAGGAGGACTTCGTCAAAATCATCGATTTCGGCGTCTCGAAGTTCCAATCCGAGGACCCGCAGGCCATGTCGATGACGACGACCGGCGCGGTGATCGGCACGCCGTACTACCTCTCGCCCGAACAGGCTCGCGGGCAGAAGGACATCGACACGCGCAGCGATCTCTACACGGTCGGCGTCATCATGTATCAAGCGGTCGCGGGGCAGGTGCCGGTGCGCGCCGACAGCTTCAACGAGCTCCTCTTCAAGATCGCGCTCCAGCCGCCGCCGCCGCTCACGCACGACGTGCCCGGCGTGGATCCGGCGTTTTCGGCGCTCACGGCGAAGGCCATGGCGAAGGAGCGCGAGGCGCGTTTTCAGAGCGCGAACGAGATGCGCGACGCGATCGAAGCCTGGCTCGGCGGCGCCGCGCGCCTGCAGTCGGGACGCACGCCGCACCCCGGCGCCTTTTTCGGCGGGGAAACCGTGGCGGCGCCGTCGACCGTGCCCACGTCGAGTAACTTCGGGCGCACCTCGCCGCCGCTGCCCGACTTCGAGCCGGCCGAGCGGCGCTCGATGTTGCCCGTGGTGGCCGGGGTCGGGGTGCTGCTCGCCGTCGGCGCGGCCGTCGCCGTGTTGAAGCTCTCCGCTTCGCACTCGACGTCCGCGGCGAGCGCGGCCGCCGTGCCGAGCCCTCCCGTGTTGCCGCAGACGAACGCGCCGGTCGCGCCTCCACCGACGGCGAGCGAGGTCGAGCCGCCGATCGTTCTCGCGCCGACGGCGGAGCCTCCTCACGTCGACGTGACGGAGCCGGAGGCGCCCGCGCCGACGGCCGTCGTTCGCGCGCGCCCGCGCTTCGTGCCGCACGGCGCGTCGACGCCCGCGTCCAAAGCCGTCGCGCCCACGCCCGCGGCCGCACCGGAGCCCGCTCCGGCGCCGGCACCGGCGCCCGCACCGGCGAGCGACGATCCGTCGCGCAAACGCAAGCACGACTTCGGGTACTAGTCTGGGCGTCGTCGTCGCGGTCACGCGCGGGTTCTCCTCGCGAGCTTCGTGCACGTTCAAGCCGGGCGAGGTCGTGCGCGAGTTTTCGGTCGGCGCGCAGGCGGATTGGCTCGTCACGGCGCCGGACGTCGCGGCGGTGCACCTGCGTCTCGCGTTCGACGGCCGCGAGCTCCGAGCCGCGAGCGCCGATCCGCGGTCGCCGGTGTATCTCGGCGTCGAGCGTCTCGACGCGCGCTGGCAGCGGGTTTCGCCGCCCGCCGTGCTGCGCTTCGGACAAGCCGAGCTCACGGTGAGCGCCGGTGACGTCGCGGCCGCCGACGCGCGTCCGAACGTGCGCTTGCCGAGCTATTTCGTCGACATGGTGGCCGCGAAGGGACGCGCGCCGGCCGAGCTCGCCGCGAGCGCGACGACGCAGAAGCGCGCGGACGTGCCCGTGTGGGTTTGGATCGCCGCGTTGTGTTTGCCTCTCGCCGTCGGGATTGGCGGCTGGCTCCTGCTCGCGCGGGGGCGCTCGAGCGCGAGCACGGCGCGAGGGGCGTCGTCGAGCGCTTCGGCGAGTGCCTCCGCGTCAGCGATGGCGACCCGCGCGACCCCCGCGCCGCTCGCGCCGTCGTCGCTCAGCGCGTCACCGGCACCGCTCGTGCTTCCGGTCGAGCCCGCGGCGAGCGGCGCGGCGGCGTCGGACGCGCTCGCGCCGAGCCCGGACGCCGCTCGTCACGCCTACCCGCAGAACGTCGCCGACAAGCCGGTCCCGCGCATCGGCGCGCATCCGTGGGAAATCGCCGACGATTGGCGCCAGCACCACGAACGACTGCTCGAGGCCAAGGGCCGCGCCGACGCGAAGGTCGTCTTCCTCGGCGACTCGATCACCGAGGCGTGGCGCCTGGCTCCCGCCTACCAGACGAGCTTCGGCCGTTACGCGCCGCTCGACCTCGGCATCGCGGGCGACCTCACGCAGAACCTGCTCTGGCGCATCGATCAGGGCGAGCTCGACGGCACCAAGCCGGGCGTCGCCGTCGTCATGATTGGCGTCAACAACCTCGCGGGCGGCTTCACGGCGGAGCAGACGGCGTCGGGCGTGCAGGCCGTCGTCGCGGCGGTGCGCGCGCACTTGCCGCAGGCGCTCGTGCTCTTGCTCGAGATCCTGCCGGCCCATCACGATCCGGCGGATCCCTTGCGCACCAAGATCGTCGATTGCAATCGGCTGATCGAGGCTTTCGCCGACCCGGCGCACGTGCTCGTCCGCGATTTCGGCCCGCTCATGCTCGAAGCGGACGGCACCATCGCCAAGGAGACGATGCGCGATTTCCTGCATCCGACCCCGGCGGGCTACGAGCGCTTGAGCCTGGCGGTCGCTCCGTTGCTCGTTCCCGTGCTCGGTGACGGCGCGACGCCCGCGGCCGCGCCGTGAAGCTCGGCGCGCCTCAATCGAACGCGTACGAGAACGTCGAGCCGGCCGTCGTGACGGCGACCTTCGCCGCGGGTTTGCCGTCGAGCGTCCGCAGCAAGAGCTCGCGACTGAGCTCTGGCAGGAGCGTGTTCGTGAGCACGGCGTCGATCATGCGACCGCCGCTCTCGAGCTCGGTGCAGCGGCTCGAAATGAGCGCGACGACCGAATCGTCGTAGGTGAAGGGGATGCGGTAGCTCTCGGTGACGCGCCGCTTCACCCGGTCGAGCTGCAGCCGGACGATGTTGCCGAGCATCTCGTCGCTGAGCGGGTAGTAGGGGATGGTGACGACGCGGCCGAGGAGCGCCGCCGGAAACACCTCGAGCAACGCCGGACGCAGCGCCTCCGCGATGCGCGCCGGATCGGGCCGTTCGGCGGCCGCGGCGAGCTTCATGATGAGGTCGCTGCCGACGTTCGAGGTCAGCAAAATCACGGTGTTTTTGAAGTCGACGCGCGTGCCTTGCCCGTCCTCCATCCAGCCCTTGTCGAAGACCTGGAAGAAGATCTCGTGCACGTCGGGGTGCGCTTTTTCGACCTCGTCGAGCAGGACGACGCTGTAGGGCCGTCGCCGCACCGCTTCCGTCAAGACGCCGCCCTCGCCGTAGCCGACGTAGCCGGGCGGCGCGCCCTTGAGCGTCGAGACGGTGTGCGCCTCCTGGAACTCGCTCATGTTGATCACGATCGCGTTCTGCTCGCCGCCGTAGAGCGCCTCGGCCAGCGTGAGCGCCGTTTCCGTCTTACCGACGCCCGACGGCCCGGCGAGCAAGAACACGCCGATCGGCTTGTTCGGATTCTCGAGGCCGGCGCGCGCGGTCTGGATGCGGCGCGCGATCATCTCGAGCGCGTGGTCCTGCCCGATGACGCGCTTCTGCAAGACCTCGTGCAGGCGCAGCACGGTTTCGATTTCGTTCTTCACCATGCGGCCGGTCGGGATGCCGGTCCAATCCGACACGACCACCGCGACCGATTGGGCGTCGACGGTCGGCAAAATCAGCGGATTTTCGGCTTGAATCTGGGTGAGCTCGGCGTCGAGCCCCTTGAGCTCGGCGAGCAGGGCCGAGCGCTTCGTCTCGCGTTCGGCGTCGGGCGTTTCACCCGGTTTCGGCGCGAGCTCGCGGAGCTCGGCGCGGATCGCGAGGATGCGATCGACGAGCGCCTTCTCCGAGCGCCAGCGCGTCTCCACCGTCGCGAGTCGCTTGCGTTCCTCGGCGAGCGTCGCGTCGACCTCGCCGCGCCGGCCCTCGACTTCGATGCCGACCAGGCGTTCGCGCTCGATGATGGCGAGCTCGGCTTCGAGCGCTTCGATGCGGCGGCGCGCGTCTTCGACTTCGGGCGGCACGGCGTGCTGGCTCACCGCCACGCGCGCGCACGCCGTGTCGAGCAGGCTCACCGCCTTGTCCGGCAGCTGGCGATCCGGAATGTAACGCTTCGAGAGCTTCACCGCGCTCTCGATGGCCTGATCGAGCAGCGCCACGCGGTGGTGGCGCTCGAGCGCCGTGGCCGTGCCGCGCAGCATCAACACCGCGCGTTCCTCGCTCGGTTCGTCCACCGTCACGACCTGAAAACGCCGCGTGAGCGCCGGGTCGGGCTCGATGAACTTCTTGTATTCGGCCCAGGTCGTGGCCGCGATGGTGCGGAGCTTGCCGCGCGCGAGCGCCGGCTTGAGCAGATTCGCGGCGTCGCCCGTGCCCTGCGCGCCGCCCGCGCCGATGAGCGTGTGCGCTTCGTCGACGAAGAGGATGATCGGCTTCGGCGACGCCTGCACTTCGTCGATCACCTGGCGCAATCGGTTCTCGAACTCGCCCTTCATGCTCGCGCCCGCTTGCAAGAGTCCGATGTCGAGCACGCGCACGGTCACGTCGCGGAGCGCGGGAGGCACGTCGCCGCTCGCGATGCGCTGGGCGAAACCCTCGACCACCGCCGTCTTGCCGACGCCCGCCTCGCCGGTGAGGATCGGATTGTTCTGCCGGCGCCGCATCAAAACCTGCACGATTTGCCGTATTTCTTCGTCGCGGCCGGTGATGGGGTCCATCTCGCCGCTCTTGGCGCGGGCGGTGAGGTCGGTCGAGAACTTGTTCAGCGCTTCCTGCTTGCCGAGCGCGGCCGGGCTCATCGTCCCGTCGCCGCCGCTCGTCGCCGTTCCCGCGGGCGCGTCCGCCTTCTTGGCGCGTGCTTCGGCGGAATCGAGGCTCTTCAGCCGCTCGACGATGTCGTCGACCTTGAGTTTCTGGAACTCGCGCGAGATGGCGAAGAGCGCGTTCCTGAGCGTACTCGTCTTGAGCCAGCCGACGAGCAGATGCCCGCTCCGCACCTCGTACTCGCCGAAGAGCAGCGTCGCGTAGACCCAGCCGCGCTCGACGGATTCTTCGACGAGCGGCGCGAGGTCGGACACCGAGGTCGCGCCGCGCGGGAGGCGATCGAGCGCTTCGGTGAGATCGCGGGCGAGGCGCGCCGCGTCGATCGAGCCGCCGCGGAGCAGCAGCGGCAAATCGGCGTCGCCGAGCTCGAGCAGCTGGTGGAGCCAATGCGCGAGCTCGACGTACGGATTGCCGCGCATCTTGCAGAACAAGGTCGCGCTCTCGATCGTCTTGTAGGTGACCGCGCCGAGCTTGCCGAACAGAGTCGTGCGACTGATTTCCACCATGATGCTCCTTCTCCCTGGGCTCGAGCCTACGTCAACAAGCGTTCGGTTTGGTGCGAGAGCGGATTGACGAGCACGTGGGCTCGTTTGAGCGGCGCGGGCGGCCGGCCGAGCACGGCGTCGAAACCGAGCCGGCCGTTCTGGCCCAGGCGGAGCTGGGTCCCGACGCTCTGGGCGGGGACGAGCTCGACGTCCCACGCGAGCTCGTGGCCGGCGTAGCTCTGCACGAGCGCGGTGAGGCGCGCGAGGCTCGCGCCGTTCGGCAAGAAGCGCGAGAAGTCGCGCTCCGAGAGCGGCCCGAGCACGACGCGGAACTTCTGCGAACGACTGAAGGTGCGCGGGCCGAGCAGCGTCGTCTGCCCCAGGCTGCTCACCTCCGCCGAATGGCCGAGGCGAAACCGCGATTCGTCGGGTAGCGGCAGCCACTCGCCGATGAACTCTTCGATCGCGACGGGGAGGCCGAAGCTCCCGACGATGAGCGCGCGGAGCCCGTCCGGATTGCGGACGCCGAGCGAGAAGCGCCCCGCGAACTCGAGCCGAGCGAGGAAGAGCTGCGGGTCCCGGCCGCGGAGCGACGGCAAGCCGAGCCCCGCGAGCGCGCCGACGTAGGTGAGAAAGCGATCGGCGCGCCTGCGATCGCGGCTCACCGTCGGTCGCGCCTGCGCCCAGGCGCGGTGGAACAGGACGAGCATGCGGTGGTGGAACACGTCGGCGAAGGCGGCGAACGTCTCGTCACCGACGTTCCGAATGCGCTCGCGCACGTACTCGGTGAGGTGGAGCGGCAGCGGCCCTTGCGGGCCGAACAGGCCGAGGAACGCGACGGCCAGGCGCGGCGGTCGCTTCTCGGTCGCCGGCGTGAAGCCGGCGAGGGTCGACGGCGCGAAGTTCAGGAACGCGTCCTGGCCGAGCCGGATCGGTTCGTCGCTCGGGCGGAGCGCTTCACCCCAGCGCGGCAGTTCGCCGAAGGCGTGCTCGAGCCGGCGCATCGCCTGGTGAAAATCGAACTCGTAGGGCGTGCGGGCGAGCGCCCGCAGCCACTTCACGCGCTCGAACGGCGTCCGAGCTTCGTCGGCCAACGCATGACCTCTCCGCGCTGCGGGCTGCGCAGCACGGTTTCCGTGAATGAGTTGATGGACACGTAGCGCGCGAGAAAACGATCGAGCACGGCGCCGAGCAAGAACGCGCTTTCGCCTTCGAACGCCGTCTCGTCGAAGTCGAGCGTGATCTCGAGCCCGCGCGCGAAGCTCGCCGGGCCGGGCAGCGGCAGGCGCCGGACGACGGACGCGCTCTGCACCGAGCGAATGCCCTGGATCTGCTGGCGCGAGCCGGCGCCGAGCTCGGCGTAGAGCTCGAGCATTTCGCGGAGCGGCGCGGCGCTGAGGCCGTCGGACTCGTTCGCGATGGACAGCTGATTCAACGACAGGTGGCTCACGAGCCGCCAGGAAGCGTCGCCCCACGCGGGCGATTCCCGCGGTTCCGAGGGCTTCGCGAGGCAGCGAATGGAATCGACCGGCGCGCCGGTTTCGAGCGTGAAATCCGTGCGGCCCGTCGCGAGCGGCATGAGCAGCGGGAGATCGCGGTTCGTCGCGAGCGTGTTCACGCTGAGCTGCTGGAGATCGGACGCGTACGGTCCCTCGTCGCCGTCGACGAGCGAGACGAAGACTTCGCTCCCCGCGTACGTCGAGCGGGGCTTCGTGAGCTCGCGCTGCGACGACTGCAGGCGCGGCTGGCGGTAGAGCGTGTAGTACGCCTGATCGTCCCGCCGGTGCCGTTCGCTGTTCGCGTAAAACGGCAAGAACTCCCGCGCGTCGCCTTCCTTCCCGCCGAAGCCCGTCACTTCGGTGATCGAGTGCACTTCGAAGTCGAGGGGTCGCGTGCGATCGACCACGACGTGATACTCGTTCTGCCCCTCGGTCAGGTGAATGCGATCGGCCCGGCGCGGAAACAGGTTCACGACCGGGGTGCAATGCAAGCCGAAGTGGTCGGGCGCGAGGCGCGCCTCGAGATCCGGCTCGTAGCGGTCGAGCAGGACCACGACCTCGAACTCCGTGCCGGTCGACGCGCGCAGGCCGCGGTTCAGCCCGCCGAGCTCGACGAACAGGTAGCGGCTCGGGAGCGCGAAGTATTCGTGGAGCAGGCGGTAGCCCTGAAACGACTGCAGCGTGTAAGGCAGCAGGGCTTCGTCGTCCTCGAAGCCCATCGGCCGCACGAAATCCTTCTCGACGAAGCCGCGGCGGTGGCCCTCGCCGTCGCGCACGACGACGCCGAGCGAGCCCGCGCACAAGAGCTCGTAGAGGCGCATGCCCATCGGCTCCGGTCCGCGCAAAAAGAGCGGCAGGCGGTCGAGCCCGAGCTGACTCACGTCCGCGCCGCTCTGCGTCTTGAAGCGCAAACGCAGGCTGCCGCGCACGAGGCGGCGGTTCCAGGTCTTGAGCTCGCCGAGGTCGCCGACGTAGCTCGTGTGGGTCGCCTGCACGAGCTCGAGCGGCCAGAGATCGACGGCGTGCGCGGTGCGGTACTCGCAGACGGTGCGGTCGCTGCGCCCGGCCGTCGCCTTGAGCGTCGAGCCGCGCGCGACGCGATACCCCTCCGTGAGCGAGCCGCGCTTCGGGTTCGGCACGAGCTGCACGACGGCCATCGACGGCGTCGGCGCGACCAGGTGCGGCAAGAGGATCGAGAGCAGGCTCTGGGTGAAACGCGGGAACTCGGCGTCGATCTTGAGCTGCACGCGCGCCGCGAGGAACGCGAAGCCCTCGAGCAGGCGCTCGACGTACGGGTCCGCGCACGTCTCCTTGTCGAGCCCGAGCCGTCCGGCGATGCGCGGAAACCGCTCCGCGAATTCGCCGCCGAGGCTCCGCAAATAGCCGAGCTCCCGCTCGTAGTAAGCGAGAAACCGCGGATCCATCAGGCCCCCGCGGAGCTCGTTTCGGTCACGCGGACCTCGCCCGTCTCGAGATCCAAATCGGTGCGCAAGACGAGGCGCACCGGCGCGGGCTGCGCCCACAGATCCGCTTCGATGAAGATCACGATGGCGTTGTGCGAATAGCCGTTCGGATCGCGCGCGACGCGCACGCGCACGCTCTCCTTGCCGAGGCGCGGCTCGAATTGCCAGATCGCGCGCTGGATCTGCTTCTCGAGCGTCGGCGCGTGCACGCTCGACGCGGTGCGGCCCGAGAGGTCGGGCAGGCCGTAATTGAGCGTGCTCGTCTCGACCTCGGGGTACGCGTCGAGATCCTGCACCGCCGCGAGGTGCGTCGTGTTGAAGAGCCAGGCGAGATCGCGGCGCACCCCTTCGCGGAGCTTCGCGAGCGAGAGCACGCGCCGGTCGGGGCTCTCGGTCTTGCTCTCGGGGTGGTCGTCGGTGAGCCGATCGAGCAGCGACGGCTGCAGGCGTTCCTTGGGCAGGAGGTCCGGCATGGCCGCTCGATCGGCTGGGCTCTAGCCGCGGCTAGGAGCCGCCCTTGGCGGAGGGCAGCTTCGAAACGAGGCGGAGCGAGACGGTGAGCCCCTCGAGCTGGTAGTGGGGGCGCAGGAAGAACTTCGAGTTGTAGTAACCGGGGTTACTCGGGTCCTCCTCGATCACGACTTCGGCCGCGGCGAGCGGGCGGCGCGCCTTCGTCTCCTCGCTCGAGTGCGCCGGATCGCCGTCCACGTACTGCGTGATCCAGCGCTGGAGCCACTTCTGCATCTCTTCCGAGGTTTTGAAGGAACCGACCTTGTCGCGCACGATGCACTTCAGGTAGTGCGCGAAGCGGCAGGTCGCGAACAAGTAC
>DATJXW010000154.1:0-31722 GCA_035499895.1 Polyangiaceae bacterium | reverse complement strand
CGCCGGCCGCGGGCGTTTCCAGCGGGAAGAAGCCGCTCGAGAGCGTGTTGGCGGGGGCGCCGTTCGTCGCCGGGATCGGCGTGCCCATGAAGATGTCGTGGAGGTCGTCGTTGACGGTGCGGCCGTTGCTGCTGCTGAACTGGTAGCTGCCGCCGGCGATGGGCGCGAGTTCGAGCACGCCCTGCACCTTGTCGCTCAGCGCCGAGTCCGTGTACCACTGCGCGAAGCTGCCCGTCGCGTTCTCGACCACCTTCACCGTCGTCTCGATGCGGTTGTGGCTGTTGCCTCCCGAGTCGCTGCACTGCGTGACGCCCGTGCCGGTGCTGCCGATCGGCCCCGTGCCGTCCCAATCGGTGAAGCGGCACTTGCACGTCGTGTTCGCGCCGACGTCCGGCTTGCCGCTCGCGTTCAGCGTGGCGGAAGCGACGCCCTGGCAGAGCGGCACCGAGTCGCTGTCCCAGCACGTGCCGTTCGTGCTCACCACGCGGCCGCTCGCGTTCGGCACGCAGAGCTGCTTGCTCGAGTAATAGAACATGTCCGGGTGACCCTTGGCGCCCTGGTCCTGCCCGTCGAAGTCACGATAGATGATCGGGAGCTCGAGGCAGTTGCCGCTCGTGCCCGTGCACGGCGAGCTGTCGTCCTTCTCCATCGTCATGCAGGTGAAGCCCGGCTCCGTCATGCACGTGCTCGAGCAGCCGTCGCCGTCGAGCTGGTTGCCGTCGTCGCACTGCTCGCCGTCGTCGATGTTGCCGTCGCCGCAGTGCGTGTCGCACGCCCGCGTCGTCGCGCCGTCCCGGCACTTCGGCTCGGGCGTGCACGTCTTCGAGCAGCCCATGCCGTCCCCGTAGAAGAGACCGTTGTTCATCCCGAGGTCGCACGCCTCCCCGGCTTCGACCACGCCGTTGCCGCACTGCGACTTGGTGCACACGCTCGGCGTCCCCGTGCAGCTCCAGCCCGCTTCCACCAAACAGGTGGAGGAGCAGCCGTCGCCGCTCGTCGCGTTGGCGTCGTCGCATTGCTCGGTGCCGGTGAGCACGCCGTCGCCGCAGAGCGGCACGCACTTCTTGCCCGGCACGCGGCACTCCCAGCCCGGCTCGATCATCTTGCAGTCGCCGGAGCAACCGTCGCCCGAGACGGCGTTGCCGTCGTCGCACGCTTCGAAGCTCGCGAGGTGACCGTTGCCGCACATGTCGGGCGTGCACGGCCCGACCTGCGGACACACGTAGTCGGCTTCGACGCGGCACGCGGCGCTGCAGCCGTCGCCGCCCATCGTGTTGCCGTCGTCGCACTCTTCGCCCGGGTCCTGCATCGAGTTGCCGCAGCCGGGAGTCTCCGGAGTTTGCGACACGTCGACGGCGAAGGTGCCGCTCGTGCCGCCCGAGCTTTTCGTGCCCGACGTCCCGGCAGTCCCGCCGCTGTTACCGGTTCCACCATTGTTACCGTCAACTTCCCCGAGCCCCGTGTTCGAAGTCTTGTTCGCGGAACAAGACAACCCGAGCGCGAGCAGAAGGACGGACACGACCAGAGCGATGCGAGCGCGAAGCGACATGTTTGGCTCACCAATATTCCGACCGCTTCGCGTGCGGCGCAAGCTCGTGACGCGTCTTATTTTCAGTGACCGCTCGGACGCGGAGCGCGCCGCCGCGTCTTCACTCGGTGCGGGCGGTGCGCGCGCGCGCGGCTGATGTGCGAGGGAAATTCAGTGCGGATTCAGAGTTCCACCGCAACCGTTCGTTTCACGCAAAGGCATGCAGCGAACTTGAGTCCGCGTGCGGTTCGGCGAGACGTCGTCGCGACGCCGGCGCGACGTCAGTTGCACTTGCTGTTGTCGACCGGATCGATGTCGTTGCAGCTCGAAGTGCGCGTCATCGTGCACGAGTTCGTGTCGTCGCAGGTGTCGCAGGAGCCGACGGTGGCGTCGAAGCAGTCGTAATCGACGACGCCGCAGCCGCAATCGCACGACTCGCCGTCACCGTAGGCAGCCGGATCGCAGGTCCAACCCTGGTCGGTCGCGCACTTCGAGTTGTCGTTCAGGTCGATGTCGGTGCAGTCGCTGGCGCAGCTGCCCGCGTCGTCGCTGCTGCTGCAGTAGTCGCAGGCGCCGACGTATTGCGAGAAGCAGTCGGGATCGACGACGCCGCAACCGCAGTCGCACCCGTCCTCCGTCCCGTAGGCGGAGCTCGGGCAAGTCCACCCCGCGGGCACGCTCGTGGTCGTGAGCGTCAAGCTCGCGAGGTGCAGGCAACGGCCGCCCGGGACCTCGGTCGAGACGTTCGTGTCCGTGTCGATCGTGACCTCGGTGAGGAGCACGTCGCTCAGCGTGAGGTCCGGTTTGCCCTGCATCTGCTTCGAGTCGGCCGCGATGTCGAGCGTGCCGGACTTCGCGAAGAAGAACGCCTTGATGCTCGACGAACCGACGTCCTGACCCAGGTAGACGCAGCGCGAGCAGGTCGCGTAGTTCTCCTCGTCGCCGGTGCCGAGGTGGAAGAGGCCCGTCGCGTCGCCGTCGTACCCGCCGCTCGTGTAGAAATCGAGCCACAGGTAGTCGCTCGCGGGCGAGCCGATCTGCGGATCGACGTCGTACTGGTAGTCGTAATAGGGGATGCTCGCCGAAGTCTCGTCGTCGAGGGTCGGCGCGCCGTGAGGCGTGATCTCGATGGTGGTGCTGCAGCCGCCGGGGCTCTCGCCGCCGGCGCCCGCGCCGCCGTTGCCGACGGTGCCGCCGCTGCCGCCGCCCGTGCCTCCCGTCGCCCGGGTCCCGCCCGTCGCGCCCGTTCCGGCCGCGCCGCCCTCCTGCATGCCGCCCGCGCCGCCCGGCGCGTTGACGTTGCCTCCGCTGCCGGGCATGACGCCCGTCCCGCCGACGGCGCCGGCTCCGGCCTCGCTCCCAGCGTTCCCGCCGCTGCCGGCCTTGCCCGCCTTGCCCGCGGCGCCGCCTCCGGTGCCGCCCTGGCCGCCGTGCGCACCTTGAGCCTGACCGGCGCTTCCGCCCGCGCCGCTCTTGCCGCCGGACGCCGGGCTGCCCGCCTCACCTCCCTTGTCGTCGAACTTGTCGAGACCGACGAGCTGAGCGCACGCGCCGAGCGCGAGGCACGCCGAAAGCACGGGCCCGAAGCGAAAAACGCGAGTCATTTAAGCAAACCCTGGCGCGGACACTAACACAGACGCGGCGGTCACAGAACATCGAAGCCGTAGCGTTCCGACTCGAAGGCCAGATCCGCGAGCGACTTCACATGCTCGTCCTGGTTGTCGTCGATCTCGGTCACGGTGTGCTTCACCCGGCGGCGCGCCTGGCCGGCGAACGCCGAGGCGATGTCGATCTCCCGCGCGGCGCCGCTCTCGCCGTTCTTGCGAATCGACGCGTCCACGCGGCTCAAGACGCACGCGAGCACGAAGAGGTCGATCATGATGTCGGCGAGGCGCCGGGTCGCGAACTGTTTCTCGATGATGGCGCGACCGTGCTTGCGCAGGATGCGGTCCGTCGCGGCCGCGAGATCGCGCGTGCAGTCCTCGAACACGCCCTGAGCCGTCTTCAGCGCGGGGGAGAGCTTCGTGAACGTCGTGCCCTCGCGCCCGATGCCGGTCGCGAACGCGGCGCGCCGGAGCGCGTACTCGGAGATGACGCCGAAACCCTTGATCGGATCGTTGAAGACGCCTTCGAGGCTCTTGCTCACGTCGCGCAGGTTCGTGCCCACGTCGTTCATCGCGGTGAGGGCGATGAAGAGACGCAGGATGTCGTTCGTCCCTTCGAAGATGCGGTTGATGCGCGAGTCGCGGAGCAGCCGCTCGTACGGGAACTCGGTCATGTAGCCGTTGCCGGCGGCGATCTGCAGCGCTTCGTCCGAGGTGCGCCAGAGCGCCTCGCTCGCGAACACCTTGCTGATGGCGGCCTCGACCGCGTAGTCGCCGTAACCGCCGTCGGTGAGGCCGGCTACCATCGTGACGGTCGCTTCCGTCGCGTAGCAGTCGATCACCATTTGCCCGACCTTCTGCTTCACGAGGCCGAACTCGCGGATGGGTTTGTCGAACTGCACGCGCTGGTTCGCCTGCTGCGTCGCGAGCTGAATCAGCTTCTTCATGCCGCCGACCGCGCCGCCGCCGAGCCCGGTGCGGCCCGAATTCAAGATGTTCATCGCCACCTTGAAGCCCTTGCCCTCCTCGCCGAGCAGGTGATCGAACGGCACGCGCACGTTGTCGAAGCTCACCGTCGTGGTCGAGCTCGCCCGGATGCCGAGCTTGTCTTCGTGCGGTCCGGTGGAGACGCCCGGCATGTCGCGCGTGACGATGAACGCCGAGAGGCCCTTGCGTTCGTCCGGCGCGGTCGTCTTCGCGAACACCGTGAAGAAGTCCGCGATGCCGCCGTTCGTGATCCAAATCTTGTTGCCGTTCAGGACCCAGGCGTCCCGCTCTTTCACCGCGGTCGTCTTGATCGACGCCGCGTCGGAGCCGGAGCTCGGCTCCGTCAGGCAGAACGCGGCGATCATCTCGCCGCTCGCGAGCTTCTCGTAGTAGCGGGCGCGCTGTGCCTCGGTACCGAAGAGCAAGAGGCCGCGCATGCCGATCGAGCTGTGCGCGCCGACCGTCACCGCGACGGACGCGTCGTACTTCGCGACCTCTTGCAGGGCGCGCGAGTACGCCTTGCTGCCGAAACCGAGGCCGCCGTGCTCCTCCGGCACGACGAAGCTGAAGAGGCCCGCCGCGCGGAGCTCGCTCACGAACTCCGCCGGCAGCTCCCCCGCCCGATCCCACTTTTTGAGGTCGGCTTCGCGCGGACCCAAGAGCTGGGCGATCGTGCCGAACACGCCCTCGAGCGTCTCCTTGTCGGAAGCCGCGAGCTCGGGGAACGGCAGCACGATGTCCTCGACGATCTGGCCCATGCAGAGCGAGCGCATGAAGCTCGCCGTCTTCCGGTCGACCATGGCCGAACGGTACCATCCCTGAGCCGGCGATCGCCAAACTCCGGGCGCTGCCAGTCCGGGCGCCCGCGATGCTAGAAGGAGGGCGCTTGCCTGACGCGAGGCTCGTCCCGCCGCCCACGAAGGGGCATCTCTCGATCGCGCGGCTCGCGCGCGCCTGGTACGTCGCTTGCGAGTCGCGCGAGCTTCGGAAAAAGCCATTGCCCGTCGAGCTCCTCGGCACGCCGTACGTGCTCTTTCGCGACGCGAGCGGGCGGGCGGCCGCGCTCCTCGATCGCTGCCCGCACAGGAACGCCCCGCTCTCGCTCGGTCGCGTGGCCGCGAGCGGCCGGCTCGAATGCGCGTATCACGGCTGGCAGTTCGAGGGCTCGGGGCGCTGCGCGCTCGTCCCCGGGCTCGGCGCGAGCGACACGCGCGAGCGGCGCGCGCCGGCCTGCGCCGTGCGTGAAGCGCACGGCTTGGTCTGGGTGTGGCCCGAGCTCGACGACGCGCCGACGCGCGAACCGTTCGCGCTGCCGGAGCTCGCGCCGGGTTACGCGCGCGTCGTGCGCATGGTCGAAGCGCCGGCCACGCTGCACGCGACGCTCGAGAACGCGCTCGACGTGCCGCACACCGCCTTTCTGCACCGCGGGCTCTTTCGCGGCGCGGGCGAACGGCACGAGATCCGCGCGACGGTGCGACGCTCGCGCGATCGCGTCGAGGTCGAGTACGCGGGCGAGCCGCGGCCGAGCGGCGCCGTCGGCTTCATCCTCTCGCCGAGCGGCGGCACCGTCGAGCACTGGGACCGCTTCATCCTGCCGTCCGTCGCGCAGGTCGAGTATCGCCTCGGGCGCGAGAGCCACCTCACCGTGACCGCCTTCGGCACGCCCGTCTCCGATTTCGTCACGCGTCTCTACGCCGTCGTCGATTTTCGCTCGCCCTTGCCGAACTTCCTCGTAAAGCCCTTGCTCGAGCCCGTCGCGCTCTCGATCTTCCGCCAAGACGCGCGCATGCTCCGCGCGCAGACCGAGACGGTGCGCGCGTTCGGCGGCGAGCAATACATGTCCACCGAGCTCGATCTCATCGGTCCTCACGTCTGGCGCTTGCTCAAACAGGCCGAGACGGGCGAAGAACCGTCCGAGGAAACGAGCGTGGAACGTGAAGTGAGGTTTTTGGCGTGATGCAAGAAGGACCGCTCCCGACCCTGATGGCGTGTTTGAACAGCGCCTCCGCCGTGTGCCTGAGCGCCGGCTACGTCTTCATCAAACGGAAGAACGTCGTGATGCATCGGCGCATGATGCTCACCTCGTTCGTCCTCTCCGCGCTGTTCCTGACGGCGTACCTCTTGCACCACGTGCTCGTGGGCAACGTGCTCTTTCACGGCCAGGGTCTCGCGCGCACCGTCTACTTCGCCATTTTGATTCCGCACGTGACGCTCGCCGTCGTGGTGCTGCCCATGGCCATCGTCACGATCCGGCGCGGACTCGCGGGCCGCATCGACAAGCACCGCCCCCTCGCGCGCGTCACCCTGCCGCTCTGGCTCTACGTGTCGGTGACGGGCGTCGTCGTCTACTTGATGCTCTACCGGCTCGGCTTCTGAGAGTTCGCGGCGCGCCGAACGGGTCGGCGAACGCGGAGTCGGCGGGGCGCTCACACCGGCGTGAACGACGGTCGACCCGCCGGCGTCGCGCGGCATTCGAGGACGGCGCCGTCGACGGTGAGCGCGATGACGGAGCCGATTTCGACCATGACGCCGACGAACGGCGGTTGCCACGCCGGGTCTTCCCACACGCACGACCATTCGCCGCCGCCGCGGCGTGACCAGACGCGGCCGCGACCGGCGGCCCACGAGCGGCCGAGCGGATCGAGGCCGACCGTGGCCAAATCGGGCGCTCCGGGCAACGTGCCGGCGCGGCAGGTGTCGCCGTCGATCGTGACGACGGCGCCGTCGACACCGACCGCGACGGCGAGACCGCGTTCGGGGCGGCTCGCGCAGGCGAGGAGCACGCGGCCGGGAGGCGTCGCGATGCGCTCGAGCTCCCACGCGAGCGGCTTCACGATGGCGGCGTAGCTGCGATCGTCCTTGCCGCGGCCGATCACGAGCCAGCGCTCGTCGTCGATGCGCGCGAGGCCGGTGAGAAACGCGGCGTCGACGGCCGGGAGCGGCTTGAGCCAGCGGCGGCCGATCTGCGTGAGGACGAGCGGCGGCGCGTCGGGCGCTTCACCGACGAACACGGCCACGTCGTCGAAGTCCGGCGCGGCGTGCGTGATGACGAGCTCGGGATCGGGATGGCGCAGGATTTCACGCAAACCCTCGTGCGAAAGCTCGCAGAGCTGCCCGTCGTGCGTGCCGACGAGCCAGCGCGTGGGGCCGAGCCGCTCGACGAAACGAACGCCGCCGACCTCCGCCGCGCCGCTCGCCGACACGTCCGCCCAGCTCGAACCGTCCCAGAACTCGAGCCCGCTCGTGGTCGCCGCGAGCGCTTGGCCGCCCGCGTTCCACGCCACGTCGGTGACGACGCGATTGGCCCCCGGCGGGTGCCGCACCATCCACGTCGCTTCGAGCACGAGGTCGCGCGCGCGGAGCTCGTCGAGACTGCCCATCCAGCGTTCGCTCGGCTTGCTGCTGCTCGCGTCGGCGCGGAGCCACGGCAGCAGGCTGTCGGCGAGATGGCGCGCGGACGGCGGGCGGTCCTTCGGGGAAAACGCGGTCGCGCGCGCGAGCACCATGTCGATCGCCTGCGTCGCCGCGGCGCGCTCGCGGAGCTCGAAGGCGAGCGTCGGCGAGGTCGTCACGCTGCGTCGCTCGGGCGACTGCACGGCGACGACGGCCATCGCGGGCGAGCTCATCTCGAACATGGATTCGCCCGTGAGCATGAAGAAAATCGCGCAGGCGAGGCTGAAGACGTCCGTGTGCGGGCCGAGCGCGAGCTTCGAGATGAATTGCTCGGGCGCCGCGTAACCCGGCGTGCCGACCATCGCGTTGCCGAACGTCGCGGTGAGACCGGAGGGCCGCGCGATGCCGAAATCGGAGATCTTGTAGAGCTCCGTCTCGCCCGCGCCGCAGCAGAGCACGTTGCCCGGATGGATGTCGCGATGGACGATGCCGGCGGCGTGGATCTCGGACAGGCCGCTCGCGAGGCTCTCGACGGCGCGCGCGACGCGGTTCGGATCGAAAGCGAACCCCGTGTGACGCACCGAGTAGTTGACGCGCTTCTCGAGCGACGAACCCTCGACGCCGCCGTGCACGTACTCGAGCGCGAGCCAGGGCAGCTCGATCCAGCGCGTCGTCCACTCGTAAGGCACGCTGCCGGTGTCGATGAGGCGCACGACGTTCGGCGGCGGAGGCTTGCGCTCGTTCAGCCGGCCGAGCGCGACGGCTTCCTTCTTGATGATGGTGAGGGCCTGGTCGTCGGAGTCGGCGACGAGCTGCGGCAGGATGATCTTGATGACGACGAGCGCCTCGCCCTCGGGCGCGCGGCGCCGGGCAAGGTAGGCGGCGGCCGTGCCCCCCTCGCCGAGACGGGCCTCGACGAGGTAGCTCACGCCGGCCTGGAGGCTGCTCGGGACGAGCTCGCCGATGAACGGGTCGCGACGGCCCATCGTGCGATGCCCAGCATATCAAAGTATGGTGCGGCCGGCGTGCCGCGGCTCCCGACCCTCTTCCCCACCCTGCTCCTCTTCGGCGACCTCGCGGCGCTCGTGCTCGCCCTGCTCGTCGGCTCGCCGCAAGTCGCCCTCGGCGCCGCCGGTCCCGCCGGCATCGTCGCCGTGATCGCGTGCGAGCTCCTCGCGCGACGCGATCGCCTCGCGCGCGTGACGGTCGAGCCGTGGCGCCTCGACGGCTGGGCGGCGCTCGTCGCGACGCTCGCCGTGCTCGGCGTCGGCGCGTGCATCGGCCCGGAAGCGTCCGGGATCGTTTGGCTCCTGGTCGCGCTCGTCGCCGGGCTCGGGTTCGCGAGCTTCCCGAACTTGGCCCCGCGCGCGCGGCCTTGATACGCAAGAAGGAACCGCCGGCGCTCGCCGCGGCGGCCCCGACTTCGCGAGCCCGCGCGGCTCGCGTCACTGCCGAGCGCCCGCGGGCGTTCCGACGGAGGACTCCATGCGTCCATCGATATCACGCGCTCACCGCGCGACGAGCCTCCTCGGCGCGCTCGTGTTCTTCGGCGCGGCGGCGCCGTGCGGCGCGCACGAATCGCCCGTCGCCGTCGGCGAGGTCCGCGACGAAAGCGCCTCGGGCGCGTTCTGCGAAGCGCTCCGCAGCGTGCTCACGGACGCCATGGCCACGGCCGAGCTCGGCCGTCCCCGCGAGCGCTTCATCTTGAGCGCGACGCTCGTCCGCCTCGACGCCGAACGCGTCGGGCGGGGCGCGCGAGCGACGGCGCTCGTGTCGCTCGTGCTCCGGCGCGCCCGCGAACAATCGCTCCACGCCGTGTTGAACGGCCACGCGACGGCCGAAGAGGAGACCGGCAGCGTGAACGAGACGCGCGCCGACGCGCTCCGCGCCGCCGTGACGAGCGCGCTCCGGCGCTTGCCCGAAGCCGTGCGCTGAGGGAGGTCTCGCTTTTTCGCGCGGCACGGGCGCGGCGACGAGGTAATGAACGGCGATGCGAGCGGTCGTGCAGCGCGTGACGCGCGCCGAGGTGACGGTCGAGGGCGAAAGCGTCGGACGCATCGAGCGCGGCCTCTGCGTGCTCGTCGGCGTCGCGGCGGGCGACACGGACGACGACGCGCGCGCCCTCGCCGACAAGGTCGTCGGCCTGCGCGTCTTCGAGGACGACGCCGGCAAACTGAACCTCGACGTGACGGCCGCGGGCGGCGCGCTCCTCTGCGTGTCGCAGTTCACGCTGCTCGGCGACGCGCGCAAAGGGCGGCGGCCGAGCTTCACGGACGCGATGGCGCCCGAGCCCGCCGCCGCGTTGTTCGAACGCTTCGTCGCGTTCTGCCGCGCCTCCGTCCGGGTCGAGACGGGGCGCTTTCGCACGACGATGCAAGTCGAGCTCGTGAACGACGGCCCGGTCACGCTCCTTCTGGACACGCGGCGCCTCTTCTGACAGAGAGTCGCGTCCCTTTGCCCACGATCGAATTTCTCGGCAACGGCATCGGCGCGGCCAAGGTCGTCGAAGCGCCGGAAGGCGGCGCGCTCGTCGATATCTGTGACGAGCACTTTGCGCCGGTTCCGTTTTCGTGCCGGTCGGCGAGCTGCGGCACCTGCCACAGCGAGGTGCTCGAAGGCATCGAGCTCTTCGCGCCCGCGGAACCGCTCGAGCAGGAGCTCCTCGATCTGTTGGGCGGCGGCAGCACCTCGCGGCTCGCTTGCCAAGCCGAGGTGTTGCCCGGACCGGGGTTGATCCGGTTGAAGTCGCACCTCGGCTGAGCCGTTCACTCGCCTGCCGAGCCTCGCGACCGTGAGGCACGACGTGGCACAACCGCTGACGGCGTGATCTCGGTAGCGACTCCGCGGGCGCGCGCGCCTCCCTCGGAAAGTGGGGAGAAGATCGCTCGATAGCGCACCTGCGAGCGCGCTTTTCCGTGCGGAACGCTTCTTGCTAACTTCGGAGTGGATGAAGCTTCGCGAGGGTGCGTGGGTGTTGCTCGTGCCGCTCGTCTTCGGCGCTTGCGGCAGGAGCCGGCATCACACGGGTGCGGCAGGGTCGGGCGGCACGGACGCCGGCGACGAACCGAGCGACGCCGGCGCGACCGGTGCGAGCGCGGGCGACACCGGCGCGACGACGGGCGCAGCGGGCGCAACCACGAGTGAAACGGCCGGCGCGGCGAACACGGGCGGTAGTGCGGGTGCGGGCGCCGCGGCCGGCGCGGCGCAGGCGGGCACCAAAGGCTCGCTCGGCGGGGGCAGCGGCGCGGGCGCCCCGGGTGCGGGCGGAGCAGGAACGACGAATCAGAATGCGGCCGGCGCTCCGTCCGCGCCGACCATCGACGTGCGCGCGCCGTCGAGCCCGGCGGCGTGCGACCCCGCCGTGTGCAACGTCGTCATCGATACCGAGGCGCTCGAGCCCATCGACCTCGGCGACGACGGCGACTTTCGCATCGCCACGTCGAGCGACACCACTTACCTCACGTTGTCTTCGGCGCACACGCCGCCGAGCCTCGTGGCGCTCGGGGCGAACGGACAGCAGCCGATCGATCAGGGCCTCGTGCCGAGCATGCAGCTCGCGCTCGTCGCCGTCGACGCGAACGGTGAGCCGCACGTCGCCGGCTCGGTGCTGGGCCCGGACTCTCGAGTGCAGGAGCTCGCGGGGCAGGCGTGGGACGGCACCAAGTGGACCACGACGACGCTCGGAACGCGCTACGCGCGCGAGCTCGAGGTGGGAGCGACCAACGCGCTCGGCCTCTTCTGGAACGACGACTCGGGCACCTACTATTTCACGAGCCAAGGCGCGGACGGCTCGCTCAGTCAGACGACGCTTTTCAGTCAGGCCGACGACTACGCGCTCGACGCGCGCGGCGTCCCAGCGCTCTTCGCGGACGGCAGCTCGAGCTTCGGTGCGTTCGACGTGAACGGCAACGAGCTCTTCAACGTCCAAGTGCCCGACGAGCCGGCCAACGGGTTCGTCGAGGTGCGGAGCGCCGCGGGCATTCCCCAAGCGCTACCGCCCGGCGCACCCGATCTCGCGAGCGTGGCCCTGCTCCCGGACGGCCTGCACGTGGTGTTCGCGAATCGCACGATCGAGGTCGTCTCCGACTTGGTGATTTCGGACACGACCGTGCCCACCGCCACGTGTCCCGACGATCGGCCGACCGTCACTGGAAAAATGGGCGACTCCTGCGCTTCCCCGTGCATGGAGCACCTCGTGGGGCTCCTGCCGGCGGGAAACCCGTCGCTGTCGTCGGCCTACGCGCTCGCGCGGACGGCGGACGGCGCCGGCTGGGTGGCGTACGTGACCGAAGACATGGAGGGCGAGGTCGATTACGCCGTGGAGTGCCCCGGGGACGTCGGCCCTTGCACGTGCAACGCGCTGAGCCCGACGGGGCCGACGACGTGGACTCTGAACGTCGTCCGTGTCGCGCCGGACGGCGGCTCTTTCGCGCCAGCGCTGAACGTCGAGCTCGCTCCGTACCTTCCGACCGAAGACCTCGTCGCGTGGGGCGTGCGCGCGCGCGCCTTCGGACGGCGCGTCGCGATCGGAGCGCACATCGTCGAGTCCTCGCCCAGTCGCGAGGTCGGCGTCCGCGTCGTGACGCTCGACTCGGCGCCATGACCCGCGCGTAGCGCGCCGCGCGGCTCAGGCGCTCGGCGGCGCGTGGGCCGCCCGGCGTGGCTCCGCGGCGTGAAGCTTCAACACGATTTTGCCGACGTTCGCGTTCGACTCCATGTAGCGGTGAGCGTCGGCCACGTGCTCGAACGAAAACACGCGATCGACCAGCGGTCGCAGCGAACCGTCGTCGAGCCGGTGGAGCCATTGGCGTCGAAAGCGCTCGACCACGCCGATTTTGTCGGCGAGCGAGCGCGAGCGCATCACGATGCCGAGGAGCGAAAGCCGGCGCGAAAGCACGCGACCGAGGTCGATCTCGGCCTTCGCGCCGCCGACCAGCCCGACGACGACGTGACGCCCGAGCACGGCGAGGCACTCGAGGTGTTTGGCGAGGTACGACGCGCCGACGAGATCGATGATCACGTCGACGCCGCGACCGCCGGTGAGCTCGAGCGCGACGGCGGCGAAGTCCTCCGTCTCGCGCGCCACGACGCGTTCGGGGCCGAGCGCCCGCACGGCGTCGACCTTCTTGTCGCTCGTCGTCGCGATGACGCGCGCTCCGGCGAGCCGGGCGAGCTGCACGGCGGCGCTCCCGACGCCGCTCGCCGCGGCGTGGATCAGCACCCACTCACCGGGCTGCGTGCGCCCGAGCGCGAAGAGCGCTTCGCTCGACGTGAGAAACGCCTCGGGAATCGCCGCCGCGTTCACGAAATCGAGCGACGGCGGGATGGGCAAGAGCAGCTGCTCGTTCACGGCGACGCGCTCGGCGTAGCCGCCGGCCGGCAACAGCGCCATCACGCGATCACCGAGCTTTGCGGCCGAAATCCCCGGCCCGAGCGCGCACACGACGCCCGCGCACTCCATCCCGAGCACCGGCGACGTGCCGGGCGGCGGCGGATAGAGCCCGCGTCGTTGCAAGAGATCGGCGCGATTGAGCGCCGCCGCGTGCACGTCGATCAAGACTTCGCGCTCGCCGGGCACGGGCGCGTCAAGCTCCACCATTTCGAGTACTTCCGGGCCGCCCGCCTTGGAGCACACGATCGCCTTCATGCGCGTGATCTACCAGATGGCCGGCGCCGCGCTCGACGCCTCACAACTCGGTGAGGTGGGCCGCTCCGATGACGCCCGCGCGCTCGCCGAGCTCGCTCACCAAGAGCGGCACCTCCGCGAGCGGCGGGGCAAACGCGTACTCCCGAAGCGCGCGCCGCACGTGCGGCTCGAGCAAGTCGAACGAGGCGGAAACGCCGCCGGAAAACACGATCGCGTTCAGATCGAGCAGGTTCTGGATGTTGGCGAGACCCTTGCCGAGCGCTTCGCCCATCTCCTCGAACACGCGCAGGCCCGCTTCTTCACCGCGACGGGCCGCGAGCGCGATGGGCAGCACTTCGTCCGCCACGCCGCCGAGCTCGCGAAAGCGCCGCAAGAGGCCCTTCGTGCCGACGTACGCTTCGATGCAACCGCGCTGTCCACAGGCGCAGAGCGGAGCGTCGAGCGCGCGGGTGACGTTCATGTGGCCGACTTCCCCGGCGAAGCCGTGCGTCCCCGGGTAGAGCGAGTGACCCATGACGAGGCCGCCGCCGATGCCCGTCCCGAGCGTGATCATGAGAAAGCTCGGGTGTTCGCGGCCGCGGCCGTACAAGCGCTCGCCGAGCGCGGCCGCCGTGGCGTCGTTCTCGACGGCGATCGGGCAGCCGAGCCGCTCGGCGAGCTCACGCCCGATGTGCACGCCCTCGAAACCCGGGACGTTCGTCAGGCGCCAGCAGCGCCCCTCGGAATCGACCTCGCCGGGAATCGCGAAACCGACCGCCGCGGGCTTCGGCGTGAGAGCGAGCACGACGTGCGTGAGGGTCTGAAGCACGTCTTCCACCGCGGCGCCGGGCGGCGTGTCGGCGGTCATCGAGCGGACGACTTCGCCGCCGTCTACGAGACCTGCCTTGACCTGTGTGCCGCCGAAGTCGACCCCTACGAGCATCCTGCCATCCTCGTGTGTGCTGCGCTGTCACACGCGCGCGCGTGACCGACCCTGAACCCCGAACCATAGCGCCTCATTCCGTGGTTCTCCAGTGCGGGCGCTCCCGAATTTCGGGTCAGCGCCATTCTGCCCAAATCGGCCCGAGGCGCGCGCTCAGCACCTCGACACACATCGCCTTACTTTTTTACGGCATCGCGGTAGCGTGTCTTTCGTCATGCAAGTCCTTCGCGCTGCGACGCTCAACGTCTGGAACCGCTCGGGCCCCTGGCCCGAACGGCTGAAGCTCATTCGCCGCGAGCTCGCCGCGCTCTCGCCCGACGTGATCGGCCTTCAAGAAGTGATGCGGCTCGTCAACCCGGCCACGAACGAGCCGCTCTCACCCGAGCTCGACCAAGCCGCCGAAATCGCGACGGACCTCGGCTACCGACTCATGTTCGCGCAAGGCTCGGAGTACGGAAACGGCCTCGTGATGGGCAACGCGATCTTGAGTCGCTTCCCCATCCTCGAGACGCGCTCGACGCGCTTGCCCGACGTGGGCACGGGCGAGCGGCGCGTCATCGGCTACGCGCTCCTCGAGACGCCGTGGGGCCGGCTACCCGTCTTCGTCACGCACTTCAACTGGCGCTTCGATCACGGCTTCGTGCGCGTGAAGCAAGCCGTCTTCAGCGCGGGCTGGATCGACGAAATTGCCCCGCCCCAAGCGGGCAATTTGCCCCCGCTCTTCGTCGGCGACTTGAACGCCGAGCCCGAGTCCGACGAGATCCGCTTCTTGCGCGGCCACGGCGTGCAAGACGGCAAGAGCGTTCACTACGCGGACGCGTGGGTCTACGCGGGCGACGGCAGCCAGGGCGCCACGTTCGATCGCAAGAACGACTACGCCCGCAAGAACTGCGAGCCGCCGCGCCGCATCGACTACATCCTCGTCCGCGGCCCGGACGCCGAGCGCCGGGGCGAACCGCTCGTGGCAAAAATCGTCTTCAACACGCCGGAACCCGGTAAAGACGGCCCCGTCTGGCCGTCGGACCACTTCGGCCTCTATGCGGAGATTGCCGTGGAGCCACGGAATTTGTAGAAGGGCCCGGACCTCATGAAGCACTCGGTTTCGCACGATCTCGGCCAGCAGCGCGCCAAGCTTGCCGCGGAGGCCGCCATCGCCGCGTACGGGCAAAGGTTCGCGAAGTACTCGCCGCAGACGCGCTGGGTCACCGACTCGCGCGCCGACATCTCGTTCAACGTGAAGGGCATGAGCCTGAAAGGCTCGCTCGAGGTGCACGAGAAGACCATCGACCTCGATCTCGAGGTGCCGTTCTTGCTCAGGCCCTTCAAGAACCAGGCAATTTCGGTGATCGAAGAAGAGATCCGCGAATGGATCGACAAGGCCCGCGCCGGCCAGCTGTAACGCCGCCGGGCGCGCTCGGGCGCGCGCCGTTTTGACTTTCAGGGTTTGAGTAGGTCGAGTGCGTTCGGCGCCGGCTCGAGCCGTGTGACGCCGAGCCGCTCGAGGTGCGCCATCGCGGCGAGCACGCACGCTTCGTCCCACGCGTCGCCGACGAACTGAAGTCCGAGGGCGAGCCCCGCGTCTTCACCGACGGGCGCCGAGCACGCCGGCAAGCCCGTGAGGTTTCCGAGAAAGGCGAAGCGGCACGCGGCGTCGAGCGCGTGCGTGTCGAGAATGCCCGACGCGGCTTCGGCGTCGGTGATGGGCGGCGCGACGCCGGCCGACGACGGCAAGCAGACGAGATCGACGCGCCGGAGCGCGTTCGCCATTTCGACGCGCAGCGCTTCGCGCAGGCGTTGCCCTTCGACGTAGTCGTCCGGCTGAAAGGCGCCCGAACTCGCCAAAAAGATGCGTAAATCGGCGCCGAGATCGGCGGCGTGCGTCGCCAGCACCTCGCGCAGCCCGACGAGCGCCTCGAGCGAAATCGTCATGTAGCCGATGGCGGCGGCGTGGCGAGCGAGCGGCAGCTCGAGCGGCACGAGCTCCGCGCCTTCGCGCTCGAGCGCGCGCAACGCGTCCTTGCCCGCGCGCGCCACGGCCGCGCCGGCAGACGCCCATTCGCCTTCCGGCACGCCGAGCTTGAGCCCGCGCACGCCGCGCCCGAGCGCGGCCACGCACTCACCATGCGCGAGCGGCGGCGCGACGAGCGACGCGGGGTCGCCCGCGTCGGGACCGGAGCCGAGCTCGAGCGCGAGCGCGATGTCGTGCGAGCTTGCGCCGATGAAGCCGAAGTGCACGACCGACGTGCCGCCGAACATGCCGTCGCCCGTGCACGGCACGCGGCCGTACGTCGGCTTCAAGCCGAAGACGCCGTTGTACGCCGCGGGCAAGCGGATCGAGCCGCCGCCGTCCGTGCCGAGTCCGAGCGGCGCGAGGCCGAGCGCCACGGCGACGGCCGAGCCCGTGGAACTGCCGCCCGCGAGGTGATTCACGCTGCGGGCGTTCCGCGGCATGCGCCGGTGCGGGTTCACGCCGAGCGGCGAGAGGCCGTACTCCGTCATCGGCGTCTGACCGATCACGATCGCGCCGGCGCGGCGCAGGCGCGCGACGAGCGGCGCGTCACGACCCGCCGGCGTCGCTGGCATGAACGAGGTGCCGAGCCGCGTCGGAAAGCCGAGCGCGTCGATCTCTTCTTTGACGACCAGCGGGACGCCGTCGAGCTCGCCGAGCGGCGCGCCGCGCTCGAAGCGCTCGGTCGCGGCGCGAGCTTCGGCGAGGGCGCGCTCGTCGTCGCGCGTGCAGAGCGGCGCGCGCGGGCCGAACGTCTCCGCGGCGGCGAGCGCGCGGCCGACGACGGCGAGCGGCGTCGTTTCGCGGCTCCGGTACGCGGCCGTGAGCGCGCGGCTCGCGCGCGGGACAGCGGTCGGCGGGAGCGGCAAGTCGCTGACTGCCGCACGCGGCAAGCGCGCGCGGTGAGGCTCGACGCCGAACGGCACCGGACCGCGCGTCCTCGGCGCGAGCGCGCGCGCGGCGTCGATGCCGAGCTCGGCCCGCACCACTTTGGTGAGCAACCGGCCGAAGAACGGCCGCTCGACGAGGGCCGCGAGCACACGCAGCGTTGCACCCGAAACGCGACCGACACCTGACGGCATGAAGACCCGAAAAACTCACCGAAATTCGGCCTGATCGCCGAAGCTCACGAGGGCACGTACCGCTCTATCAATCCCCGCTCCGGGTTGGTAGAAGCAAAATCGTGTCCACTGCCAGGCCCAGCATCCCCATCGACGAGCTCTCGCTCGATCCGGATTCGATCCGCAAGAGCTTCGTCCAGCAGGTTCAATACAACCAAGGCAAGCATCCGAGCGCGGCGACGCGGCTCGATCACTTCATGAGCCTTGCGCGTGTCGCGCGCGATCGCATGTACGATCGCTGGACGCGCACGTGGCAGCGGCGCGAAAAACAACAGCCCAAAGTCGTCTATTACCTGTCGCTCGAGTTCTTGATGGGGCGCCTGCTCGAGGACGGCCTCTTCAACCTCGGCATCCAGGACGAGACGCGCGAGGCGCTCGCCGGGCTCGGCATCGATCTCGATCAAGTGTTCGAGCAAGAGCCGGACGCCGGGCTCGGCAACGGCGGTCTCGGACGCCTCGCGGCGTGCTTCCTCGACTCGATGGCGACGCTCGGCATCGCGGGCATGGGCTACGGCATCCGCTACGACTACGGCATCTTCCGCCAAGAGATCGTCGGCGGCATGCAGCAAGAAGCGCCCGACCACTGGCTCGAGTACGGCAATCCGTGGGAAATCGCGCGGCCCGAGCGCGCGTACAAAGTGCGCTTCGGCGGCCGCGTCATCCAATACACGGGCGCTTCCGGCCGCACCGTGCACGAGTGGGTCGACACGCAAGACGTGGTCGCGCTGCCGTACGACACGCCGATCCCCGGCTACAAGAACCACGTCGTCAACACGCTGCGGCTCTGGTCGGCGCGCGCCACGCGTGACTTCGACATCTCGTACTTCAACCGCGGCGACTACATCCGCTCCGTGGCCGA
This sequence comes from Polyangiaceae bacterium, assembly GCA_035499895.1. Lineage (GTDB taxonomy): Bacteria > Myxococcota_A > Polyangia > Polyangiales > Polyangiaceae > PMG-095. The sequence continues at coordinate 13,653 of DATJXW010000154.1, read as the reverse complement.
GAAGAGCGCGAGCGAAAACATCTCGCGCGTCCTCTACCCGAATGATTCGACGCCCGCGGGCAAAGAGCTGCGGCTGAAGCAAGAGTACATGCTCGTCTCGGCGACGCTGCAGGACGTGCTCGCACGGCACGTCCGCTACCACGCCGACCTCTACAACCTGCACGAGCAGGCCGTGTTCCAGATGAACGACACGCACCCCGCGCTCGCCGTGGCGGAGCTCATGCGGCTCCTCGTCGACGTGCACGGCATGCCGTGGGAGGACGCGTTCTCGCTCACGCGCCGCTGCGCCGCGTACACGAACCACACGATCTTGCCCGAGGCGCTCGAGCGCTGGCCCGTGTGGCTCATGGAGCGCGTGCTCCCGCGCCACCTGCAGATCATCTACGACATCAACGCCGCGCACCTCGCCGAGGTGAAGAAGCGCTTCCCCGGCGACGAAGATCGACTCCGCCGCATGTCGATCGTGGAAGAAGGGGGCGAAAAACGCCTCAGCATGGCGAACCTCGCCGTCGTCGGCTCGATGCGCGTGAACGGCGTTTCGGCGCTGCATTCGCGCCTGCTCCGCGAACACCTATTCAAGGATTTCTACGAGCTCGAGCCCGACAAGTTCATCAACGAGACGAACGGCGTGACGCCGCGCCGCTGGCTCCTGAAGTGCAACCGGCCGCTCGCCGAGCTCATCAGCTCGCGCATCGGCGCCGGCTGGGAGGTCGACCTCGATCAGCTCGAGAAGCTCGCGCCGCACGCGAGCGACCCGGAGTTCCAGAATGCCTGGCGCGGCGTGAAGCACCAAGCCAAGCAGCGGCTCGCGAACGCGCTCCTCCACCGCTTCAACATCGAGCTCGATCCGACGCACCTCATCGACACGCAGGTGAAGCGCATCCACGAGTACAAGCGCCAGCTCCTGAACATCCTGCACGTCATCGCGCTCTACCAAGCGTACAAACAGAAGGCGCCGTTCAACCCCGTTCCGCGCACGTTCATCTTCTCGGGCAAGGCCGCGCCCGGGTACGACATGGCCAAGCGCATCATCCACCTCATCAACTCGGTGGGGCAGGTGGTGAACACGGACGCGCAGGTGCGGAATTTCTTGCGCGTGATTTTCGTGCCGAACTACAGCGTCTCGCTCGCCGAGCTCATCATGCCGGCGACGGACGTGTCCGAGCAGATTTCGACGGCGGGCACGGAAGCGTCCGGCACGGGCTGCATGAAGTTCGCGCTGAACGGCGCGCTCACGGTCGGCACCCTCGACGGCGCGAACGTCGAAATCCGTGAAGCCGTCGGCGAGCAAAATTTCTTTCTGTTCGGCCTCACCACCGAGCAGGTGCTCGCCGCCCGCGCGCACGGCTACGATCCGATGCAGACGTACTACGCCGAGCCGACGCTCCGCGCGGCGCTCGACGCGGTCGGGAACGGCGCGTTTTCACCGGACGACCCGGCGCGCTTCCGGCCGATCGTCGATTCGCTGCTTTACGGCGGCGACACCTACATGGTGCTCGCCGACTTCCTCTCGTACCTACATTGTCAACGCAGCGTCGAAGCCGCGTATCACGACCAGGCGGCGTGGACGCGGCGCTCGATCCTGAACGTGGCGCTCTGCGGGCGTTTCTCGAGCGATCGTACGATCTTGGGCTACGCACACGACGTGTGGGGAGTGTACGTCCCTCCTCCGCAATCCGGCCGTGGTCGCATCCACTCGGTGGTTCCGCAAATCCCGACTGGCACCTAGAGCAGCGCGGCTCGCCCCGGCGAGCTTCTCGCGACCGGCGAGATTCGGTAGCATGAGAGCTCCGCCCATCGGTTACTGCCGGTGGAGGGAGACAATATGCTTAAGTCGAAGCTCGTCGTGGGGGGCTTGCTCGTCGGCGCGTGGCTCGGCGCGTGCTCGGGCAGCGAGAAGAACCAATTCGATTGCGCGGTCGGGCAGGCCGACTGCTCGTGCAACGCCGACCTTACCTGCGCGGTCGGGCTCGTCTGCAATAACCGCCACCAATGCGTCGCGCCGAGCGGCGCGGCGGGGCGAGCCGGCGCCGGCAACGCGGGGAGCGGCAACGCGAGCGGCGGCGACGTGAACGGCACGGGCGGGGACGCGAACGGCGCGACCGGCGGCGCGACCGCGACGAACGGCGGCGCGACCACGAACGGCGGCTCCGGCGGCAAGAGCACCGGGCACGGCGCGGCGGGCGGCACGAAGGCGACGATCGGCGACACCGGGGGCGACACGAGCTCGGCCGGCGACACGAGCGCGGGGATGAGCGGCGAGGCCGGGCAAGCGAGCGGCGGCACGACGGGCGGCAGCGGCGGCGCGACCGGTGGCAGCAGCGGCGCGGGCGCGATGAGCGGCGCGGGCGGCAGCGAGAGCCAAGGCGGCGGCGCCGGTACCGGTGGAACGAGCGCGGCGGGCAGCGGCGGCACGGACACGGCCGGCAGCGGCGGCACGGCGGGCACGGGCGGCGCGAACGCGAGCGGCGGCGCGGGCAACGGCGGCTTCGCGGGCGGGGCGCACGGCGGCGCGGGCGGCACGGCGGGCGCCGGCGGCAACTGCACCGAGATCACCATCACCTCGACGATGGCGATTCGCGATCTCACCAAAGCGCCGAACGCCGTCGATTACGAGTATCAGACGAACAACATCGGGCTCACGGTCGGCATGAACACGGCCGACCTCTTCATTCTCGATTTTTACGCCGGCAAGACCTACGACGGCGACCAGACGGGCACCTTCACGCTCGGAACGGGCGAGGAGGCGAATTACCAAACCTGCGCCCGCTGCGCGCTCGTCGATCAGGATTCGGGGAACAACGCCGAAGCGCTCTTCTTCGCGAGCAGCGGCACGCTGGTCGTCGCGAGCGATTCCGACCAGATGAACGGCTTCCCGAAAGTGACGCTCAGCGACGTGACGTTCGTCGAAGTCACGATCAATAACCAGACGTTCGTCTCGACGCCCGTGCACAACGGCCGCTGCTTGCACCTCGCGAGCGCGGACGTGAGCTTCCCCACGGGCTGGACGTGCGATCCGAGTCACTACTCGGCGAACGACGGCTGTGATTGCGGCTGCGGCGTGCGCGACGGCGACTGCGGCAGCGCGATGCGCAGCGCGTGCGACACGTGCAACTGCAGCGGCGACGCGCACAACTGCTCGCACACGAGCGTGAACCCGATGAACAACGCCGTCTGCCAGTAGCCGCGCGCTACGGCTTCTCGTCGGGCGTGCCGAGCCCGTGCTCGTCGAGCTTGTAGTAGAGGCTCCGGCGACTGATGCCGAGCAGGCGGGCCGCGACGTTCTTGTTGCCGGCGGCGCTTCGGAGCGCGCGTTCCAGGGCGCGGCGCTCGGCCTTTTTCAGCGTGACTTCGAGCTCGAGCGCGCTCTGGTCGAGGTCGAGCTTCGGCGCGAGACCCGCGGCTTCCGCGAAACCGAGCGCGCCCGCCGAGCGGCCGAGCTCACGCCGCACGTCTTCCGCCGACACGCGGGGGCCGTTTGCCATCACCACCAGACGTTCGACGAAGTTCTGGAGCTGGCGCACGTTGCCCGGCCAATTTTCTTGGCGGAGGAGCGCCAGCGCGTCGGCGTCGAGCAAGGTGCGCGTCCGTGAGTTCGCCGCCGCGACGCTCTCGCAAAAATGGAGCGCGAGCGGTTCGATGTCCTCGCGCCGCGCGCGGAGCGGCGGCACCGTGAGCGTCACGACGTTCAGGCGATAGAACAAATCCTCGCGAAACTTGCCGGCGCGCACCATGCCTTCGAGATCGCGGTGCGTGGCGGTGACGAAGCGGACGTCCGCGTTCAAAGTCTCGGTACCGCCGAGCCGCTCGAATTGGCGATCTTGGAGCACGCGCAGGAGCTTCACCTGCGTCGCCGGCGTGATGTCGCCGATCTCGTCCAAGAACAGCGTGCCGCCCTGCGCGAGCTCCACGCGGCCGGGCTTGCGCGCCGTCGCGCCCGTGAACGCGCCACGCTCGTAGCCGAAGAGCTCGCTTTCGAGCAGCTGATCGGGGAGCGCCGCGCAATGCACCTTGAGAAATGGCCCCGCGCGGCGCGGTGACAGCTCGTGCACGAGCCGCGCGACGAGCTCCTTGCCCGTGCCGCTTTCACCGCGCACGAGCACCGTGGCGACGCCGTTCGCCGCGCGCCGCAGCGTGCGCGTGAGCTCCTGCATCGGCGCCGAAGCACCGATGAGCTCCGTCTCCGTCTTCGGCACGAACGCGATCGAGCGCGGCGGCTCGTCCGCTTCGATCGCGAGCGAGCTCAGCGTCTTCTTGAGGACGTAGAGCACCTCCTCGCGGTCGATGGGCTTGCGCAAGAAATCTGCGGCGCCCGCGCGCACGACGGCCACGCCGTCGGCCACTTCGTCGCTCGGCACGAGCACGAGGACCGGGATCTCGCTGCCGCGTTCCGATAGTGCCTTCGGCAGCGCTCCAGCAGGCAGGTCGCCGAGCGATTGATCGGCGATGACGACGTCGTAGGACCCGCGCTCGAGCTCGGCGAACACTTCCGCCGCGGACCCGACGCGCTTTCCGGCAAACCCCGCAGTGAAGAGCACGGCACCGAGCGCGTCCGCCAAATCGACGTCTCGAGAAGCGATCAAAAAATTCGCGCGACCAGTCACGATTTCTCGGACTGTAACTCGAAAGCTCCGAGCGGAAAAAGCCGTGCTACCCTGCTCGGTTGATGCAGCGCTTGCGCGAGTTCGTCGGGGGCACGTTCGGCGTCGTCTGTCTCGTGGCATGCTCGGCGCCCGCTCCGCTCGGCGACAACGCCACGGACACCGAGGCCATCGTCGGCGGTCAGGTCGACTCCACGGATCACGCCGTCGTCGGCATCCTGATCAAAAACCAGGCGCTCTGCAGCGGCACGCTCATCGCGCCGAACCTCGTGCTCACGGCGCGGCACTGCGTCGCCGACGTGAGCACCGGTGAAAACCCGATCGACTGCACGCAAAGCACGTTCAGCGCGCCGTACGGCGCGTCGAGCTTCGTCATGTCGTCCACCGCCGACCTCACCGGCAAGGTGCCGCAAAACACCGTGTTCCGCGTGTCGTCCGTGCAGGTGCCGGACAACGCGAACTTCTGCGGCAATGACGTGGCCCTCCTCACGCTCACGGCGAACGTCGCCGCCGGCACGGCGACGCCCATCGCGCCCAACGTGAACCAGGCGCCGACCGACAACGAGACGTACACCGCCATCGGCTACGGCCTCACCGATCCGAACGACACGCAGGGCACGACCGCGGGCGTGCGCCACATCGCGACCGGGCTCACCGTCGGCTGCGTGGGCGCGACCGATTGCCTCGGCACGCGCGCGATGGACGACGAATGGGCGGCGAACTCCGCCATCTGCCACGGCGACTCGGGCGGCCCCGCGCTCGACGGCAACGGCCTCGTCATCGGCGTCGCCTCGCGCGCGGATCAAACGTGCGCCTTCGGCCTCTACTCGTCCGTCGCGTCGTGGAAGTCGCTCATCGTGAGCACCGCCGTCGACGCCGCGATGTCCGGCGGCTACACGCCCCCCGACTGGACGAGCGGCTCCGGCACGACGACCGGCACCGGCGGCACCACCGGCACGGGCGGCACCGGCGGCACTTCGACCGGCGCCGGCAACGCGACGAGCGGCGGCAGCTCCGGCACCGGCGGCAGCTCGACCGCCACGCCCGACGCCGGCACGCCGGACGAAGACGGCGGCCTCGTCACGCCCGGTCCGATGCTCGGCGATACGTGCACGAGCGGCTGCTTCGGCGATTTGCTCTGTTATTCGACGACGGGCAAGCCGCCCGGCGTGTGCGTGCCGCCCTGCAGCGCGGCGGATCGCACCTGTCCCGCGACGTATCAGTGCAGCACCGGCCTCGGCGCGTGCGTCCCCGTGCCGACGGCGACCGGCGCGGCGGGCAGCAGCGGCACCGGCATTCTCGGCAACGCGGGCTCGGGCGCGACGACCACGACGACCACGACGAACAACGGCTGCGCCTGCCGCATCGGCGACGCTCGCGCGAGCTCGCCCGCGTGGTCGGCGCTCGCGCTCGTCGCGTTTTGCGGCGGAATGCTACGTCGAAAGCGCCGCGCCGTTCACGCATGAGCGCGCCCTCGCGTTCGCTCCTCTAAGCGGCTTGGGTGACGGCCGCGGACTTTGGTAGAGTCCGAAGCCGTGAATCGGCTCCCTGGCCTACTGTTCGTCGCGCTCGCGCTCGCGCTGTCGCTCGGCGGGTGTGACAGCGGCGACACCTGCGGCCCCGGGCAGAAGTGCGACTGCCACGACGGCAGCGACTGCTACATGTCGTGCAGCGGCTCGGGCTGCAACGAAACCTGCGAAAATCAGGTGCACTGCGGCGGCGTCTGCGACGACAACTGCACCTTCGCCTGCCACGACATGAACGACTGCACGACCTCGTGCGGCGCGAACTGCGACGCGGAGTGCCACAACGTCGTCTCGTGCGGCGCCATCATCGGGCCGAATTCGCATTATTCCTGCCACGACATCACGCGCTGCGGCGTCACGGCGGGCGACAGCAGCGTCATCGATTGTCAAAACGTGCCGACGTGTGAAGTCGTCTGCCAGGGCCAATGCCAAGTGAACTGTACGGGCACCGACACGTGCCGCATCTATTGCGGCGGTCCCAACGCCGACCCGCGCGACTGCGGGAACGGAGGCGACTGTGAGTGCTAAGTTCGGCGCCGTCGCGGTCCTCGCGGGCGCGCTCGCCTCGTTCACGGCGCGCCCCGCCGCCGCGCAGAACACCATCCAAAAATACGGCGCCCGTCCGAGCTACGGCGTCGAGCTCGAGCCGCACCTCGCGCTCGGCTGGATCGATCCGCCCGGCTACGGCACGGGGCAAGGCCTGGGGCTCGGCGGCCGCGCGACGTTCGAAATCGTCGGGCACGGCTTCATTCCGAGCATCAACAACTCCGTCGGCATCGGCGTCGGCCTCGACTACATCCACTATTACGGGGACGGCACGGGACCGCGCGGCACCTGCACCCAATTCGTCGACGCGCCCGCCGGCACGCACGTCTGCACGGAAGTGAACGGCGGCCACAACGGGGACGACACCGACTACCTCTGGATCCCGGTCGTTTTGCAGTGGAACTTCTGGCTCGCGCGCCGCTGGTCCGTCTTCGGCGAGCTCGGCGCCGCGCTCCGTCTGCAAGACATGAAGGACCTCGAATTCTCGCCGCTCATCTCGTGGGCGGGCGGTCGCTTCCACGTGACGGACAACACCACGCTCACGCTGCGCCTCGGCATTCCGTTCGTCCTCACGCCGTACGTCACCTTCGGCGTCTCCTTCCTTTTGTGACCGCGCGCTCGGCCGTCGCCATGTCGTCGCGCGCCGCCTGCGTCACCTGCCTCCTCGCCGCCGCGTGCGGTGCTCCCACGCCCGCGAAGGACGCCACGCGAACGACGGCGGGCGGCGCCGCGTCCATCACCGAACCCGCGCATTTCGCGTGGAAAGCTCCCCTCACCGTCCACGTCACCGAAGACGCCACCAAGAACGGCAACGCGGCGACCGTCTCCTACTGGCTGGACGTGTGCCCGAAGGCGCCCGACCTCCTCGTCGTCACGCACCGCGACTTCCGCTTCGTCACCCTGCTCGGCAAACCCGCCTCGAACCCCGAATTTTCGGCCACCCTCGCCGAAATCACCCCGCTCACCTCCGCCATCCCGCGCTTCGTCGTCGACGCCCAAGGCAAAGTCATCGCCGTCGAAGGCGTCCCCGAGCTCATCGCGCGCCTGCGCGCCGCGTTCCCCGGCGCCGCCGTCGACCAAGTCGCCCAAAGACTCGAAGACCCGGCGGCCGCCCAAGCCATCAACGCCTCCGCCAACGAACGCTGGCAAGTCTGGGTCCAAGCGTGGCTCGCCACCGACCCCCGCACCATCGCCCCCCAAGACATCATCAACCCCCACCGCGTCAAACTCACCCAAGCCAGCCAAGCCCAAAACATCTCCGACCCGAGCGGCTCCGGCGCCAAACTCGACCTCGCAGTCGAACTCACCACCGACACCGAGTGGCCCTCCGTCCGCCCCTGGGTCGCGACCTCATCGAAGAAGGCCAAACTCACCCTGAACGGCGAATCCGCCACGCGCAGCGAAACGCACCGATACACCTTCGACTGGAACGGACCCCCGGACGCAGCGCCAAAGTGCGCGCAATAGCGGCGCGCGACACGCGAGAGCGCGCTTTGCGGAACGGCCGGCGGAGTTGGCCGGCGGCGAGCGGCGGCACTTCTCGACCTCGCGCGGCGTGGTTGCTAGGCTCCGCGCCCGCTACCGCCCCCGTAGCTCAGCTGGACAGAGCAGGGCTTTCCTAAAGCCAAGGTCGTACGTTCGAATCGTATCGGGGGCGCCGATCGCCAAGGCCGCGAAGACTAACGAAAACGCCAGTCGTTACCGTTGCTTTGCTTGGTGCGGCACAGCGAGCGGGTGGCCTTCGGGACGCGACGGACTGAGACGCAATGGGACGAGCGGGACGCGGGGCGTGGTAACGGCTTGGTAACGGTAACGCTCGCTGAACGGCTCAAGAATTGCCTACGCATCGAAGACGTTCGTGCGTGGCGATCTCCCACGTGACGTGCCTATTCTGTGTGGATGGCCGAGAAGAAGGAGACGCCTGAAGCAGCCGCGAGGGTGACCGCCGACGAGCTCGAAGCGCGTGCAAGCGGCTCGTACGCCACGGCTGCAGCCAGCCGAGGAGTCGCGCTGGCAGAGGGCGTCACTTCGGCGGCCGCGGGGGTCGACCATGCACGCGCAACCGCGCCAATTTCGCCGGCCGCGGATGGATTGCTGGAAGACATGCGGGCGCTGGCATCGTCAATGCAGGATGGAATGCGAAACGCGCTGACGGCGTTGGAGGGAGCACGTCATGGACAGGCGCAGCTCAAGGACACTGTCGACGACCTCTATGCCGCTCATTTCGCGAAGCAGGTTCGTGCCGGTTCCCCGCTCCAGTCCACTCTGATGACCCTCCTGAAGGTTGCAAGTGGACTCCCCGTCAAAGAGCTCATCGAAGTGCTGGGAGCCCTGGGCACCCCAAAATCTTAGGGGAGCACGCCGCTCCCGACCTTCGCCAACTACAGGGAGCCGCTGCAGCGCCCCACGGCGTTGCCGTAGGAAACCTCACGGTAATCGGCGTTCCTTGGCCGAACAACGAAACCGACGAGGACATTGCAACCCAGGCACGCGAAGAAATCTCGCTGCTCAGCCAGGAACTTCTGACGATAGACGAGAAGCGGGGGCCCGTGAGGCTTGCGATCGTAACGGCCTTTGGCGGAGGGCTCGCGCTATTCGCAGTGGGGCTGCCCCTGGGCTTTGGTTGGCTGGGGTCACTCATGCTCGCGGTCAGTGCTTGGCCGCTGGATCATCTGGCGCGTGGTGGCTGCGAACAAACCTTCGACACCGCCGGCGCATGTGCGAGCACCACATCGGCGCACTTCAGTCCGCGACCAAGATCGAGCTGCGTGCGAGAGTCAAAGAAAGTGTGAGGTTTCGCTATGGAAACAAATGAGCGCACGGAGTCGTCCCAACACTCTGACTCACACCAACTAGGTCAATCGTTGCTTAGCCGCTGGCGCCTACTCGTTCTTAGTTGGCTACCAGTATCCATTGCGCTCGCGGCCGGGAGCTACGTTCTTTGGGCGATCGAAGCAAGGCGCGCCGAACTCACAGACGTATCCGCGAGATTGAGCGAAACGCGTCAGCGCCTTCAAGCGGAGGAGGCTCAGCGAAAAAAACTAGACGCCGAGAAGCAGCACCTTCAGAAGGAAGTCTGGCAACGCGAGCAGGAGGTTCGGGACAGAGAGGCTGCGATCGCAGCGCTGCAGCAACGTCAGACCGAACTGGCCAAGGCGCTTGATCTCAAGGATCCCGAAGCCGTTCTAAAGCGACTGAAGCAACAGTTTGCTGGCGCGCGCGCCGACGAGAGAGCCGACATGCTCTTCCGTAGGGGGAAAGATGCATACGACGCCGGCGACCTCGATGTCGCCGAACGGCTCTTCCTCGAATCCTCGAGAGAGGATCCCTCGTTTGCTCCGCCACGAAATGGGATGGGACTCGTTGAGGGCAAACGCGGCCACCTGTCTGTCGCCGAGCGCTATTACAAATCCGCAGTCGGAGTGAACCCGAGATACGTCTACGGCTGGTATAATCTGGCAAATGTCAACCTGCTCCTGAAGCAGCCTGCCCGCGCGCGCGAGTACGCGGAACGAGCGCTCACTGTTGATCCTGAGTACGCCCCCGCGAAGGACCTGATCCGACACCTAGATTCTTCCCGGTAGCGGCGCAACCCGCCCCCTGTCGGGCCGAACTACTTAAGTGCGTGGTGTCCTCCCCTCCACCATCCGCGCTCGGTCTCGAAGACCGTATGGACACGATCGGGCGGCCAGTCGCGCCACGCGGGCGGCTAGCCGCGCCACGCGTGGAAAAACCTATGTGAATACAATTAGTTGTGCGCACCACCTTGGCAACGCGGGCAACACTGCTCAGAATGTCAGTACGAGCGAGACGGATGAGCGACAGGACTGAACCTCAAGAAAGCACGCTGGTACTGCGCTTCCGGGACCTAGTGGTGCCGACGGCCGGCTACACCGTCTCGCAGCACCGACGGATCATCGAGCAGTCCGGCTACGCCTGGTGGGGCTGGTGGAAGAAGCAAAACGAGAAAGTCCCCGAGTCGCTTTGGTCTCAGCTTCGGCGACGCACCGACGGGAACCGCCGCATATCAGTTTATCTTTTGGATAGCGGGCAGAAGTGTTTGTATCGGGCGGAACTCGCTGAAGTCGAATTCAATCCCGGCCGCGAGGGCATCCCGGCTCCGGAGGCCGGCTCGAAAACACCATCGTACTATGCCAGCTTGGCGGAGCCAGCTCCATTCGCCACGTGGTTTAAACTAACCAAGATCGAAGATGCTTCAGAAAGCGACTTATTCGATTTTGCATACGAAATCGCTCCGCATGATGAAGCCATCGCGGTTCCCGAAAGCCAAATCGTTGGCCGCAAGGTCGGCGGCATTATGGAGCTGCTCCAATTTGGCAACGTGACGTATTGGGTTCTTTGTCGCGCCGAAGCGGGAGCACAGCGGCTCGGCTCGCTATTTACAAGAAGCCCTAAGGCAATTGACGGCGAACACATCTTAACTGCGGGACGCCCGTGGATTCTGCACATCACCGACCTACACTTCGGCAAGAATCACGCCTTTCCCAGCACGAAAAATGGGACTGACCCATCGCTGGCCCAGGCGATTCAGCTAGCGATCCCCCATGACAGGCGTCCCGGAATTGTTCTCGTAAGCGGTGACCTTACATGGAGCGGAGCTCGGGAGGAGTTTGAACTCGCGACGGAGTGCCTCAACGAGCTTAGAAGTGTTCTCGGCATCAACCCGCAAAACTTTGTCATCGTTCCGGGGAACCATGACCTCGGCTGGGTGAACGCGACCGAATCAACGGGGAAAGCCGTTTACGAACTCGCCAACAAGAGCGCACGCGCTGAATACGAACGTTTCTTCAGCGACTGGTACAGTGTTTCGGCCGATAGCGACTTGAGTATCGGCCGTCGGTTCTTTGTAACCGGTGGTCCTACTCTCGATGTTCTTGGGCTTAACTCCTCGTCCATGCAGCAAACGGAAAACGTGTTTGCCGGGCTCGGCCGCATCCCGGATGCCGCATACAAGCGAAGCGCCGACGCTCTCTCATGGTCCGAAGGCTTACGTCCTGCGCAGGTCAGAATAGTGCTCGTGCATCATCACGTGCTCCCCGTCTCGTCTGTGGAGAGCGCTGCGGATTCCAGTCGGGGGTTTGGAATCGCGCTTGACGCGGGTGCACAACTGAACCGCGCCCGGGAGTACGGTGTCAACCTTATTGTTCACGGCCATCAGCATCAACCGTTCGTGGCCTCATACAGCGGCATCCCGCTTCAAGGTGCGGAGGTCGCCGAAGGTCATGCGGTCCTTGTTCTTGGAGGAGGCAGCGCCGGGGTACAGGATCACCACCTTGGCGCTTTTCGCCATCGGGCGTTCAATCTACTTCGCTTGAACGACAAAGGGGTCGATGTTGAGCTTTTCGCAACTCACGAATCCGCGACGAAGTTTTCGCGCTCCGTAGTCGTAACCGGTACCTTCAACGGTCGCTGGCAGAGGAAGAGGGACGAGTCGTGATACCGACCATTCGAGTTCTCGTAACTGACCTCGACAACACACTCTATGATTGGGTTACATTCTTCTCCGCCGCACTCGACCAAATGCTGATTCAGGCTAGCCAGATCCTAGACATCTCCCCCGAGCAGGTTGCGACCGAACTCCAACAAGTCCATCGTGGGTATCGAAATACGGAACAACCCTTTGCTTTATTGGAGATCGAGACGGTTAGGACGCGGTACCCACACGCGACGCGTCGTGAGACGGCCAGACTTCTAGACCCGGCATTCCATGCATTCAACCGAAGCCGGAATGAGAATTTGAGACTCTATGACGGCGTAAGAGCAACCCTACAGCAGGTCTATGCCACTGAGACACTTGTAATCGGCCACACCGACGCCACAAGCCACAATGCACTCTTTCGGCTAAAAAAACTCGGCATCTTGGATTTTTTCTCAGCCGTATGGAGCAGTACACCCGCAGGACCTGGTCATCCAGACGAAATCAAGCAAGAGGAACTGGATGGACAACAGTTTACTGTTTTGCATGAGGCCTCATTCAAAAAGCCGGATCCGAAGGCGCTGAGCGCCATCCTGGATCGAATCGACGCTCGACCAAGCGAAGTGCTCTACGTCGGAGATAGTCTGGTTAGCGATATTTCGATGGCGCGTGCATTGGGCGTCTGGTCAGCATGGGCAGAATACGGAACACATTTTGGGCAAGATGACTGGGCGAAGATCGTTACCGTCACTCATTGGACCGCCGAAGACGTTCAGCGGGCCAGAGAAGCCCGTGCCCGTGTGGGGGAAGTGAAGCCCGATGTGGTCCTGAATCGTAGTTTTGCGGACGTTTTGGCGCATTTTCAATTTGGCCCGTACCGGGGCGCCTTTCTAGATCGGGCACGAGCCAACGCGAGACATGTCTCCCTTCTCTCTCGATGACCGTTTTCGAAGACTTCAAGCATCAACGGGCAACGTCCCCTAAGCGGTCACCCCTTGACGGCCGCCTGATCGAGTGTAAGATTGGCAGTGCAAGCTGGCACTCCGGCTGGTCGGGTCCATAAAGGGCGCGGACACGAGCTGCGGGTGCACCGTAACCCTGTCTCAGGGCCAAGGTCGGGCCGAGTCTCTAACCAGACTTCCCGGGGCAAGCACCCGACTCGTGGAAGATTGCAAAGCTGGAGTCTCTGCGTTGAACGACCACCACCGAACGGCTACCAAGCATTCTTCACGCGCGCCGGGGAAGTCGCGTTCGCCACAATCGGCGGAAGGCACCTCGCATGTATCCGGATCCGGAAGCAACGAAGGAAAGGCGGTTACGTGCAAAAACGTGCCGCAAGACTTTCGACCTCCGACCGTCGTGCATGCAAAAACGTGCCAAGCCCTCGAGGCGCGCGCTACGCATCGCGGCAGTGTTCGTTTTGCTGGCACTCCGGCTGGTCGGGTCCATATTGGGCGCTGACACGAGCTGCGGGTGCACCGTAACCCTGTCTCAGGGCCAAGGTCGGGCCGAGTCTCTAACCAGACTTCCCGGGGCAAGCACC
>DATJXW010000153.1:0-11875 GCA_035499895.1 Polyangiaceae bacterium | reverse complement strand
CGGCTCGGCCGAGGTGACCGCTGCTCGAGTTCCGACCACGGCGAAAAGCAGGGCGCGCGTCGAAATCCGCAGCCGCGAGCGTCGGAGCGAGAGCATGCGTGCCGCCGACGACTAGCCCAAAACGCGGACCAAATGAATCATCGTTCTTTGTAATTCGCGGCGAACGTGGGGCGCCCGGCGTGCGCGCCGCTGCAGCACGCTGCGTTCGCGTGCGCGCCGAACCTCTCGAACTGAAACGCGATCGACGCCGTCCGCGCCCAAGCCCCGACCGCGCCGAGGAACATGACCGAAACCCGCGCAGCGTACGGTGGTCGGAGTCGTCGATCACGTCGGCGCCCACGAGGAGAGCGTCATGAATCCTCTCGCGAGCAAGGCCGTTCGAATCAAGCTCTTCTCGTTTTCGAGCGCCCCGATGCGCGCGTTCCACCTGAGCTGGCTCGCGTTTTTCGTGTGCTTTTTCGCCTGGTTCTCGCTCGCCCCGCTCATGCCGGTCGTGCGCGGGGACTTGAAGCTCACGAAAGACCAGATCGCCAACATCAACATCGCGGCCGTCGGCATCACGGTGCTCGTCCGGCTCGTCATCGGCCCGCTCTGCGACAAGTACGGCCCGCGCAAGGTCTACACCGCCCTCCTCGCCGTCGGGTCGCTGCCGATCTTCCTCGTCGGGCTCACGCACCACTACGTGTCGTTCTTGGTGCTGCGCCTGATCATCGGCGGCATCGGCGCAAGCTTCGTGATCACGCAGTATCACACCTCGGTTATGTTCGCGCCGAACGTCGTCGGCACCGCGAACGCGGCGAGCGCCGGCTGGGGCAACGCGGGCGGCGGCGTCACGCAATCCGTCATGCCGTGGGTGCTCGCGGCCGTGGTGAGCACGGGCGTCGCGCAGAGCGTCGGCTGGCGCGTCGCGATGATCGTGCCGGGCGGCATGATGCTCGTCGTCGCGGTCCTCTATTGGAAGCTCACGCAGGATTGCCCGCAGGGCAACTACGCGGAGCTCCGCGCGAGCGGCATCGCGATCGAGGGCGGGAAGAAGGGCGGCGTCACGGTGTTTCTGCGGGCGGCGCGGAACTACCGCGTGTGGATGCTGTTCGTGACGTACGGCGCCTGCTTCGGCATCGAGCTCTTCGTCCACAACGTGGCGGCCACGTATTACGTGGACCACTACAAGCTCGGTTTGAAAGCGGCCGGGATGGCGGCGGGCTCCTTCGGCCTGCTCGCTCTCTTCGCGCGCGCGCTCGGCGGCATCCTGTCCGACCGTGTCGCCCGCGTGCGCGGCCTCGACGCACGCGCGCTCTTGTTGTTCGGTTTGATGCTCGGCGAGGGAGTCGGCTTGCTCTGGTTCTCGGGCACGCCCCGGGTCGAAACCGCGATCGTCGCCATGCTCACGTTCGGTCTCTTCACGCACATGGCCTGCGGAGCGACGTACGCGCTCGTGCCGTTCATCGACCGCAGCGCGCTCGGCGGCGTCGCCGGCATCATCGGGGCCGGCGGCAACGTCGGCGCGGTGCTCGCCGGGTTCTTGTTGAAGGGTGTCGGCAACGTCGGGACTTGTTTCGCCATTCTCGGGGGCTCGGTCCTCGTGGCGTCGCTCTGCGCCGTGGCCGTCCGCTTCAGCAGCGAGCACAAAGCCGCGGAAGACGCGCTTTATCGCCGCGCCGTGGCCGAACGCGAGTCGACCGCGCCGCTCGGCTCGCCCGAGGCGACGCCGGGTTGAGCCGCGCCGAAGAGCGGTCCCGCCCGGCGTGATCGGCGTCCTCGCGATCGCTTTTCCGAAAATAGTTTAAGCTGCAACTATATTCGGTGCTACGCTTTCGGTCTCCTCCCGAGGAACTACTGAGACCGGCCAGTGCTTCGTCCCTTGCCGGTAGGAGGCAACCGGCGATGAACGACCAAGATCTCCTCACGGCCCTGCGGGCCGACTCGGACCTGCCGCGCGTGGCCATGGTTTCGACCCACGGTTACGTCGCGGCGGAGCCGCCGCTCGGGGCGGCCGACACGGGCGGCCAGGTCGTCTACGTGCTCGAGCTCGCGAAGAAGCTCGCCCTCCTCGGCTACGAGGTCGACGTCTGGACGCGCCAATTCGACGACCAGCCGTCCGTCGAGCCGGTCGACGAGCGGGTTCGTATCGTGCGGATCCCCTGCGGCGGGCGCGGTTTCGTCCCGAAAGAGCACCTCCACAAGACCATTCCGGAATGGGTCGAGAATGCGCTGCGCTTCATGCGCCACCACGGGCTCACCTACCGCTTCCTCGACAGCCACTATTGGGACGCGGGGCTCGCCGGCCAGCTGCTCTGCCCCGCGCTCGGCATCCCGCACGTGCACACGCCGCACTCGCTCGGCGTGTGGAAGGAGCGGCAGATGCGCACCGATTTTCCGGACGGCGCCGCGACGTTCGAGGCGACCTACAACTTCACGGAGCGCAACCACAGCGAGCTTCAGATTTATCGGGAGGCCGATCTCGTCATCGCGACCACGCCGGTGCAGACGGACATGCTGCGGCAGGACTACGACGTTCCGCTCGACAAGCTGCGGATGATCCCGCCGGGCTACGACGACCACCGCTTCTTTCCGGTCGGCGCGCGCACGCGCGATAGCTTGCGGCGCCGCTTCGGCCTCGAAGGCAAGGTGGTGCTCGCGCTCGGCCGCATCGCCCGGAACAAGGGCTACGATCTCCTGCTGCGCGCCTTCGCCGAAGTGGCGCTCCGCCACGACAGCGCGCGCCTGCACTTCGCGATCGGAGGCGCCAAGCTCGGTGCGGCCGAGCACGCGATTTTGAACGAGCTCCGCGCCCTCGCCGAAACCCTCGATCTGAGCGACCGCGTCACGTTCGCGGGTTACGTGCCCGAGACGGAGCTCGCGGATCTCTACCGCGCGGCCGACGTCTTCGTGCTCTGCAGCCGCTACGAGCCGTTCGGCATGACCGCCATCGAGGCGATGGCCTGCGGCACGCCGACCGTCGTCACGACCCACGGCGGCCTTTTTCGAATCCTGCGCTTCGGCGTCGACGGCTTGTTCGCGGACACGTTCGACCCCGCCGATCTCGGGTTGACGCTGCTCAAACCGCTGCGCCACGAGCGGCTGGCCGAGCGCATGGCCAGAAACGGAGCGCAGCTCGCGCGCAGCCTTTTCACGTGGACCGGCGTCGCCCACCAGCTGATCGGCGCGGTCGAAGAGCGCGAGGACCTCGCGGTCCCGCTCGCGGAGCTCGAAAAGAGCGAGCAGTGGTTCGGCCCCCTCGAGCCGACGTGACCCGGCGAGCACCTGCATGAAAATCGGATTGTTCGTGACCGACCTCGACGGCACGCTGCTCGGTAACCCCGAGTCAGCCGCGCGCTTCCGGGACGCGTGGAACGGCGCGGGCGCCGGCCGACCGTTGCTCTGTTACACGACCGGCAGACTCGTTCACGACGTGCTCGAGCTCGTCGCGCGGAACGAATTGCCTCGACCCGACTACATCTTGGGCGGCGTCGGGACCGAGCTCTGGGACATGGAGCGCGGGGGGCCGGTTCCGGGCTTCGCGGAACGGCTCGACGAAGGGTGGGACTTCGCGCGGGTGGACGCGGTGATGACGGGGGTTCCCGGAGTGCTGCCGCAGCCGGCCGAATTCCTGCACTCGCACAAGGCGAGCTATTTTCTGAACGCCGCGACCCGCGACACGCTGAGCGGCATCGAGGCACGACTCCGCGAGGCCGGGGTAGCGACGACGGTCGTCTATTCGGGTCAGCGCTACCTCGACGTCTTGCCGTTGCACGCGGACAAGGGAAAATCGCTCGCGTGGCTCGCCCGGCAGCTCGGCGT
The DNA here is from genome assembly GCA_035499895.1 of Polyangiaceae bacterium. Taxonomy (GTDB): domain Bacteria; phylum Myxococcota_A; class Polyangia; order Polyangiales; family Polyangiaceae; genus PMG-095. The sequence goes on along the minus strand of DATJXW010000153.1, from coordinate 8,074 downwards.
GCCCGCGTCCGCGATCCTCGTCGCGGGCGACAGCGGCAACGACAGCAGCATGTTCCGACTGCCGGACGTGCGCGGCATCGTCGTCGAGAACGCGCAGCCCGATTTGCTCGAGGCGGTCGTCGGTTGCCAGGTCTACGTCGCGCTCGGCGTCTTTGCGGACGGCGTGCTCGACGGGCTCCAGCATTTCGGCGTGCTCGGCCGTTTGCCCGCGCGGCGCCCGCGCCCGAGCACCGTCGCCGTTCCCGCGATGTTCCGCCCTTCCGATCTCCGCGCGCTCTCCGCCGACGACGTCGAGCTCGTGCGTGAAGGCTTCACTCAAGCCGTCGAGGTCTTGCGCCGGAACGTGACGCCGCTCGGCTTTTCCGCCGCGTCCCTCGACGACAACGTGACCGTGGGGACGGACGACAACTACCGCGCCGTGTGGGCGCGCGACGGCGCGATCACCGTCATCCAATCGCTGTTCCTCGACGACGCCGAGATCCGCCAAACCCAGCTCCGCACGCTGACGACGCTGCTCGACCACGTGAGCCCCGCGGGGCAGTTTCCGTCGAGCGTCCACATCGACACGCTCGAGCCCGACTACTCCGGCGTCGGCCGCATCGCGTCCATCGACGGCGGGCTCTGGGTGCTCATCGCCGTCTACAACTACGTTCACGCGACGGGCGACCTCGCGCTCCTCGACCGGTACCGTAAGACGCTCGAGCGCGCGATGGCGTGGCTCGGCGCGCACGACAGCAACGCCGACGGCCTGCTCGAAATCCCCGAGGCCGGAGATTGGACGGACCTCTTCGGTCACAGCTACAACGTGCTCTACGACGAGACGCTCTGGTACCGGGCGAACGTCTGCCACGGTCGCCTGCTCGAGTTCGTCGGCGACCGAGCGCGCGCGGCGGACCACTTCCGGCAAGCGCAGCACATTCGCCACGAAATCCTCGACAGCTTCTGGCCGCGCACTCGCTTCGACGCGAGCACCAAAGCGCCCGGCTTCGACGAGCGCCAGTTCACGCTCGGCGACACGCGCTACCTCCTCGCGCAGATCTCCCCGTTCAGCTTTTCGTGGCGGTGCGACGTCTGGGGCAACATTCTCGCCTTCTTGTTCAACATTCTCGACGTGAGTCGCGCGCGCACGGCGTTCGAGTTCATGTGGGGCGCGGGCGTGAACGACCCGTACCCCGCGCGCAATTTGTATCCGCCGGTCGTCTCGGGCGATCCGGATTGGCGGCCGTACTTCGTGGTGAATCTCCTGAACTTGCCCGGGCACTATCACAACGGAGGGATCTGGCCGCACATCGGGGGCATGTGGGTTCGGTTCATCCATCGCCTCGGGTTGCGCGACATCGCCTGTCGCGAGCTCGTGAAACTCGCCGAGCTCAACAAGGCTGGCCTGCGCTCGCAGTGGGAGTTCAACGAATGGGCGCACGGCACGACCGGGCGGCCCATGGGTAAGCGCTACCAAGCGTGGTCCGCCGCCACCTATCTCCGAGCATGCCAGGAGCTCGAAGTGGTGCTCGCCGCGGACGACGCGGACTGAACGCACCGGTGCAAAACGCGACGAAGCCGCCGAACGGAAAGCGAAACCGCGCGTCCGGAATCGTTGAACGTCAAATTACGCGGTGCTACGTGCCCAAGCTGGACGGATGACGCTCGAGGACGGCGAGCTCAGGCAGCTTCTGCTCGAACACTTCGAGGATCTCGAAGAGCTCGAGATCCTCGCGCGCTTTCACGAACGCGGACCCGGGATGTGGAACGAGGCGGAGGTCGCGGCGATGACCCAATTCCCGCTCGCGAGCACGCGCGAGGCGTTGCGTCGCCTCGCCGCCCGGGGTCTGCTCGAGCCGGGCGCCACGGCGCCTCCCGTCTATCGCCTTTCGATGCCGGACGCCGCCATTCACGAGGCGCTGACCGGTGTCATCGCGGTGTACCGCAGCGAGCCGTTGAAGGTCATCGGCATCATGACGACCCACGCGATCCAGAAAGTCCGCACCGCCGCCATCACGACGTTCGCGGAATGCTTCCGGATTGGAGGGCCGAAGTCGCATGGCTGAGCTCACCTACGTCCTCTGCGCCCTCGTCAGCATTTTCTGCGCGGCGCTCCTCATCCGAAACTACTTTCGCACCCGGCTTCGCCTCGCGCTCTTGGCGTGTCTCTGCTTCGCGGGGCTCGCGCTCAACAACGTGCTCCTGTGGGTCGACTTGGTGATGACGCCGCCCGAGATCGATCTGCGAGTCCTACGCGGTCTCGTGGCGCTCGTCGCGCTGACCATTCTCGTCGCCGGCCTCGTGTTGGAGGAAAAATGATCCCGTTTTTATGGGGCGCCATCGCTTCACTCTGCGCGGTCGCGGGTCTCTTCTTCTTCAAGTTTTGGCGCCAAACGCGGGACCGGCTGTTTTTCGCCTTCGCGCTCGGCTTCGCGACCCTGTCGCTCCACTGGGCGGCGCTCGGCATCCTGCATCCGAGCAATGAAACCAAGCACTACCTCTTCTTCGTCCGGCTGCTCGCCTTCGCGTTCATCATCGCCGGCGTCGTCGGCAAAAACCGGCGCCCCGGCCGACCCGCACGCCGCGTCGACACCGGCGCGCGGCTCGAATGAGCCCCCGACGGAACCGACGCGCGCGCGACTGAAGCGACCGACGCACCCGCGCGACTGAAGCGACTGACCGCCCGACACGCTGACGGGACGGAACCGCCCGACAGGGCTGACGCGACTGACCGCCCGACGCGACGGCTGCGAGCGACGCACGTGGCTCCGCGCACTCGAGTCGTGAAAGAGTCTTGCTGCCGAACACGAACGGAAACACCAACGATCGAATCGTGTGCTCTGTCGTGAAAACCGGGCTTCGAGAGCACCCGAGAATGGCAGAAAAGAGAATCGAAAAAAAGAATGCGCGGCTGAAAGAACTGCTTATTGCTGAATAGGGGCCAATGTAGTACGCGTCCCTGATCGGACGATGACGAGCGTTTTCGTGAGGGAATCGCCCGTTCGCTTGCACTCGAGCGGCCGACTGGTGTCGCTCGTCGGTGGCTTGGTGCTGCTCGCCACGCCGGCTTTGGCGCAAACGCCGAGCGCACCGCCCGCTCCACCCGCTCCGCCGGCGCCCTCGAACGGCGCGCCCGCCACCGCCGCACCGAGCGAGCCGGCGGCCCCCGCGGAACCGCCAAAGCCTCTCTCCGAGAGCCTCACCGGGATGGCGCGGGCCGAGTACGAAGCGGCCCGCATCCTCTACGGGGACGGTGACTACGCGGGCGCGCTCCTCAAATTCGAGCTCGTTTATCGGGAATCGAAGGACCCGCGCCTGCTCTGGAACATGGCCGCGGCACAGAAGAACCTCCGCAAATACGCGCAGGTGAAGAAGCTGCTCGAGCAGTACCTGCGCGAAGCGCCGAACCTCTCGCCGGAGGATCACGAGCAAGCGGTGATCTTGCTCGAGGCGGTCAAGCCGTTCATCGGCGGTCTCACGGTCACGGCGGATCAGCCGCAAGCCGCCGTGTTGGTGGACGGCGCCGAGGTCGGCACGACGCCGCTCGAAGGCCCGCTCTTGCTCGACATGGGCCGCCGCCATCTCGAGCTCAAAAAGGCCGAGTTCGTGCCCTACGCCGCCGACATCGACGTGCAGGGCGGCGCGGACCAAGCCGTGAACGTCACGCTCGTTCCGGTGCGGCACGAGGGCCGGCTCTTCATCGCGACCGACGACGCGAGCGCCATGATCAGCGTCGACGGTCATTACGTCGGCACCGGGCATTGGGACGGGCGACTCCCGAGCGGCTCGCACAGCGTCGAGGTGAGCGCCAAAGGCAAGCGCACGAGCCGCCTCGACGCCGTGATCAACGACGATCAGCAAGCAAACTTCAACGTCACGCTCGTCGCCGAAGAGTCGAAGGTCCCCGCCTGGGCGTGGATCGGCGGCAGCGCGGCGGTGGCGGCGGGGCTCGGCGTGGGCGGCTACTTCTTGTTCCGGAACGAAACAGCGGCCGACGCACGACCGCTCTCGGGTACGATGCCGCCCGGCTACGTGCGGATGCCCTGAGGAGGACGGCGTGAGAATCGGTCAGGCGATCGGGTTGAGCGCGCTCGCGGTGCTCGCCAGCGCGAGCGGATGCTCGAGCACCAAGACGAAACCCGTGGGGGAGCTCGTGGTCGCGGTCCAAACGGACATGCAGATCCCGAAAGACGTGAACGCGATCGGGGTGAAGATCATGTCGGGCGGAACCACGCGGTTCGCCCAGTGGTACGACGTCGGCGTCTCGCCCGACGACCTCAAGATCCCGGCCACGCTCGGCGTCGTCGCGGGCGACAACGCGGCCGCGACCGTCACCATCCAAGTGCTCGGGCGCTCGGCGCAAACCCTGCGCACCCTGCGCCAGGTCGTGACCACCGTGCCGACCGATCACACGGCGCTCCTGCGCATGCCCGTCGAGTGGCTCTGCGACGGCTCGGCGACGCAACCGAGCGGCGACCCCGAGGCCATCGGGGACACCGAGTTCGACACGGATTGCGACACCGGCCAAACGTGCGTCGCCGGCACCTGCGTCGACGACGTCGTCGATTCGAGCCAATTGCCGAGCTATTCGCCGGAGCTCGTCTTCGGCGGCGCGTCGGGTCCCGGCGCCGGCCAGTGCTTCGACACGGTCACTTGCTTCGAACGCGGCCACGCCGAGACGGACTACCGGGCGTCGGATTGCACGATTCCGGCGGCCACGCTGAACGCGAGCGAACCCGGGTTCAACGTCGCGCTCGTCACGAAGACGGACGGCATCTGTCGCGGAAGCGTGTGTTACGTGCCGCTCGACGAAGATCCGACGACGGGGTGGGCGACCGACGGGGATCGCGTTCGCCTACCTTCGGCGGTGTGCGACAAGCTCGCCTCGGGCGACATCGATCACATCGAGACCTCGACGACGTGCGCTTCGAAGACCGCGGCGACGCCGACGTGCGGTCCGTGGTCGTCGGTCACGCCCTCGTCGCCCGGCGGCACGAACGGCGAGGGCGGCGCGAGCGGCGAAGCGGGCGCTTCGAGCCAGGGCGCCACGGGCCCGAGCGAGGGCGGGGCGGGCGGCGAGGCGGGAGCCGCCCCGAGCACCGGCGGCACGAGCGGCAGCGTGAGCTCGTGTGAGTTCGCGTCGACGTCGACGAGCTACTGCCTCGCGTTCGCGAAATCCTCGAAGAGCACCTGCTCGCAAATGGGCGGCATGAGCGTCGCGAGTTGCCCGAAGAACCCGAGCGGGAGCTGCTCGCCGTCCGGCTATGACGCCTATTTCTACGGCGGAGACGCGTCGAGCACTCTCTTGAAGCAGGTGTGCGCGGGCGCCGACTACGTCCCGAGCTCGACCTCGGGCACGGGCGGGAGCGGCGGATCGGGCGGGGCGGGTGAAGCGGGCGCCGCCGGGAACTCCGAAGGCGGCGCGGGCGGCGCGGCGAGTTGCACGACGCTCGGCGCGGGCGGTCCGACGCTGATCGACGATTTCGAGACCGGCGACGGCGTGCTCCCGCCGCCGCGCGACGGCTACTGGCAAATCGACAACGACGGCACGAGCACCGCCACGCAGACGCCCGCGAGCGGAACCCAGGGGAGCGCCTTGCTCGCGACCGACGACGGCACCGGCAACCTCGCCATGCACACGAGCGGCACGGGGTTCAAGGATTACGCGCAGCTGCAGGTCATTCTGCGGGCCGACACCGTGCCCGGCTGTTTCATCTACGACGCCTCGAGCTTCACGGGCGTGAGCTTCCGCATCAAAGGCACGACGTCGGGCGGAGACGTGCGGTTTCAGGCCACGATACCGGCGGTCACGTCGGTTCAGAACAACGGCACCTGCACCGCGAGCTGCGACGACCAGTTCGGGCTGCGGGTACCCCTCGGTACGGACTGGACCACCGTCACCGTGCACTGGAATGAGCTCGCTCAAAGCGGCTTCGGCGCGCCCGCGACCTTCACGCCGGACCAGATCGGCGCCCTCCAATGGCTCGTCGGCAACGGCGACCTGCCGACCTTCGACTTCTGGCTCGACGACGTGATGTTCACGACCGACTAGGCCGACCATGACCGAAGTGGACTCGGTGCCTCCGGTCGCTGCGGGCGAAGTGCTCGCGGGTAAGTACCGCGTCGAGCGCGTGCTCGGCGCCGGCGGCATGGGCGTCGTCGTGAGGGCGCTGCACCTCGAGCTCGATCAGTACGTCGCCGTCAAGTTCCTGCTCCCGAGCGCGATCCAGAATCCCGAGATCGCGGCGCGCTTCATGCGCGAGGCGCGCGCGGTGGTGCGCATCAAGAGCGAGCACGTGGCGCGCGTCATCGACGTCGGGCGCCTCGAGACCGGCGCGCCGTACATCGTGATGGAGTTTCTGCACGGTAGCGATCTCGGTACCGTCCTGCAGCACGGCCCGCTGCAACTCGAGGAGGCCGTCGATTACGTGCTCCAAACGTGCGAAGCGATCGCCGAGGCGCACGCGGCCGGCATCGTTCACCGCGATCTCAAGCCCGCGAACCTGTTTTTGACCCAGCGCGCCGACGGCTCGCCCATCGTCAAGGTGCTCGACTTCGGGATCTCCAAAGTGGCGCCCGGCTACGGCGAGCCGAACCTCACGCACACCTCGACTCTCTTGGGGTCGCCCTTGTACATGTCGCCGGAGCAACTCCGCTCCTCGCGCAGCGTCGATCAGCGCACCGACGTGTGGTCGCTCGGCATCATCTTGTTCGAGATGCTCACTCAACGTCTTCCGTTCTCCGCGGACACGCTGCCTCAACTCATCGCGTCGATTCTGTCCGACCCGCCCGAAGCGCTGCGTGCGCGGCATCCGGCCTTCCCGCCGGACCTCGAAGCCGTGATCGCGAAGGCGCTCGAGAAGGACGTCGACAAGCGCTACCGCTCCGTCGGCGAGCTCGCGAGCGCGCTCGTTCGCTTCGCGCCCCGCCGTTCACGCGACACGACCGAGCGCATCCTGCGCTTGAGCGGCATGGACAACCTGCCGTCGACGGAGCGCGGTCCGCTCGGCACCCCGCTCGCGAGCATCCCCGCGCCTCCGGACGCGCTCGGCATGCGCACGAACAGCGGCTGGGCCGGCACGCAAAGTGGTCGCAAGCGCAGGACCTCGACGCTCATCGTCGTCGGCGCCTCGGCGCTCGGTGCCGGTGTCGTCCTCGCCGTCGCCCTGGCGTTCCGCACGGCCGGCGCCCCGAGCGCCGCTCACAACGAACCCGCGCCTTCCGGCCCTTCGGGCGCGCCCGTCAGCGCGGCCGTCCCACTCGCGCCCCCCACCGTCGCCCCGTCCACGTCACCCGCACTCGAGCAGCCCGCCCCGGTGCCCGCCGCGAGCGAAGCGCCGCCCGCGAGCGCCAAATCGAAAACGCCGCTCGCTCCCGTGCACCCGCTCGCCGCTGCCCCCTCGGCGCGGAGCTCTCCCGGCAAGCCGAACTCGGCTTCACCCTCGCCGAGCGCCACGAGCACGTCGCCGAGTCGCCCTGCGAATCCGCTGTCCATCGACATCAAGTGAGGGCGCTCGCGCTCGGGGAGCGCAGGCCGCGCGTCTATTGGCAGTTCAGGGAGAGCGACACGCCGCGCGCCTCGATCGCCTCGATGTTAGCGGCTTGAGCGGAACAATCGAGGTCGGGCATGTCGCGGATTTCGAGGTAGGCGCCCGCGGCGGGGCCGGGGCCGCTCACGAGCGGGCCGAGATCCGTGATCGGATTGGCCGACAGGGTCAGGAAATCGAGCGCCGAAAGTGACGCGAACGGCGTCACGTCGGTGATTTGGTCGTGATCGATGTTGACGTGCTCGAGCGTGGACAGATCGGCGAGCGGGCCAGCGTCGCTGATTTGGTTCACCGAGAGGACGAGCTCCTGGAGCGCGGTCATCGAGCCGAGCGCCGTGATGTCGCTGATCTGGTTGTTCGCGAGGTCGAGGTTCGTGAGCGCCGTGAGCGGAGCGAGCGGCGTGAGGTCCGTCACCTGATTGTCGTTGACGTAGAGGGTTTCGAGCGACGTGAGCCCCGTGAGGGGCGTGACGCTCGAGATTTGGTTCTCACCGAGGTAGAGCGTCCTGAGCGACGTGAGCCCGGCGAGCGGTGAGAGATCGGCGATC
>DATJXW010000152.1:0-8106 GCA_035499895.1 Polyangiaceae bacterium | reverse complement strand
GCTCCGGTAGCGCTCGACCTCGGCGTCCGCCGCCTGAAAAGTGAGCTCGCGCGTCCGCCACTCGGACGCCGGCTCGCGCCTGAGCCCGACTTCGACCCGCGCGCGGTCGCCTTCTTCCCAGGTCACGATGGCGATCGCGGTGTAGGGGCCATTCGGGGCGTCGCGCACGAGCCGGCAGTCGGTGCCGGCGCCCGTGGCGGCTTGCGAGCAGGCGTCGATGAGCGCCGTGGCAAGCTCGCGTTGCGGCTCGGCGACGCCCACGTCGACGACGATCGGCGCGACCATGCTCATTCGCTCGGGCTCGGCAGAGCGCCGAGCTCGAGTGTTCCCGCGGGGGCCATGCGCTCGTCCACGGCGCCGCGGCGATCGGCCAGGCCGAAACGCTCGGTACCGTCCGCGAAGCGAAGAGCGAACGGCACCTGGGGCATCGGCGCGTCACCGCCCGTGGGGACGACGAAAACGAGCACGGGCGCGCGCTCGGTCGGCGGCGGCGCGGGGCGCCCGGCGCACGCGGCGGCCACGTCGCTGCTCTCGTCCTCGGCCGCGCAGCGGCGGAGCGCCTGTGCGTCGCCGGCGTCGCTCGGGTCGCTCGCGAGCAACCGGGCGGCGGCGCGCCGCACGCGCGGGTCGGGGTCGGAGCCGAGAACGTGCGCGATCGAAGGCGCCGTGCAGCGCTCCTTCGCGAGCGTGAGCCCCGCGAGCGCGCCGGCGCGCACCGCGGCGCGCCGATCGGAGACGCTCGCGCAGAGCGCCGCCCGCACGTCGCCGTGCTCGAGCGCGGCGCTCCGTCCGAGCGACACCGCGGCGTTCGCCGCGACGGACACGTCTCGATCGGAGAGCAACCGCTCGAGCTCGCTCACGGCCGGACCTCCCGCGAAGCCGAGCGACCAGGCCGCGTTCGCCCGCACGCGCGCCTCGTGATCACGCGCGAGCGCGACGAGCGTCGGCGTCGCGTCGGGACGCCCCGCGAGCGCCTCGGCGAGCTTGGCGCGGTCGTCGGGGTCCGGTTCGCGCGCGAGGGCGGCGACGGCGGCGTCCGACCGCGGCGCTTCCGCCACGGCCTCGATCAGGGCGTCGCGGTCGTCGTCACGACTGCGCTCGAACAGCGCGAGCAAGCGCGACGCGAGCCGCGGATCGCGCGACTTCGCCGCGGCGCCCGGCAGCGCCAGCCCGAGCGCGCCGTGATCTTGTTCGGCGCCGCGCTCGAGTCGCTCGAGGAGCGGCGCCGCCGTGCGTTCGGACGCCGCGCGGCGCAGGGCGAGCGCCGCCGCCGTCCTCACCTCGCCTGCCTCGTCGTCGAGCTTCGAGAAGAGCACGCTCTCCCACGGGCCGGGGCCGAGATCGCCGAGCGCTTCGAGCGCGGCGGCGACCATCGCCGGCTCGGTCGTGTCCGTCGCGATGCGCGTGAGCTCGGGAGCGACCCGCGCGGCGCCGGTGCGCCCCAAGAGCCGCACGATGAGCGTGCGCTCGGCGGGCGTCGTGCGGCGCGCGTGGAAGGCGGAGAGCAGCGGATCGACGGCGCGACCGTCGGGGTGTCGGGGATCGAGCAAGGCGGCGAGCGCGGCGAGCGCCGCGCGCCGGACGCCTTCGTCCGAGCTCGCGAGCGCTTCGAGCACGGGGGGAAGCGCCGCCGGGCCGCCGATTTTGCCGAGCGCGGGGAGCGCGACGGCCGGGTCGAGCACACCCCGTCCGAGCGCGTCCGCGAGCCGCGCCGTATCGCTCGCGTCGCCGATCGCACCGAGCGCGCTCGCGCAACCCGGCAGCGAAAACGGCGCGCTCCTCGTGTCGATGCAGGCGCGAAGCGCCGGCAGCGCCGCGGCGCCGGCCGCCGTGAGTGCGCGCACCACCGGGTCCGGATCGGCGCCGGGTCGCCCGAGCTCGGCGACGAGCGTCGCGAGCGCCACGGGCGTCGCGAGCCGCGCGAGAGCCGTGGCCGCCGCCGCGCGCACGTCCGCTTCGTCCGATTTGAGCGCGTCGACGATGCTCGACACGGCGGACGCGTCACCGAGCCGCCCGACCGCGTCGAGCGCGGCCACGCGCACGGCTTCGTCGGGATCGCGCAGGACGAGCACGAGCGCGCTCACCGCGCGCGGGTCGCCGAGCGAACCGAGCGCGCGTGCGGCCGCGCGTCGCACCGTGCTCGCCGAGTCCTCGACCTTGGCGAGCAGGGGCACGACCGCCCGCCGGTCTCCGAGGTGCGCGAGGGCGTTCACCACGTCGCGCCGGACGTCGGGGTTCGGATCGTCCAGGCGGCCGAGCAGCGGCAGCACGACCTCCGGACTGCCGGACGCGCCGAGCGCGCGGGCGACGGTGGCGCGCACCTTCGCGTCGCTGTCTGAAGAGGCGCGAGCGAGCGCGGCGAGGGCGGCCGGGCTCGGCCGTTCAATCAGCGCTTCCGCGGCGGCGAGCCGCACGCGCGCGTCGGGATCGGTGAGAAAGCTCGCGAGCCGCGGGCCGAGCTCGGTCGTGTCGACCGCGACGGCCACGCGCACGGCCGCGATGCGCACCTCCGCGTCCGGATCGGCGAGCGCGGCGAGCGCGAGCCGGCGCGCGCTCGCGTGCGGCAACTCGGCGAGGGAGCGCGCGGCGGCGCGCCGCACGAGGACGTCGGGGTCGGTCAGCTTCTGCTCGACGCGGCGCTCGGCGGTCGGCCAAATCGACGCGTGGGCCACGCCGCTCGAGCCGAGCAGCGCGACGATCGCGAGGAAAATCGCGCTGGGTTCGCGCACCGCTCCGAAGGCTACCAGATCCGGAGAGGCGGCTCGCGGCGGCGAGCGCGTCACGCGAGACCGGCGCGCCGGCGCAAAAGCCAATGCGCGCCGAGCGCCAGGGCCGCGCCGAGCGACCAAATCCAAGGCGGCACGAGGGCCGAGGCCCGGCGTTCGACCATGATCTCGGTCGGGTCGGGCAGCGGCAGATCGCCCACGTCGACGGGCCTGACGCTCTTGCCGCCGGTCGCCCGCGCGATGCGCTCGAGCCGGCCCGGATCCGGTCGCGAGTCGGCGTAAGCGCGGCCGCCGTCTTCGCACGCGAAGTCGAGACGCGTCGGCGGCGCCGCTCCGACCCGCATGCGCGCGCTGTAGCCGCCCGCCCGCAAGCGCCCGGCATCCACGTGCAGGGACGGCCCCGTTTGCGCGAGCGTGCGCGTGAGCGCCGTCTCGACCGGCAGCCCGAGCCGCTCGATGGTGAGCGAGACTTCGCCCGTCGCACCCGGCGGCGGCACGAGCTCGAACGCCGTCGGCTCACCGGCGATGCAGGGCCGTTCGAGCGAGACGCGACCCGCCTCGTAGCGCGGGTCGCGCATGAGCCAGCCGAGCAAGCCGTCCCAGAGCGCGCCGTAAGCGCGGCCCGACGTGCGTTCGGCGAGCTCGCTGAAGGCGAGCTCGTGCGTGCCGTCGACCCCGAGCGCGATCGAACGGCCGTCGCCCATTTCGCCGAGCGCGAGCACCGGCATCGGGGAATCGCCCACGCGCCGATCGGGGTGCTCCCACAGCACGATCGAGCCCGGCCGCGCCTTGCCGAGCGAATTCGAGCCCTCCATGGCGGGGAGCTCCTCGCCGAGGAGCTGGCGCACGCCGCCGAGCACCGGCGCGACGCGACCCGCCGCCGTGTAAGCCGGCACGAACGTGCGAAGGTCGTAGGGTTCGCCCGTGCGCGGCAGCTCGACCGGAAGCACGCGTTCGAGCGGCGAGCCCGCGTAGCCGCCTCCCGAAAACGCCGAGGGGCCGCCGACCATGATGAGCCCGCCGCCCGAGCGCACGTAGGCCTCGAGCGCGGGCAGGTACGGCTCGAGCTTGTACTCGTTCGCGTCGATGTCCTGCAGCATGACCGCGTCGAACGTCGGCAGGTGCTGCGTGAAGAGCGCGTCGACCGGAAACGGAATGAGCGAGAGCTCGGTCGTGTCGTCGACCACGTTCGGTTGATCGGCGTTCGTGCGCAGAATGAAGAACGCCACGAGATCGATCGACTCGTTGCCCTTGAGCCAGAGGCGGAGCTGGCGCACGTCGTAAGTGGGCCGCCCGGCGACGTGCAGCAAGCGCACCCGCTCCCGCCGCACGTCGAGGGTGAGCAGGCGGTGGTCGTTTTCGGGGACGCGATCGCCCGGCGGAGCGTCGATCGCGACTTCGATCACGCGCTGGCCGGCGCGTTCGATCGTCACCTCGAGATCGATCGTCGCCTCGCCCGCGCCCGGATGAGCGACGCCGCGTGCGAGCTCCGCCGCGTCCGAGGCCTGCCGGAGCTCGCGCACGACGACCGGCACCTCGTCGCACCGCAGGCCGCCCGCGCAGCCGACGGTCACGTGCAAGACGAGCGGCTGGTGCGCGACGGCCGCGCCGACCGTGCTCACCTCGCGCACGCTCGCGTCCGCGGGCGCCTGCTCCGCGACCCGCACCGTGTGCACGGGCACGCCCGGCGACCCGAGCGCGGCGCTGAGCGCGACGTCGTCGAGGTGCTCGGTCGGGCGCGCGAGCCGGCCGTCGCTCACGACCACGATGGAGCGGAAGCGTTCCCCCGGTTCGCCGGCGAGCTCGGACAGGGCTCCCGTGAGGTCGCTCTCCTCGCCGAGCTGACCGAGCGTGCTCTCCTTGTCGAGCGAGAGCGGGACGAGCTTCCCTTCCGCGAACCCGAATACGTCGACTTCCGCGGCGGTCCAGCGCCGGAGGAGCGCGCCCGCCGCGTCGAGAGCGACGCTCCGGCGGTCGCCGTGTTCCGCGGGCAAACGCAGCCGGCGCGCCTGATCGACGAGCACCGCCACGCGCGGGCCGAGCCGCGCGCCGCGCTTCTCGACGCGCGTCGGCCGGAGCAGCGCGCCGGCGACGCACAGGGCCGCGAAGAGCGCGCTCGCGAGCACGGTCGCGCCGGCGCGCTCGCTCCGCCGCACCTCGACGAAGACGAAGCCGAGCCACACGCACAAGACGAGCGCGACGGACGCGGCCGCGAGCGGAGTCAGCCCTTCGGCGAGGCCTAAATTACCCACCCTGATCTCGACTGGAAGACGGTCATCGGGCTCTGCCGCGACGCTGCAGGAGAAACGGCGCGTGAACCACGTCGTCCTTGTAGTCCGAGCACAGCACGTACATCGCGATGTTCACGGCGAAACGGATGGCGTGCTCGCGCTGTTCCGCGCCGCCCGGCTCGACGGCGAACGCCCAGCCGTCGCCGCGCCGCGCGAGCGCGCCGAGCAGATCGTGGGCCAAAAACAGCACGACGGCGTTCCGCCCGCGCACGACCGCGTCGATGTGCGTGGGGCCGAGCACGCGCCCGACCGGGCGATCGAGCAAGTAGAACGTCTTGAAAATGACGTGCGAGGCCTCGAGGCGCACCGGCGGCGCTTCGGGCAACGCGCGCAAGATTTCGCGCCGCGCCGAGCGTCCGAACGCGCCGGACTCGGGCTCGGCGTCGTCCACCACGAGCGTGCCGCCGAGGCGCAAGAAGCGCTCGAGACCGCTCACCTCCGACATCGAGAGCGCGCCCACGTCTTCCGCGCCCGACCACACGGCGAACGGCTCGCGAAAGAGCGCCGGACGATCGAGGCTCACGACCTCGCGCTCCTCGCGCCCCGGCGCGCTCGTGCGGCGCACGAGCTCCGAAGCCCAACGCGACGTGGCCCCCGCGCGCGCCTCGTCGGTGCGGCTCTTGCCGGCCGCGAGCAGGCGAGCACGGAACGCGCCCGCCTCGCCGAACGCCCACGCGTCGCAGGGCGCCGCCGCGAGCGCGACGAGCCCCGCCGTGAGTGCCCGCCGTCCGAGTCGGTTGCCGTCGCTCATTGGATGTCCTCGACGCGCCAGGTGCCGTCCTCGCGCCGGAGCGTGATTTGGTGGCCGCCGCCCACGTCCACGTCGGCGCGGTCGCCCTGAACGCGCACGTCGAGCGTCGCCGGGTTTTCGAGCGCCGTCGCGAGCGCACGAACTTCGGTCTCGACGGCGTTCCGCGACTCGGCGCTCAGCACGCGGAGGAGCGCCGTGTAGCTCCGCCGGGCAAGAGCGCGCCTGAGTCCGTCGAGCGCCTCGGTCGGGGTGCGCGCCGCGGCCGGCAGCGTGTCCGCGGCAGCGACGCGAAACCCGTCCGGCTCGAGCGCGAGCTCGACGCGCCCGCCGTCGGCGAGGACGAGCGTGGCCGTGCCCTCGACGCGGGCGTCACGCGCGGTGACGGCCGCCCCCCGAGCCGCGAGCTCCGCACGTTCGTCCTGCACGAGCGCCCTCACGCGCGCGAGCCCGTAGTTTCTTTGCGCTTCACGCGTGAGGAGCCCGTGCAGGCGCTCGGCATCGCCGTGCGCGGCCGCGTCGGCGTAGGCGCGTGCGGCGACTTTCGGATCGGGCAGGGCCGGCCGGCCGCAGCCGAGCGCGAGGGCCGCCAGGGCCGCGAGGCGCGCCGTGCGCAGGTCGACCGGGAGCATCTCGCGGAGAGCTAGCTAAAGGCCGCCCACTTGGCTACCTTTTGCCGCCAATGACGGCCCCTGCACGGGCTTCGAGACGGCCGGCGTCGTGCTTGACGACCCAGCGCGCGGCGCACTGCCTGCTCGCCGCCGTCGCCATCGCTTGCGCGTCGCCGCCCCCGCGCGCGCCGAACCCGACGCGCCCCCTCGACGAGCGGCGCGCCGTCGAAATCATCCTGCAGGCCTTCCACGACGAGCGAGACCAGCCGGTCCACGGCCACCCCATTACCTTGGCGCCGGGGCACACTCTCGAGGTGGACGTGCTGTCGCAGGGTCGAAAATACGGCGTCGCCTACGTGACGGCGAACGAACGCGCGGCTCTCGGGCCGGCCTTGCCGCCGCGCGACTCGAGCATGGGTGACGCGCTCCAGCTCGTGAGCGGCCTCGGTGACGACGGCGACGCGCGCGTGCTCGTGCTCGAAGACACCGATTACTCGTACGACGACCAGGTCGGCGAAGATCACGAAGAGACGACCGTCACCGCGGAGCTCAAGCTCCGAAGAGACGTGCGTGACTTTTTGGTGCGCGCCCACGCGGAGAAATGGCCATGAGCGACGAGCCTCGAAAACCCGACGTGCTCGTGAAGGCGCCGCCGCGCGAGGAGCGGCGCGCCCGGCTGATGATCGGCGCGGGCGCGGCGTCGCTCTTCGCCGGAATCACGCTGGCCGTCACCGACGACGACACCGGACGCTGGCTCATCCTCGCCGGAGTGGTCGTGCTGTTCGTCGCGCTCCACCGCTTCGGCCGGCTCGGCCCCGAAGACGCCACCGTCTAGCGCGCGCTAGGTCTCGCTCCGCAAGACGGCGATCGCGACCTTCGTCCCGAGATCCGGCGCGAGCTCGGCGGCGAGTCCGAAGCCGCGCCCGGTGATCTCGAGCTCGGTGCTGAACGCCACGCCCGGATTGAGTTGCCCGACTTTGACGTGGTCGTGCACGGCCTTCAAGTTCACGTCGGGCGAGACGGGCGCTCCGTAAACCTCGTCGTCGACGATGACGAAGGCGTAAAGGAGCGGCTCCTTGGCGGGATTCGTGGCCGCGCTCCGAGCGGCGGTCCGCGCCGCGTTTTCGAGCCGGTACGCGTAGGCCGACCAGGACCAGCCGGTCAGGTACATCGCCCGCGCCGAGCCCCTCGGGCCGACGCCGATCGCGGCGACCCACTCCGCGTCGGGCCTGCCGCGCACCTCCGCGGCTTCGGGCAGCGACCCGCGGGTCTCGACGAGCTGCCCGAGGAGCGTCGACATGGCGATGCCGGGAAATGCCGGCATGAGGTTCTTGCCGGCGAGCCGATCCTGCTGCTGGTCGTCGCGGATCACGATGCCCTGCGGCGTGGCGAGCGCGAAGAACGTCGACTTCGCGATACGGAGGTCCTGCACCTTGTTGCGCGTGGTCTCGAGCGCTTCGCGCGCGGCTTGCGGATCGATGTCGCCTTCGGCCGGGAGGAGCTTCGCGAGCTCCGCCGCGCCGAGCGGAAGCCCGCTGCGAATCTCGCGCACGTCCTCCTTCGCGACGCCGACGAGCGATTGCACGCTCTCCTTCGCGAGCGCCGCGCTCTTCTTCGTCTCGCTCGTGCAGCCGAACGCGCCGGCGAGCGCGACACACGCGAGAAACACTCGCGCGCGAGTGCGAGATGTAGTGAAACGTGTTGAACTGAAAAAATAACCAAAAGCGGAC
>DATJXW010000151.1:0-27558 GCA_035499895.1 Polyangiaceae bacterium | reverse complement strand
GTGAGCGACGTGGGCTCTTGCATCCTCGGCGCCGTGGCGGGCGTGCTCGTGATTCTCGGCATGGAGCTCCTCGAGTACCTCCGCATCGACGATCCGGTCGGCGCCTGGCCCGTGCACGGCCTCTGCGGCATCTGGGGCACGCTTTCGCTCGGACTCTTCGCCTGCGGCCAATACTCGGCGGCCGGCTCGAGCCCGACGGGCATCCCCGCGATCGCCGCGAAGTCGAAGGACGCGCTCACCGGTCTCTTCTACGGCGGCGGCTGGGCCGTGTTCAAAGCCCAGTGCATCGGTAGCTTCATCGTTTGCACGGCGACGTTCGCGAGCGCGATGGCGATGTTCGCGGCGCTGAACGCGCTCGGATTGCTGCGCGTGACCAAGGACGACGAGACCGAGGGTCTCGACCTCAGCCAGCACGGCAACACGGCGTACCCCGAGTACGTCACGTCGGCCTTGCCGGCGACCCACGCCGTGACGGCCGGCGGCGGCGCCGAGCTCTCGTCGGCGGAAGCCGCGGGCGCCGAGTAAGCGGCCAAAGAACAGCGGCGTCGCCCGCGGGCGCCGGTGTGTGTGTGCAGATAGAAATCGCGCCGGCTCGACGGTCATGCGTCGGGCCGGCGCGATGCTTTTGGGGAGCGCGCTCCGATTACTGCGCGTGCGACGAGTAGGGGCACATCGCCTCGAGCGTCGCGTCACAGGGGTCGCCGAGCGGTGGCGGGCTGTCCGGTACGCCGCAAGCGAAGGCGTCGGGACACTCGTCGCTCTGCTCGCACCCGCAGCCGCACTCGTTCGTGAACATCGTCGTGTCGTCCGGGCACGCAAAATCGATCGTCTTGCAGGCGTCCGGCGTTTGGCCGACGTATTGACGGTACGCCTCGTTCGCGGGGTCGCACATGCACGCCCGCTCCGTGCACGCGATGTCGGTGGTGCCGTCGGTGTTCACGACGCAACCGCACGTGTTGCAGCCGTCACGCGCTTGGAAGCTGTCGCCCGCGGCGTGCTGCACGCCTTGGTAGAGGCACGTCGGGGTCGTCCCGCCGCCGTACGAGCAGCTGCCCATCTGACAGGTCGCCGCCGTGCCGGCCGGTGCCATGCACACGAGTCCGCAGCGGCCGCAGTTCGCGACCGACGTCGTCAGGTTCGTCTCGCAGCCGTTGGTCGGGTCGGCGTCGCAATCCGCCATGCCCTCCTGACACATCAACGGCCCCGACATGCAGCCGGGCGTCGCGAAAAGGATCCAAGAGCTCGGCGCCGCGCACGACGACGAATAGGCGCAGCAGAGCCCGCTGTTCGGGTCCTGCGCATACACCGCGCCCGTCGCCGTGCACGTCTTCGGATCGAAGCGAACGGGCGGCGGGCAGTCTGCGCTGCAGTCCGTTTGGGTGCACGCCCAACTGCCGTCCACGCCGCAAGTGCACGTGTTGCAGCCGTCGGTCGCCATCTCGGTCTCGCCGGGCTTGCAGGTTTGAGCCGTGCAGCCGGCGTCCGTCCGGAGCGCGCACGACCATGCCCCGGTGGCGTCGCAAAGGCATTCTTGGCAGCCGGTGGCCATCATTTGCCCCGGCGTGCAGGCGGGCCCCGCGCAATCGAGGAGCGTGCACGCCCAATCCCCGCTCATCGTGCAGGTGCACTTGTTACAGCCGTCGTCGGCGAGCTTGCTGTCGCCCGGCGTGCACGTGCCCGCCGAACCGCCGCTCGCGCCCATGCCGGTTCCGCCCGTGCCGGTGCTGCTCGAGCCGCCCGTCGCGGCGCCGCCCGAGCCCATGTTGCCCGCCGTGCCGCCCGTGCTCGTGCCGCCGCTCGAGACATCGGGGGCTCCGCCGGTGCCCGAACAGAGGTCTCCCGTGCAGTCCCAGGTCGAGCCGTTGCACGTGCATTCGGTACAGCCGTCGTGGGTGGTCGCGGTCTGCATCGGCGTGGCGCACTTGCCGCCCTGGACCGGATCCATCGCCCCGACCGTCGAGAGCGAGCAGCCGAAAAGCCCCGCCGACAACCCCGCCAAGAGAGAAAAGCCCACCAAGTGCCGCATGCGCCGAGCTCCTTAACCTTGCGCCGGCTCCGTGCCGAGCGCGTCCAATAGCTCTAGGGGCAGCCGCCCGGTACCGACATCACCAAAAATGCTTCTCTGCTCCCGGCCGCAATTTGCTACCCCGTGAGCGGACTCGATGGTGGCGCTCCGCTCCGGCCTGCTCTTCGCTTTCGTGTGCGTCTTCGTCGCCGCGCCGGCGCTCGCCGAGCCCGTGCCGGGCGGCGACGTGCACGTCGAACGCAGTGATCGCGCGTTCGACTGCCCGAGCGAAGCCGAGCTCGTGAAGGCGGCCCTGGCGCTCGGCGCGGCTCCCGCGACGCCGGGCGTCACACCGATTTCCATCGCCGTGCGCTTCGATCGCAGCCCGAGCTCGTACCTCGCGACCGTGAGCGCGACCGGCGAAAAAGAAGGGGAGCGCGTCCTTCGCACCGACGACGCCGACTGCAAGCGCCTGGCGGATTCCGTCGCCGTCGTGCTCGCGTTGCTGCTCGATCTCGTGCCACCCGAAGTCGCCGCGGCGCGCGCAGCGCCGGCAAGCGCCGAGCCCGCGCCGAAAGCAGCGCCGCCCGCCGCCGCCAAGCCGCCGCCCGCCGCACCGCCGCTCACGCCGCCCGCGCCGCCTCCGCCCTCTTCGAGCGAGCCCGCCGAGCCGCTCGTCGCGTCGGTGCGCGCCGAGGGTGCGTTCGCGTACGGCTTGCTCGGCGCCGTCGTGTCGCCTTACGTCGGCGGCGCGCTGGCGCTCGGTCGCGGGCGAGTCACGCTCGCGCTCGGCGGCGACTGGGTCGCGCCGAGCACCGTGTCGTTCGCGCCGCTCAGTCCCGCCAAAGTGCGCGTCTGGCTCGCGTACGGCTTCGTCGACGGCTGCTTTCGCGCAGTTCGAAGCACCTCGCTCGCGTGGGACGGCTCGATTTGCGCGCGTTTCGCCGCGGGCGCGCTCGCGGGCGCCGGGCGCGGCTTCGATCAGGATTTTTCGACGCACGACCCGTGGTTCGCCGCGGGGCCAGTCGCCGTGCTGCGTTATCGGTTCGGGCGCGTCTTTTCCCTGCGGCTCGACGCGCTCGCGCTCGTCGCCCTCGGTCACCAGCGCCTGCGCGTCCACGATTACGGCTCCGCCTTTCAAAGCCTGCCGCTCGCCGCCGGTCTCGCCGCCGGCCCCGAGGTGTCGATTTGGTGATGGCCTGCCGCGGACGCTCCCCTTGATCCAAGGTACCCGAGCGCCGACCGCGCGAGCCCCCAAGGCCTGCGAGCCAGGCAACGGATGACTTTCGAAGACGTGTATGAGGAACACTTCGAGTTCGTGTGGCGGACCCTGCGGCGTCTCGGCGTCCCGGCGGTCGACCTGCCGGACGTCGCCCAGGAGGTGTTTCTCGTCGTCCATCGCCGGCTCGCCGACTTCGAGGAACGGGCGAAAGTGACCACGTGGCTCTTCCGCATCTCCGCGCGAGCCGCCCGCGACCGGCGGCGCCGGGCTCACGTCCGCCGCGAGATCGCGGTGGAGGAGCCGCTCGCCGAAGCGGCCGATCCGGGCGCGGATCCGAGCGTGAAGCTCGAACGCGCCGACGACCACGCCTTGCTCGAGCAAGCGCTCGCCGTGCTCGACCAAGATCAGCGCGAGGTCTTCACCGCGTTCGAGCTCGAGGGCATGACGGGCCACGCCATTGCCGCCGCGCTCGAGATCCCGCTCGGCACCGTGTATTCGCGCTTGCGTCTCGGCCGTGAGCGCTTCCGGCAGGGCATCGCGCGCGCCGCCGCGCGCCGGAGCGGCACCCGCTTTCGTTTGGAGGGCGCATGAGCTCCGATCCTCCGCGTTTGCTCGACGACGGCGTGCTCACGTCGGACGAACGGCGCGCGCTCGAAGTCGGCGCGGGCGAGCGCTCGCCGGTCGGCGCGAAGGCGGCGATCTGGGGCGCGCTGTCGCTCAAGCTCGTCGCGCCGGCGACCGCGGCCGCGGCCACGGCCGTCGCGAGCGCCGGGACGACCGCCACGGGCGCGACCGCGACGGGAGCCGGCGCGGCGGGAGCGGGCCTCGTCACGTCCCTCGCGCTCGTGAAGTCGGCGAGCCTCGGCCTCGCGCTCGGCGCCGTGGTCGGCGGCGGGCTCTATTTCGGCGGGCGCGCCGTAACGCCGCCTGCCGTGGAACATCCGAGGGTCTTGGAAGGGGCGACCAGCGTGACGGCGCCGTTCCACACCGCGGCGGCGCCCGCTTGGGACGCACCCGCGCCGCCGGCAAGCGCGAGCGCGGAGCCGCCCGAGCCGAGCGCCGCGCTCGAGCCGCACGCCCCGAGCGCGCACCCCGAGCGCGCGCGTGAAGCGCCGCCGATCGAGAGCGAAAGTCAGCGTGTGGCACGCGCGCGGGCGCTGCTTCGCGCGGGGGACGCGACGCGTGCGCTCGAAACGCTCGGCGCGCTCGAGCGGGACGAGCCGAACGGCTTGCTCGCCCAGGAGCGCGAAGCGCTGACGATCGAAGCGCTCGCCGCGGTCGGCCGGCGCGACGCCGCGCGTGCGCGGGCGGACGCCTTTCTCGCGCGCTACCCGACGAGTCCCCACGCGCTCGCGGTGCGGCGCGCGGCGGGTTACGCGCCCTGAGCGCGGTTCAGGGCGCGTTCACGCTGCGGCAGTTCACGTCGCAGCTCGGCGTCGGGAGCGCCCGCGCGTCGCACGCTTCGGGCGCGTCGACGACGCCGTCCCCGCAAGTCGGATGGATCTCACAGTTGACGCAGCGCGGAGTATTCTCGTCGCACGCCTCGCCCGCTTCGGTGCGCGAGTTGCCGCACACGGGCCCGCCCGCCGCGCAGCTCGAGCCGTCGCAGTGCACGACGAACGCCTTGGTGAGCGTGTCCGTGCCGCGCGTCGCCGCGAGCGAGAGCGTCTTGTCGCCGTCGCTCGCGCAGGCGTACGTGAGCTGCGGCAGCGACGGATTGCCGCCGGCGAGCGCGCCGTCCGGGCTCTCGTCGAGCGTCACCTCGAGGTCGTTCTCGAACGAGGTGAGCTCGACGACGATCGGCTGGTAATTGCAGCTGCCGTTCGCGTCGAGATGGCCCTTCGCGGCCGCCGGCGAGTAGGTGAACGCGAGCCCCTCGCCGCCGACTTCCAGCGTCTCGATCGCGATCGCCACGCCGGGGCTCACGCTCCACGTCTGGTTCGTCGGATCCTGCACGCGGCAGGTGAAGGTGACGGGCGGCAGGCGCAGCGCTTCCCCCGGCGTGACGGCGAACGGGATCGGATCGCTCGTGCAGAGCGAGGGCGCGCCCCCGTGCATGCCGACGGCGACGAGCGCGAGGTCGTAGTCGCCGGGCGGGAGCTCGTCGACGCCGAACGTGAGCTCGGCGCTCTTGCTCCGGACGTCGAGCGTGCCGTCGAGGACGTCCTCGCCGCCGGGCGTGTTCACGTCGTAGCGCACCGTATCGAGCTCGACGCCGTCGCCGGTGACGAGCTCGAAGCCGACGCTCGTGGCGGCGGGCGGCGCCGAGCCGAGCTCGCGTGGGTCCACCGCGCAGCCGAAGCCGAGCGTCGACGCCGCGAACAGCAGCGCATGGGTCGAGGCAATCACCCGCAAGTTCGGCGCACCGTAGTCACACCCCGTGCCACCCGAGCGTGACAATCTGGAGAATGAACGCGGGTTTTGCGGCGAAATTCCCGCGAGAAAGCGCGCCTTCGAGCGGGGGCCGTCGAAAGGAGACTAGTCTCGTGTGACTTGCCGATGACTCTGCCGCCGCCGCCGTTCTATCGCTTCCGCCCGCACCCCTGGCATGGCCTCGACGTCGGTAGCGACGTGCCTCGCGTCGTCAACGCGTACATCGAGCTCACTCCGTTCGACACCGTCAAATACGAAGTCGACAAGACGACCGGCTACCTGCGCGTCGATCGCCCGCATCGCGGCTCCGCGCAATCCCCGACGCTCTACGGCTTCATCCCGCGCACGTACAGCGCGGCGCGGGTCGCGGCGCTCTCGCCGACCGCGGCGGGTGCCGACGGCGACCCGCTCGACGTGTGCGTCATCAGCGAGCGACCGATCACGCGCGCCGAAATTCTGATCAGCGCGCGCGTGATCGGCGGCATCCAGATGATCGACGGCGGCGAGGCCGACGACAAGATCGTCGCGGTGCTCCACAACGACCCCTACTTCGACAGCGTGGACGATCTCTCGAAGCTTCCGAAAGCCCTCGTCGATCGCATGATCCACTACTTTACGACCTACAAGCTCATGCCCGACGCCGAACACCGCGTGAGCGTCGCCGGCGTCTACGATCGAACTCACGCGTGGCGCGTGATCGAAGCGGCCGTGGCCGACTACCTCGACTCGTACGATCTCGCGCCCCCGTCGCTGCGCTTCTAGGCGACCGGGTCTCAATTCGAGACGGCGAGCCACGGCACGGTCGTGCGCTCGAGACGGGCTCCGCGCGGCGGCGCAACCGGCGGCTCCGAACCGACCGGGCGCACCCGAGACGTGCCGTTCCACGCGAACGTTTCGAGCGCTCGTTTTGCCGGGAGCGCCGCGCCGAACGGGCGCATTCTCACGCTTCCCCACACTGTCCTACAAAAGAACGGCACCGATCGTCGGGAAGGATGGATCCGCGAAGCGTGCGGCTTAGGCTTTGGGTCCATGGGGTTTTGCGACGCGGTCCACGCCGAAGCTCGCGCCGGGTGGCGGCGGGGCGAACGCGCGCGGGCGAGCGGCTCGGGCCCTGCCGCCGGCAAGGTGACGCATGGCGGCGGCTGACGCGAAGGCTGGGGCTCCCGCGGTTCACGGGCGCGTGCTCTTCGTGGACGACAGTCCGGACGTGAGAAAGAGCTTTCGGCGCGCCCTCGTTCAAGCCGGTCACAGCGTGAAGGAGGCGGCGAACGGCCTCGAGGCGACGGAGCTCGTCGCCAAAGAGCAGTTCGACCTCGTCGTGAGCGACGTGCACATGCCCGACATGAACGGCGTCGAGCTCCTCCGGCGCGTGCATGAAAGCGACCCCGATCTGCCGGTGGTGTTGCTCTCCGGCGACCCCGATCTCGAGTCGGCGATGCGCGCGGTGGAGTACGGCGCCGTCGAATACCTGGCCAAACCCATCGACATCCCGAAATTTCGAGCGAGCGTCGCGCGCGGGCTCGAAGTCCGGCGCAAGCGCGTGGAGGCACGCGAAGCCGTCGCCGGCCGCTCGCGCCGCCGGCTCAAGGCCGAGAGCACCGACACGAGCGACCTCGAGGGCTCGCTGCTCGGCGGGCGCTATCGGGTGGGGGCGCTGCTCGGCTCGGGCGGCATGGGCTCCGTTTACGAGGGAACACGCGAAGATCTCGCGGGAATGCCCGTCGCCATCAAGGTCTTGCACGCGGGGATCGGCGGCGACGTCGATGTGCTCCGCCGCTTCAAGCGCGAGGCGCACTTGGTCGCCGCGATCGATCATCCGAACATCGTGCGAGTGCTCGATTTTCAGATGCCGTCGGACGAGCCGGCGTTCATCGTGATGGAGCGCCTGCACGGCCGTTCGCTCGGTGACGCGCTCCGCCAAGAACGGCGCTTCTCGCTCGAGGAGGCGGCGTGGATCGCGGTGCAGGTGCTCGCGGCGCTCGAGGCGGCGCACGGCGCGAACGTGGTGCACCGTGATCTCAAGCCGGACAACGTGTTTCTCACGTCGATGCCGGGCGTGGTCGACCTCGTGAAGCTGCTCGACTTCGGCGTGGCGAAGCTCACCGGGACGCCGTGGGACGAACGGCTGACGCAAACCGGCATGGTGATGGGCACGCCGGCGTACATGGCGCCCGAACAAGCGCGCGGCGAGAGCGCGGACGCGCGGAGCGATCTCTACGCCGTCGGCTGTCTCATGTTCGAGCTGCTCGCGGGGCGGCCGCCGTTCGTCGCGAACAACTACAACGCGGTCATGTTCCAGATCAATCAAGGCGCGCCCACGCCGCTGCTCGAGCTCCGCCCCGAGCTCGACGCGCTCTTCGCGGAGGTCGTCGCCAAGGCGCTCTCGAAGGACGTGAACTTGCGCTTCCAGAGCGCGCGCGGCTTCGCGGATGCGCTCATGCCGTGGGCGCCGCAGGGGCCCGTGTCGGGACAGCGCCCGGCCGTCGCGCCCGAGGCGCTCGCGAAGACGATCCGTCCGCCCGCTCCGGCGCGTCCGCGCGCGAACCGCCGGCGGAAAGCGTCGCGCTAGGGGCTGTCCTTAATCTCTCGAGCTCGCAAGGCGGGGCGGGGGGTTACTGCGACGAAGCTTCTTCGCGGCCCGCGTCGTCGGCGAGGCTCACGACGAGCTCGACGAGCTCGGCGGGCACCACCGGTTTTGCCACGTGCGCGGTGAAGCCGGCGGCGATCGCCAGTGTCTTGTCGCCGTGGCGCGCGTACCCCGTGAGCGCGATCGACGGGACGTCGCCGCCCTGGCGCGCGCCGAGCTCGCGCACGTGGCGCATGAACGCGTACCCGTCTTCGTCCGGCATGCCGACGTCGCTCACGATGACGTGCGGGCGAAAGCTCCGCACGAAGTCGAGCGCCTGGCTCGCCGAATCCGCCGAACGGACGGACGCTCCCGCGTCGACGAGCGCCTCCTCGAGCATTTCGCGCGCGTCGCGATCGTCGTCGACGACGAGGATGCGCAGACCGCCGAGCGCGTGCCGGCGCGGCTGCGACGCGGGCCGGGTTTCGAGCGCCTCGGCAGGCGCGACGCTCGCGTCCATCGCGGCGTGGCGAATCGGCAGCGTGACGCGGAAAAGCGCGCCCCGTCCGGGGCCGCCGCTCTCCGCCTCCACGCGTCCGCCGTGGAGCTCCGTGACGTGACGCACGATGGCGAGGCCGAGCCCGAGCCCTCCGAAGCGCCGCGTGGTCGAGCCGTCGGCCTGACGAAAGCGCTCGAAGACGTGCGGCAAAAACTCCAGCGGGATGCCCTGGCCGGTGTCGCGCACCGAGAGCGAGAGCTCGTTGCCGTGGCGTTCCACCGTGGTCAGGACTTCGCCGCCGGCGTCCGTGAACTTCACCGCGTTCGACAAGAGGTTCCACACCACCTGCCGCAAGCGATCGGAATCGGCGACGAGGAGCACGGGCTCCTCCGGCAGCGCGAAGCGGAGCGCGATCTGCTTGGCGTCCGCCGACGGCCGGATCACTTCCGCGGCTTGATGCACCACGTCCATCACGTCCGTGGCGCTGAGGTTCAGGTGCAGCTTGCCGGTGATGACGCGTGAGACGTCGAGGATGTCGTCGACCAGCCGCGATTGCGTCTGCGCATTCTGGTGAATCGAGACGAGGCCTTTGCGGAGCGCCGGGTCGTCGGTGCGCGCGCGCAGGAGCGACGACCAGCCGACGATCGCGTTCAGCGGCGTGCGAAGCTCGTGCGAGACGGTGGCCAAGAACTCGTCCTTCACGCGATTGGCGGCGTCCGCGCGCGCGACCGCTACTTTCAGGCGCATTTCGCTCTCTTCCAGCACGGCGCGCGCGCTTCGCTCGACGTCGAGCCGGCGCTCCGTCTCCTCGGCGGAGCGCCGCTCGGACAGATCGCGCGTCACCTTCGAGTAGCCGATGAGGTCCCCGTGGGCGTCCCGCATCGGCGTGAGCACGACGTTGGCCCAAAACCGCGTGCCGTCGCGCCGCACGCGCCACGCCTCGTCCTCGAAGCGCCCCTCGGTCCGCGCCCGCTCGAGCTCTATTTGCGGCTTACCGGCGCGCGCGTCCTCGGGCTGAAAGAAGCGCGTGAAGGATTGCCCGATGATCTCGCTCGCCTTGTAGCCGGTCATGCGCTCGGCCCCCGAGTTCCACGTGCTCACGCGGCCTTCGGGGTCGAGCATGTAAATGGCGTAGTCGGTGACGCACTCGACGAGCAGCCGCATGCGCTCTTCCGAAGTTCGGAGCTCCTCTTCCGCCAGCTTGCGGGCGGTCAGATCGCGGGTGACCTTCACGAAGCCGATCAGGCGCTCCCCGCCGTCCCTGAGCGCGGTGATGACGACGTTGCCCCAGAAGCGGGTGCCGTCCTTGCGCACGCGCCAGCTCTCGTCCTCGATGCGACCGTCTCGCCGGACCGTCTCGAGGACGCGGGCGGGCTTGCCGGCGAGCCGCTCTTCCGGCGTGTAGAAGATCCCGAAGTGCTTGCCGACGATCTCCTGATGCGTGTAGCCCTTGATGCGCATTGCGCCGAGGTTCCACGTCGCGACGCGGCCCTCCGGGTCGAGCATGAAGATCGCGTAATCGGGGATGCTGTCGACGAGCTGGTGGAATAGGTGCTCGGCACCTGTTCCGCCCGCTACTCCGCCGTCATCCGACATACCCCTACACCAATGCACAACACATGCCCGGCTGTCGCGTGACAAATTGTCGCGGAGGCGATCCGGCACGCGGGCTGCTCGCTCCGAGGTCGACGATGCGCGATGCTTGCGCCGCGCCGTCGAGCGCCCCGACGCATGACGACTTCTTCCGCTTCCGGTCAGCCGCCGCCGAGTCGCGAACAGCTCGTGCACCTCTTGTGCGAGGCCGCCGAGCTCGAGCACGACCTCATGTGCACCTACCTGTACGCGGCGTTCAGCTTGCGCGACGGCGAGGCCGAGGGGCTCACGTCGAACGAAGCCGTCGCGGTCGCCGGGTTCCGCCGCACCATCACCCGAGTCGCGATCGAGGAGATGGGTCACCTCGCCGCGGTGTGGAACATCACCTCGGCGCTCGGCGCGGCGCCGCACTTCGGACGCGGGAATTTCCCGTTGGATCCGGGTTGGCTGCCGGCGAACATCGTCGTCAAGCTCGCGCCGTTCGGCGAGGAGGCGCTGCAGCACTTCATCCACCTCGAGCGGCCGGCAGCGTCCGACGAGAAGGAGGGCTCTGGTTTCGAGGCGGCGGTCACGTTCAGCCGCGGCGGCGGCGGGGCGCGCCTCGTGCCTCAGTCGCTCGACTACGAAACGGTGGGCGTCTTCTACGAGACGCTCGACGAACGCCTGCGCGCCTTCGTCGAGCACGTCGGTGAGAGCGTCGCCTTTTGCGGTGATCCGGCGCTCCAGCTCTCGCCGCTCGAGACGGGGCTCGAAGCGGCGAAGCCGGTCGTCTGCCGGAAGACGGCGAGCCAAGCGTTTCTCGCCATCGTGCAGCAGGGGGAGGGCGCGCCCGAGCACAGCGCCGACTCGCATTTTCAGCGCTTCGCGGCCGTCCGCGACGAGCTCAGCGCGCTCGCGGCGAAGAACCCGGCGTTCAGCCCGGCATTTCCCGCCGCCGTGAACCCCGTCTTGCGGCGGCCGTTCGCGTCGAACGCGCGCGTGTGGATCGAGGACGAGCGAGCCGTCGCCACGGTCGACCTTGCGAACAGCGCTTATGCGCTGATGCTGCGCTTGCTCGCGTTCTCGTACACCGTGCCGCGCCCCGCGCCCGAGAAGGCGCTCGCGGTCGATCTCGGGCTCGGTCTGATGCGCGCCGTGACGCACCTCGGCGAGCGCGCCGCTCGGCTGCCCGCGGGCCCGTCGCATCCCGGCTGCCACGCCGGCATGTCGTTCACGGCGCTGCGCGACGCCTCCGCGCTGTCGCCCGGTCCGAGCGCGGCACGCTTCGTTCGCGAGCGTCTGCGCGAGCTCGCCGTGGCCGCGGTCGAGCTCGATCGGGACGGCGACGCTCGCACGAGCGCCGCGCGCCGGATCTTGAGCGAGCTCGCCGACAAGGCCGACGCGCGCTTCGCGTGGAACCCGACGCGCTTGCCGCTCGTCGCGTCGAACGGGCCGGCGCCGGACGCAGCGGCTCGCCACGGCGCGGAGCGCGTGCCCGACGGAGCGCCGCCCGTCCCCGTGCGGGTGAACGGCGTCGACGAAATCGAGGGCGAAAAGCTGACTTTGCTCTACGAGGGCAAGAAGTGCATCCACTCGCGGTTTTGCGTGACGTGGGGACCGCGCGTATTCCTCGCGAACGTCGAGGGACCCTGGATCCACCCCGACGCGATGGACGTGGAAGCGCTCGCCGAGATCGCGCACGCGTGCCCCTCGGGCGCCATCCGTTACCGCCGCAAGGACGGCAAGCCGGACGAAGCCGTCCCGCCCGTGAACCTGCTCGCCGTGCGTGAGGCCGGGCCGTACGCGGTGCGGGCCGACATGCTGCTCGACGGGCAAAACGTGGGCTTTCGCGCGACGCTCTGCCGCTGCGGCGGCTCGAAGAACAAGCCCTACTGCGACGGCACGCACAAAGAGAACGGCTTCGCGGCGACCGGCGAGCCGAAGACCGGCGCCGCCGACATGCTGCCCGTGCGCGACGGGCCGCTCGCGATCGATCCGCTGACGGACGGGCCCTTGCAAGTGCGCGGCAACCTCGAGATCACGAGCGGCACGGGACGCGTCGTCGCGCGCCTGACCCAGGCCAAACTCTGTCGCTGCGGCGGCAGCGCGAACAAGCCGTTCTGCGACGGCACGCACGCGCGCATCGGCTTCAAGTCGAGTTGACGGCCGCCGAGCTCACGGGAGCGCGGCGCGTGCGGTCGCTTCGACCTGGCTCTTCGGCGGCGTGAGCTCCTCGATCGCGGTCGCGAGATGTTCGGCGTCGCGACCGACTCCGGAGAAGCGGCCCGAGCCCCAGGTGTGAAGCCAGGGCAAGCCGATGAAATAGAGTCCCGGCACCGGCGTCACACCGCGGTCGTGGGTCGGGTACCCGCGGTCGTCGAAAATCGGCGCTTTCACCCAGCGAAAATCCGAGCCGAAGCCGATGCACCAGACGACGGCCGAAACGTTCGCGAGGCGGACGTCGAGCTCGGTGCGCTCCGTTTCCGGCTCCCAAACCGGCGCGTATGGGGCCTCGCTCGGCGCCGACACGCGCGCTTCCGCGATGTGCTTGTCGATGCTGCGGTTGATGCTCCGGTACACCTCGTCGGCGCCGTCGAGGTTTCGCTTGAGCTCGGGCGAAAACTCGCAGACGCCGTTTCGAATGGCGCGCAACGGTCCGTAAAGGCGCATGCCCTCGAGCGCGAAGCGGCGCAAGTCGATGTCGCGACCGCCGTCGCGGCCGGTGACGTAATGATTGGCCCGATCGCGCACCTGTTCGCGATTCGGATGTTGGTCGATCGGGATGTCGTAGTAGCGCATGTGATCGAGCCACTCGACGACGTCCTTGCCGCGATAACGGCGCGCGCAGCGCGGGGCGTTGCCGACGGCCAAGTGCACCTTGCGCCCGGCGAGGTGCAAATCCTCGGCGATCTGGCAGCCGGACTGGCCGCTTCCGACGACGAGCACCTCGCCCGCCGGCAACGACGCCGGGTTCTTGTAGTGCGCGGAGTGGACGTTCACGACCTGCTGCGGGAGCTCCCGCGCCATCGCGGGAATGGTCGCGAGGTGATAGCTGCCGACGGCGACGACGACCTGGTTCGTCGTGTACGTGCCGTCCGTGGTCTCGAGCTCGAAGCGCGCCCCGCGACTCGCGCGCGGCGTGAGCGCCGTCACGCGAATGCCCATGCGGAGCGGCGGCTCGAACGCCGCCGCGTAGTCGTCGAGGTACCGCACGATCTCGTCACGGCCCATGAAGCCTTGCGGATCGGACCCGGCGTAGGGGTGTCCCGGCAAGCGGCATTGCCAATTCGGGGTCACGAGGCAAAAGGTGTCCCAGCGCTCGCTGCGCCAGCTGTGGCCGACCCGGTTCGCTTCGAGCACCACGTGCTCGATGCCGCGCTGTTTCAAACAATAGCTCGTCGCGAGGCCGGCTTGGCCTGCGCCGATGACGATGACCGCGTGATGCTCGGGCATGACTTACCCCGACTTCCGCGCGTCGCGCGCCGCGTGCTTTTCGAACTCGAGGACGCGTACGCGCCCCTCGCGCTCCGCCGGGGCGAGCGCGGCGGCCGTTTCTTCGATCGCGCGGAGTTGATCGAGCGCCGAGCTGCACGCGAAGCCGTAGCGCTCGCGCACGCGTTCGGAGCCGATTTCGAGCGCGGTGCGCGCGCGGCTCACGAACTCCCCGAGCGGGTACGACTCTCCCACCGTGAGGTGCTCCTCGACGACGTACGAGGGTGAATAGCAGCGGTCGACCTTTCCGTTCGGCCACTCGACACGAAAATGCATTTCCGGCATGGCAAATTCTCACGCTCCTTCGTGCACGCCCGCGGCACGCAACGTTCTCTGCCGTCGAGCGGGCCCCTCGAGGAGCTCGCCGTAGGCGTCCAGGTGTTCACTCGCCGCTTTCGCCCAAGAAAAGGCGCTCGCGCGGCCGCGACCCGCCGACGCGAGCCGGGCACGCAGCGCCGCGTCCCCGGTCAACGCGCGCAGGCCCTCGGCGATAGAAGCCGTGTCTTCCGGATCGACCAGCCGGGCCACGCCGTCGTCGACGAACTCGGTGAACGGCTCGCGATTCGACGCGAGCACCGCCGTGCCCGAGGCGAGCGCCTCGAGCACGCACAGGCCGAACCCTTCGTGCAGGGACGCGCACGCGAGCACGTCGCTCCGCGCGTAGAGCTCGCCGAGCGCCGCCTCCTCGAGCGGGCCGGTGCGAACGACGCGACGCCGCTGTTCGGCGGGCAAAGCGGCCACGCGCTCGTCGAAGCGCCGTTCGAGCTCCGAGTGATCCCAAATGCTCGCGCCGCCCGCCAGCACCCAAAACACGCGTGGATTGGCGCATAGCGTGGCAATCATCGCGTCCAGCGTCCGCAGCGTGTTCTTGCGCTCTTCCACGCCGCCGACGCTCAGGACGACGACGTCGTCCGGCGCGATGCCGAGCCGAGCGACGAAGCCCGTCGGCGTCACCGTCGCGAAGCGCGCGAGATCGACGCCGTTGTGCACGATGCGAGAGCTCCGTCCGAACTCGGCCGAAACGTCGCGCGACGTGCGTTCACTCACGCTGAGCACGAGATCCGCCGCGAGGATCGAGCGGCGCTGGCACGCCGCGAGAAACGGGCTCGCGTAGTTCTCGACGTGATGCACCGTGCGCACGACCGGCCGGAGCCCGCGAAGCTTCGCGGTGACGAGCGCGCTCGCCGTGAGGCAATCCTCCGCGTGATACACGTCGTGACGATCGGCGACGTGCTCGAGCCCGGCCTGGAGCTCGGCGATGCGCTGCTCGATCAGGCGGTCGGGCTCCGCCGGCGCCGGCGCGGCTGGAAACGCGACGAAGCGGCAGCGAAGCGGCCGGAAGAACGCGTCGTTCCCCTTCGTGAGGGCATAGAGCGTCACGTCCGTGCCTGCGTCCGCCAGCGCTTCGGCGAGACAGGCGGCATGCACGACGCTGCCGCGCGGCTTGACCGAGTAGGTGAAGAGCCCGACGCTCGCTCTCACGCCGCGCCTCGTTGGTCGTCCGGAGCGAAGCCCGTGAGCGGCGCTTCCGCGAGGTCCCAATACCGTTCTCGTTCGTCGCCGAGGCGGAGCTCGATGTGTCGGGTGGCCGTGATTTCGCCGACCACGTCGGCCGTAACGCCGACCGCGTCGAAACGCGCGCACACGCTCGCGGCCACGCTCGCATCCACGGCGAGCAGGAAGCCGAAGCTCGGAAACGCGGTGAGCCAGCGCAAGGGCTCCACGTCCGGCGGAGCGGGCAGACGCGAGAGGTCGAGTTTTGCGCCGACTCCGGACGACTCGCAGAGCATGAGGAGCGTGCCGGGCGTGCCCGCCATGCTGATGTCCTTGCCGGCCCGCACGCTGCCGCTCTCGGCGAGCTCGGGCAGCACGGCGAGCGCCGCGCGAAGCTTCGCCGCGGGCGCGGTCGTCGCGGCGTTGAAGGCGTTGCCCGCGCCGCGAAACGTTCCGCGCAGGTCGAAGGCCGCGACGAGCTTTTGTCCGGGCTTCGCTCCGTCGCCGCGGATGAGCTCGCGCGCGCGTCCGAGGACCGCGACCGCGAGCTCCGTCGGGCCCGGCACGCGCGTGGTGTGGCCGCCGACGACGGGGATGCCGAGGAGCTCGCTCGCCGCGACGATGCCTTCGAGCACGCGCTCCGCGCCGGCGTCGCCGAGAAACAGCACATCGACGACCGCCCAGGGCCGCCCGCCCATGGCGGCGACGTCGTTCGCGTTGACGAGCACCGAGCAGAACCCGGCAAACCACGGGTCCGCGTTCACGAACTCGCTGCGCATGCCTTCGGCCGCGAAGAGCGTGTAGCCGTCGGCGGAGCGCAGCGCCGCCGTGTCGTCGCCGTTCACGATGCTGCCGCCGTCCGGGAACCAGGAGCTCCGCGTCACGCGCCCGAACGCTTTGGCGGCAATTTGGATGTCGCGCTTCATCCCGAGCTCGGCGCGCGAACGCAGCTCTTCGGTGAGGCCGCGCAGCCGACCGCGCTCGAGCTTCACGCGACCCTCCGTGCTTCGGCGAGCGCGAGGGCGCGCGCGCAGGGTGGAAACGCCTCGAGATCGGCTTGCATCAGCGCGTGCTCGCGCCCGCGGACCGAGATCGTCTCGAGCGCCCGAAAGTGATGGTGCTCGAAATACCGCACGTTCCGCGCCTGCACGGTCGCGAAGAAGCGCCGGCACCCCCAGGCGTGCGCGGTCGAGCACGCCGTGACGATGAGCGCCGCCCCGACGGCGCCGCGTCGCCGGTACTCGCAACACACGCCGAGTCGCCCGCCGTACCACGTGCCGGGCTCGGTCTCGTAGATGCGCACCACGCCCACGACCTCGTCGGGCATCCCGGCGATTTGGCTCGTCGCGACGATGGGCGTCGCGTGGGCGTCGTGCTCGTCGACGTCGCTCGCCTCGAACACGCCTTGTTCCTCCGCGAAAATGGCGCGCCGAATGCGGTAATAGGCGTCGAGCTCCCACTTCTCCGTCGCCACGCGCGCGACCACTTCGCTCGCGAGCTGGCGCGAAAGCGCGCGTCCCCAAGGGTGCACTCGGTCAAGCATGAGCCGCCACCTCCCGCGCTCGGAGCGACGAACAAGCGCCGCAGCGCCCGCAGCCGGCCTTGATGTCCGAGCTCTTCATCCCCGCTTCGGCGAGCATGCGCGCGAGCCGCGAGAGCAGGCTCTGCATGAACTCCGGACGCGGCGACGGATGTCGCTCGAGCGGCGTTCCGGCGATGGGCACGAACGGCACGACGAACGGATAGACGCCGAGCGCGACGAGGCGCGCGCAAAAGTCCACGATCTCCTCCTCCGAATCGCCGAGCCCAGCGAGGATGTAGGTCGAGACTTGATTGCGCCCGAACACCTCGACGGCGGCCGCGAACGCCTCGAGGTAAACGCGGATGGGCACCTCGGCTTTCCCGGGCATGATGCGGCGCCGGACGCGCTCCGTGACGGCCTCGAGATGCATGCCGAGGCTCCCGACGCCCGCCGCCCGCAGGGTCTCGAACCAGCCGAAGTCCGCGGGCGGCTCGCATTGAGCCTGGACCGGCAGCGCGGTCGCGCTCGTGATCGCTCGCGCGCACTCGGCGAGCACGCTCGCGCCCCGGTCGGGCGTCGCGGGCGTGCCCGTCGTCAGGACGACGTGCGTCACGCCGTCGAGTTCCACCGCGGCGCGCGCGACCTCGGCGAGCATCGCCGGCGTCTTTTCGGGGATGGTCGCGCGCTTGGCCAGCGACTGACCGATGGCGCAAAACTGACACGACGTTTCGCGATTGCCGTAGCGCGTGCAGGTCTGGAGCACGGTCGTCGCGAGCACGTCGCGGCCGTGCAGGGTCGCTATCTTCCAGTACGGCGTGCCGTCGGCCGTCGAGAGCGCGTAGAAGCGCGGCGTGCTCGGAAAGCCGATTTCCGTGATGCGTTCACCGCTCCGGTAGAGATCGGCACGCTCGCCGGTTCGGTTCACGTGCGCCGTGAAGGGCGAGGCGTGCGCGGAATGCGTGAAGATCGGCACCATCACGGTCTCGCTTCCGAGCGTGACGGCCTTGTGGTCCGAAGGGCCCGCGCCGCCGTGACGGCTCAAGCCGGGTCCCGCCGGATCCACCCAGCGCATGCCGAGCGCCTGGAGCTCGGAGGCGAGCTCAGGCCACGGCTTCGGCGTGCGATCCGTCAGCGTGGGCAGACGCAGCATGGGGCATTTCCTCGGATGGTTCGAAGCGCGCGGGCGCGATTTCGTGGAGGTGTGGTTTCGGTCGCCGATCGATGAAGAGCGACAGGAGCTCGGGGCGGCTGTAGTGCCCGACGCTGTCCATCATGCGTTTGCGCTTGGCGACGAGGGCGAGATCGAGGTCGGCGTAGACGACGCCCTCGCCGTCGGTGAGGGGCGGCGCGAGCAAGGCGCCTTCGGGTGAAACGATGGCCGTGAAGCAGCCGCTCCGGAGCGCTTTGTCGAAGCCCGTCTTGCCCGCCACCTCGGCGACCTGCGCGTCCGTCAAGAAGCCCGTGGCGTTGACCACGAAGCAGCCCGATTCGAGCGCGTGGTGCCGGATGGTGACTTCGATTTGATCGCGAAAGATGTCGCCCACGAGCGAGCCCGGGAACATGGCGACGTGGATCTGCTCGTGATCCGCCATCAACGCGTAGCGGGCGAGGGGATTGTAGTGTTCCCAGCACGCGAGCGCTCCGACGCGGCCGACCGCCGTGTCGACCGCGTGAAGCCCGGAGCCGTCGCCTTGGCCCCAAATCATCCGCTCGTGGTAGGTCGGCGTGATTTTGCGGCGCGCGAGCACGAGCTCGCCGTCGGCGTCGAACACGAGCTGCGTGTTGTAGAGCGTGCCGTGGTCGCGCTCGTTCACCCCGACCACGACCACGGCGCCCGCCGCCCGCGCCGCGCCCGCGATCGCGTCCGTCGCGGGGCCGGGCACGTCCACCGACTGATCGACGAGCAAGAGGTGCTCGGCGCCGATCGCGACGGGCGCCTTGATGAACGAGAAGTACGGGTAGTAGGGCACCACCGTTTCGGGAAACACGACGAGCTCGGCGCCGTTCTGCGCGGCTTCGGCGACGGCACGGCAGACCTTCTCGACCGTGCCTTCGCGGCTGTAGAGCACCGGACTCAGCTGCACCGCGGCCGCGCGGACCTTCTTCGCTTGGCTCATGCCCGTTCCCTCGACGGCGCTACACGGTCCAGGTGTTGATGATCACCGCGTTGTCCTTGCGGTGGAGCAGGATGAGATCGAGCACGTCGAGCGGATTGATGGGCCGAATGCCCTCGATCAGCGCCGGTTCACCGTGACCGTAGAGCGCCTGGAGCGCGAAGCGGCACGCGTAGACCTTGCCGCCCTCGGCCATGAACTTCTTGATCTGGTTGTTGAAGTTCAAATGGCCGGGGAAGGCCTCGTCGCCGAGCTTCGGAAAGCCGCGCTGCACGCCGAGCGTCACGCCGGGCCCGTAGAGCAGCACCGAAGTTTCGAAGCCCTTGCGCTTCAGGCGCACGGCCTGCAACAGGTTCACGAGCCCGATCGAGCCTTCGAAAGCGACGGTGTGAAAGGTGACGAGCGCCTTTTCTCCCGGCGCGGCCTTCACGTCCTCGAACACCTTCTCTTCGTAGTCGACCAAGAAATCACCGCTCTTGTGCGGCGCGAATTCGACCTTCGGCATGGTTCCTCCTGAAGCAGACGCGCTGCTCGGCGCGTAGGCGACCCAGATTGCGAAGGACGTGCCAGCAGCGCTCACTTGCTCGGATCCCCAAGAATTCGGCTGCGCCGCGGCGGTGCGTGTCTGCTCGTGAAACACGCGAAGATTCGTGCTCGCGAGATCTTGCGCCGGACTCGCGAACTCTCGCGACCGCGCGGGCCCGTGCGTTTCGGGACGTGAGCGCGCGCCTCAGCGCGGTCGTTCGATGCCGAGACGCTTGAGTCGGTAGGCGAGAGTGCTCGGGCTCAGGCCGAGAAGCGCCGCCGCTCCGCCGGCCCCGGCGATCTGCCAGCCGCATTGGGCGAGCGCGTTCTCGAGGTTCCGGCGTTCGAGCGCCCGCATGTCGCTTTCGGCGATGACTTCACGGGCGGAGGCGGGCTCGGGCTCGCTGCCGTTGACGGCGGGCGGCAACGGGGTTTTCGCGCGGGACGGGAGCAGCGGCGCGCGCGCTATTTCGCGTTCGAGCGCCGCACGGCCGGTCGGCTCGAGCACCATCGCGCGCTCGACGATGTTCTGGAGCTCGCGCACGTTTCCCGGGAAATCGTAGCTCATGAGCGCGGCCTGCTCGTCCGGGCGCAGCGGGCGGGCCGGCACGTGCAGCCGTTCCGCCGCCGCGCGCATGAAGCGTTCCGCCATCGGCAAGATGTCCTCGCGACGTTCGCGCAGCGGCGGCACGTCGATGGGCAGGACGCTCAGCCGGTAATAGAGGTCGCGCCGGAAGCGCCCTCGTTCGACCTCGATCTCGAGCGGGCGATTCGTGGCGGCGATGACGCGCACGTCCACCCGGCGGGTGCGATCGTCGCCGACGGGCTCGAACGTGCGCTCTTGGAGGACGCGCAAGAGCTTCGCCTGGAGCTCGAGCGGGATCTCTCCGACTTCGTCGAGAAACAACGAGCCGCCGTCCGCGAGCAGAAAACGCCCTTGGCGATCGCGGGACGCTCCGCTGAACGCACCGCGCACGTGGCCGAAAAATTCGCTTTCGAAGAGCTCCCGCGGGACGCTCGCGCAGTTGACGCGGACGAACGGCCCGTCACGTCGCCGACTCAGGTCGTGCACGGCGGCCGCGACGAGCTCCTTGCCGACGCCGCTTTCGCCCACGATGAGCACCGACGCGTCGGCCTGGGCGACCGCCTGCACCTGCTGCAGCACGCGGCGCATCCCGGGGCTTTCGGCGATGATCTCCCCTTGTTGCGACGCCGAACGCACCGCTTCGCGCAAATAATCGCGCTCGCGCTCGGCGAGCTCCTTCAGCCGCTCGATTTCGGCGAAGGCCCGCGCGTTCGCGACGGCGACGGCGGCGTGGTCGGCGAAGACGCGCAGCCAATTCAAGTCGGCCTTTTCTAGGCGCTTGCGGCTGAAGAACGCCACCACGCCGAGGACCTGTCCCTTGAAGCAGAGGGGCTGCCCGGCAAAGCTCTGAATGCCCTCGGCTTCGGCCCAGGCCGGCTGAAGGATCCAATCCTTCGGCCCGCGTTGCAGAAGGAGCGGCTGGTTGCTCGCGGCGATGTAACCGACCTTGCCGAAGCTCACCGGGATCTTCTGGTGCGCGCCGTCGGTGCTGTTCCAGCGTTTGTTCGGATCCACGACGGACGCGCCGACGCTCGCCTTGAGCTCGAGGTACGGCGCCTCGCCCGGTTCGTCATGCAAAAGCCACACGCGGGCGAGCGCGACGCCTTCCCACATGCCGAGGCCCTGCACCATCTCGCGCAGCACGGACTCGGGTGAGCGCGCGGCCGCGACGGAGAGCGCGAGCGACTTCAGCGCTTCGAGCTGCATGAGGTGCTCCGAACCTCGCCATCGAAGCGTCGACCGTGTTTCGGCGTGCTTGCTCGACCTTTTCGGCGGAGCGCGCCCGCGCGGGCCTCCGGCGCGGTGGTGCCCTACGCGGGCGGCGGCCAGGTGCGCGTGTTCGCGCGAAAGAGGCTCCGGACCTCGTGGGCGCCTTGCGGCTTGCCGACGAGGTAGCCCTGAATTTGGTCGCATTTGACGAGCTTGAGCAGCCGCGCCTGTTCGCTCGTCTCGACGCCCTCGGCGATCACCTTCATGTCGAGCGAGTGCGCGAGCGAGATGATCGTCGTCACGATCGTCATCTGTTGCGGATCGTCCGACATGCGCAGCACGAACGAACGGTCGATTTTGAGCGCGTCGATCGGCAAGCGGCTCAGGTAGCCGAGCGAGGAGTAGCCGGTGCCGAAATCGTCGATCGCGACGCACACGCCTTGTTCCTTCAGCTGCCGGAGCTTCTCGATGTTGCCGACCAGGTCCTCGATGAGGACGCTTTCGGTGAGCTCGAGGTCGAGGCCGCCGCGCGCCGCCGGAAACCGCTCGAACGCCTGCTCGACCGAGCGCACGAACGTGCGCTGCGAGAGCTGCATGGCCGAGACGTTCGCCGCGATGCGCGGCGGCAAGAGTCCCTCGTCGAGCCAGGTGGCGCACTGTTTGGCGACCGTCTGCAGGATCCAGTCGCCGACCTCGACGATGAGCCCCGTTTCCTCGAGCACGGGGATGAACTGCGACGGCGCGATCAGGCCGGACTCGGGATCGTCCCAGCGAATCAGCGCTTCGAGCCCGACGACCATGCCCGTTTTGAGGTCGATCTTCGGCTGGTAGTAGAGCATGAACTGCTCTTGCTCGAGCGCGCGGCGGAGCTTCGTCTCGAGCGTGAGCTTCTCGCTCACCCGTTCGTTCATCGTCGGTGTGTGCAAGAGGTAGCGCTGGCCGTTCGAGCGCGCGTTCGCGAGCGCCGCCTCGGCGTTGCGCACGAGGTCGTCGGCCTCGCTGGCGCCGGGAGGCAGGAACGCGGCACCCACGCGCACCGCGGCGCGGAGCTCCGTGCCGCGCACCGAAAACGGCTGCTCGAAGGCGGCGAGCACGCGCCGTTCGATCCACGCGGCGAGCTCCGCGGCGTCGCCCGGGTTCGAGAGCAAGAACGCGAACGCGCTGCTTTCGAAGCGCGCGAGGGTGTCGCCCTGCTCGAGCACCTTCGCGAGGCGGCGGCCGACCTGGACGAGGAGGTCGTCCCCGGCGCCGCGGCCGAGCGTCGCGTTCACTTCGCGGAAGCGCGTGACCTCGGCGAGCACGAGCGCGACCTCGCCCGGCGGTTCACCCGCCTCGGGCAAGCGTTCGAGCAGTCGATGCACGAGGAGATTCCGCTTCGGCAGGCCGGTGAGCTCGTCGTAGTACGCCAGGAAATCGAGGCGCGCGCTCTTCTCGAGGTGGTCCACGGCGAACGCGACGTTGTCGGCGAGCTCGCCGAGGAGCCGCACTTCTTCTCCATCGAAGAAGCCCTTTTGCGCCGTCGCGAGCGCGAGCACGCCCGCAACGCGGCCGTCGGCGACGAGCGGGAAGAGCCCGAGCGCGTTGCCGCCGCGCCTGAGCACCGCTCGCTCGAGCCGGCCTTTCGCGCGCGCCGGCAGGTCGTTCGCGACGCACGGCTGCCGTTCGCGCAAGGCGGTCGCGAGCAGCGCGGGCGAGCCGTTGCTGTTGCCGGCGACGCCGTTCGCGAGCACGCGTGTGAACTCCTCGTCGGCGCCGTGCGCGGCGGTCGCGGCGATGTCGCCGCTCGCGTCGCAGAGCACGATCGCGCCGATCAGCAGACCGCCGTCTTCGACGGCGATGCGGCACGCCTCCTGCAAAAGAACGTCGCGCTCGCGCACCCGTAGGATCACGCCGTTCACCGCGCCGAGCATGGAGCGCACCTGCGTGAGGCGCTGGAGCGCGCGTTCGATCTCGACCCGGGCCGTCACGTCGCGCGAAATCCCGACCAGCCCTTGAACGGCGCCGCCGCGGGTGCGCACGGGGGCGATCGTGGTCGAATAGAAGCGCCGGCCTTCGCGCGCCTCGAGCTCGCGAATGAGGTCGGTCGTCGCGTGGCCGTCCGCGATGATTTGCGATTCCTCGTCCTCGAACACGGAGGCGAGCTCGGCGGGGATCCCGAGCTCCACCAGGCGCTTGCCGACGGCGTCGGTGGTGTCGCGCAGGGCGACGCGCTCGGCGCAGGCGCGATTGACGCGCGTGAAGCGCAGGTCGCGATCCTTGAAGTAGATCGCGTCGGGGATGTTGTTCATCAAATCCTCGAGCAGCTGGCGCTCGTGCGCGAGCTTCCGCGCGAGCTCGAAGTGCTCGACCGATTTCTGGATCGTCAGACGGAGCTCGCTCGTGTCCCAGGGCTTCGTCACGTACGCGAAGATTTTCCCCTTGTTCACCGCGCGGATCACGGCGGGGAGCTCGGCGTACCCGGTCACCATCACGCGCGTGGCGTCGCAGGCCGTGCTGAGCCGCGCCAGGAGCTCGTCCCCCGTCATGCCCGGCATGCGCTGATCCGAAATGACCACCGCGACGTCGGGGTCGTCCTCGACCACGCGCAGCGCTTCTTTCGGCGAGCTCGCCTTGAGCACCTCGTAGTCGCGCATCAGCACGTCTTCGAGCGCCACGAGCACTTCCGGCTCGTCGTCCACGACCAATACCCGGCTACGGCAGCCCGTGGTGGGTGCCCACTCCTCTATCGCCTGCATCCGATGTCCCTTTCGGTGGCGGCATCGATATTACACCGGGTTCTGCCGAACTGGACGCATTTGAGGAGTCAGATTTTCACTGAGCTCAGGCGAAGGGTAGGCGAGGGTGCGCGGTCCGCGCCCGGACGGGCTGTGCCAACGCCTCGCGGACCTTCCGGCGTAGCGAGTCGGGAGTGAAGGGCTTCTGCAGCATCGGCACACGGAGCTCTTGGAGGCCGCTCCGCGCCGTTTCGTCCTCGGTGTAGCCCGACATGCAGAGGGCTCGAAGCCCCGGACCCCGTTCACGCAGCCGCCGGATGAGCTCGACCCCGTTCATTTTCGGCATCACCACGTCGGTGATGACGAGGTCGACCGGCGCGGGCGCGAGGTCGAAGAGCGCGAGCGCCTCGACCGGATCCGCCGCCTCGAGCACGCGGTAGCCGGCCCCTTCGAGGATGCGGCGGGCCACGCGCCGGACCTGCTGCTCGTCCTCGACGAGGAGCAGCGTCTCGCCGGCGAGTTTCGGCACCGATTCCGGTTCGGGCGCATCTTCGACCTTTTCTTCGTCGGCGCAGGGAAGCTCGACGGTGAAGGTGGTGCCGGCGCCGAGCCTGGTTTCGACGGAAATCGTGCCGCCTGCTTCGTGGACGATGCCGAACACGGTCGAAAGGCCGAGGCCCGTGCCCTTGCCCTTTTCCTTGGTCGTGAAGAAGGGCTCGAAGATGCGGGAGCGGGTCGCGTCGTCCATGCCCGCCCCGGTGTCCGCCACCGTGAGCACGACCCGCCGCCGTCCACCGGGCGTCGCGGGGCCCAGGCTTCGGGTACCGATGCGAATTGTCCCACCTGCCGGCATGGCGTCACGGGCGTTCACGGCGAGGTTCATCAGCACCTGCTCGATGTGCCCGGGGTCGGCCTTCACGCGCACCGGGATGCTTTCGCACGTGAGCTCGATATCGACGTCCTCGCCGACGAGCCGGCGCAGCATGTCGTCGATCGCGCGTAGACTCTGGTTCAGGTCGATCACGCGCGCTTCGGCCACCTCCTGACGGCTGAAGAGCAAGAGCTGCTTCGTCAGATTCGCGCCGCGCCGGGCGGCGTCGTAAATGAGTTGGGCGTCCGCTCGCACCTGCGCGTCGTGCGGCGCCTCTTCTTGCAGCATCTGCGCGGCGCTCAGGACGACCGAGAGCAGGTTGTTGAAGTCGTGGGCCACGCCGCCCGCCAAGCGCCCGACCGCCTCCATCTTCTGCGCTTGGCGGAGCTGTTCTTCGGTGGCGCGCAGGGCTTGTTGAGCGCGTTGTTGCTCCGAAAGGTCGACGACCAAGCCGATCGAGTGGTCGTCGTCGAGTCTCACCGCGGTCACGAGCACCGGCACGCGCCGGCCGTCGCGATGGACGAATTCTTTACGAAACGGCTCCGCGTAGCCTTGCTCGGCGAGCTTGCGCTTCCCCTCGAGCGTGACCGGCATCCACTCGGCGGGCGTGATCTGCGCGAAGCTCACCTGGCGCGAAAGATACTCCTCGCGTGAGTAGCCGAGCATCTCGGCGCACGCCTGGTTCACGTCGACGATCTCGCCCGCCGAACCGACGACGACGACTCCGACGACGCCCGCGTCGCTGATGGCTCGAAACCGCTTCTCACTGTTCGCGAGCGCCTCTTCCAGCCGCCGATTGACCTCCGCGAGCTCGCGTTCGCTCCGCTTGCGCGAGGTCACGTCGTCGATGACGGCGACCCACAGCTCGCCCTCGGCCGGATCCTCGAGCGGCGTGACGCTCACCTGCACGAACACGACGGAACCGTCGTTCCGGATCCGCTCGGCCTCGTAGATGGCCGGCATGCGACCGCTCGCGAGTTGCTCGCGAACGACGCTGTGGAAGTTTTCGATCCCGGACGGCGTCTGTGAGGCGACGAAGGGCCGCCCGACGACGCCTTCGGCCCCCATCGACGGCGCGTACATGCGCTGGCACGCGCGGTTTGCGTACACGATGACCCAGTCCGACAAGCGCATCACCGCGACAGGCTTCGAAAGTCCGTCGAGCGCCGCGTCGAGCCGCAGGGTCAATGAGCCTCCTCTATCGAACTCCCGAGATTAGCCGCTCGGAGCTCGATAGCGGGAGATCTTTGATTTTACCGCGGCTTTTTCCGTGCCTTCACGCTGACTCGTACGTTTCAGGCAACGTGTGCGGCAAGCTTCACGAAGTCGCCCTCGGTCAGGATGCCGGCGATCTTCGGGCCCTCCATCACGAGGAGGCAGCCGATCTTGCGCTCGAGCATGGTTTTCGCGGCGTCGGCGAGCGGCGTGTCGGGCGTGGTCGTCGCCACCTCCGTTTTCATGGTCTCCTTGATCGCAATCAGGTCGAGCGCGTTTCGCTGGGCATGGGTTCCGTAACCGAGCGCTTTCAGGAGACCGCTGTGGAAGAGGTCGCGCTGACTCACGATGCCGACGAGCTTCCCGTCGCCGTCGATGATCGGCAGGTGGCGAATGCGCCCGAGCCGCATCACGTCGTCTGCGACCAGGAGCTTTTCGTTCCAATCCAGGGTCAGCACTTCCTTGGTCATGAGGTCGCGTACGAGCGTCGGACGAGGCGTCATGCACTCCTCCAAAAGCAAGGAGCGCGCCGGCTAGGGACGGCGTCCGGCACGACTCTTGCGGATTCGAGCTGCGTCGCGAGAAGCCCCGCGTTACGGGTCGTGCGATGCCTTCGGGGACCCACGTTTTCTACGCGCTCGCCTTCGTCGAGAACATTCCGCTGAAGGAGCTCGCGCAGGATTTTCCGGAGGCGCGCCGCAAGGCGCACGAACTGTCGTACGCGGTGCCCGCGGCGGAGCCCGGCGGCGCCGAGGGTCGTGTCTTCGTCTATCCGTTCGGCGCCGTCGCGTTCCGGGACGTGCCGGCACCGCGCCGCGAGGCCGAGCTCGCGCGCCTGCGCGCGGCCCGCACCGTGCTCACCGACGCCGGGGCGACCGAAGAGATGACCGTTCGCGAGGACGAGTGCGAGCAGCCCGACGTGGCGCAGGGCGTGCTCATTCTCGATCGCATGACCCCCGACCGCGCGAGCGTCGTGGCGCTCACGATCGCGCAGAGCGCGGCCATGGAATACTACGAGCGCATCGTCGAGGAGATGAGTCTTCGCACCGATCGCATCGTTCAGGGGCTCGAGGCGCGCGGCACGGTGTCGCTCCGGACGCGGCCGCTGCATCGCTTCATCGGCACCGCGACGGCGACACGCAACGAGGTGATCAACATTTTGCACCTCCTCGACAAGCCGGACGAAGCCTGGGACGACCCGGGCATGGATCGCATCTACGACGAGCTCAAGGCCGAGTTCGACCTCGTCGATCGTTACGGCGCGCTCGAAGCGAAGCTTCGGAGCGTGCAGGAGTCGCTCGGGCTCGTGCTCGACGTCGCGCGCGACCGCCGCCTCGTCTTGCTCGAGGTCACGGTCATCTTGCTCATCCTGTTCGAGCTCGTGCTCGCGCTCGCGCGCGTCCTCTGAGCCGCGTTCACGCCGCGCTCGAGCGCGCGATCGCGAAGAGCGCGAGCAGCCGTTCGTGGCTCATCGCCCCCGACTTCTGCGTGAGGCGCCGGCCGCCCGCGAACACCGCGAAACTCGGAATGCTCTGCACGCCGAAACGGCTGGAAAGCGCCGGGTGCTGCTCCGTATTCA
>DATJXW010000150.1:0-9452 GCA_035499895.1 Polyangiaceae bacterium | reverse complement strand
AGGAAGCCGCGCGCGCGACGAGCGCCGGCACGCCGAGCGCCATCGCCTCGAGCGGTGGCAAGCCGAAGCCTTCGTAAAGCGACGCGAGCACGAGCCCGGACGCGTGCGCCACGTAGCTTTTGACGCGCTCCGCGTCGACCGCCCCCAAGAAACGAACCCGCGACGCGAGCGGCGCCGGCACTTCACGCCGGAGCGGCTCGGCGTCGCCCGGCCCGACGAGGACGAAGTCGTGCGGCACGCGCTCGGCAATGGCCGCGAACGCCGCGAGCGTGCGCGGCAGGTTCTTGTGCGGCTTCAGATTGCCGACGTAAACGAGGTACGGCCGCGGCTCGGGCGACGGCCCCGGCGGGCGCTCGAACCACGCGCGCTCGATCCCGTTCAGCGCGACTTCGAGCGGACAGCGAAACGCACCCACCTTCTTCAGCACTTCGTCGCGCGTGAACGCCGAGACGCAGAGCACCCCCTCGGCCCGCCTGCGGATGCCGCGCAGCATCGCCGCGAGGTAGAGCTCCTTGTCCCAGCGGGCGCGCGCGCCTTCGGGCGGGTCCACGTAGAAAACGTCGTGAATCGTGACGAGCAAACGCCCCGGCCCCGCGAGCGGCGCGTTCACGTGCGGAGCCCAGAAGACGCGCGTTCGGCGCGGCGTGTGGAAGAGGAGCCCCGGCTGCTCGGCGGCGCTGTAGATCCCGGCGCGAAATTCCTTCGTAGCGAGCCGCTCGGAGGGGACGAGCGCGGCCTTGGCGAGCGCCGCCCGCTCACCGAGCAGGCAAAACCGCGCCTCCGGGACGCGCGCGACCACGCGCGGCAAGAGCGCGCGGAGGTAGGTCCCGATGCCCGTCGCGTGCAACATGCGCGCATCCACCGTGACGAGCGGGGCTTCGGGCTTCACGAGCCGACGATAGCGGCACGCTCCCGGTCC
Organism: Polyangiaceae bacterium; assembly: GCA_035499895.1. Taxonomy (GTDB): domain Bacteria; phylum Myxococcota_A; class Polyangia; order Polyangiales; family Polyangiaceae; genus PMG-095. The sequence goes on along the minus strand of DATJXW010000150.1, from coordinate 8,533 downwards.
GTGCTAGGCCTTCCCGCGCGTGTCACGTGCCGCCCGGTTCGCGTCGTGGCTCGTTCGTCCGCTGCGGGCGCTCGCCGCGGAAGACAGGGCGGTCCTCGTCATCGCGCTCGGCTTCGCCGCGACGGAGCTCGTGACGTTCGGTTGGGATCTGCCCGGGTCCCACGGCTGGGAGAACGACGGCATCGCGCCGCGCGATCTGTTCGGCGGGCTCGCGCACAACCTCACGCCCGGCGCGACCCATCGTTATCCGCTCCTTCACTACCTCTTGCTCGGGCTGCTCTCGCTCCCCGCGCTGCTCGCGGCCGTCCTCTCCGGCCCGCTCACGGCCGCGGGCGTGCGGAGCCGCGTGCTCTCCGTGCCGTGCATGACGGCGATCGCACTCCTCGCGAAGGCGCTCGCGACGCTCATGGGCGTCGTGTGCATCATGGTCCTCGCGCGCATCGTGCGCCGGACGGTGAGCACGCGGGCCGGCCGGTACGCCGCGCTCTTCGCCGCGGTCAACCTCACCTTCGCGTTCTACGCGCGCGTTTCGAACCTGGACGTCCCCTACCTCACCTGGACGGTCCTCGCGCTCGACGCCGTGCTCGACGTCTTCGAGAGCGGCGACGCGCGCGCGTACGGCCGCGTGGGCCTGTTCGGCGCGGCGGCGGTCGCGACGAAGGACCAAGCGTACGCGAGTTTTCTCCTGGTCGTGCCGCTCTATTTCGTGCTCTTGCCGCTCGTGTCGCGCGAGCGGCTCTCACGCGCGCACGTGCGGCTTTGTCTGCGCGGCGCGGCGACGGGCGCGGTCGCCTACGGGCTCGCGAGCGGCGCCTTGTTCAACCCGACCGGTTTCGTCAAGCGACTCGCGGAGCTCCGCGGTCCGTCGAGCGAGCTCTGGCGCATGTACTCGCGGGACGCGGCGGGCTTGCGCGCCAACGTCGCGGACGTCGTGCACGCGGCCGCGCACGACTTTTGGCCGACGCCGGTGTTCGCGGTGGCGTGCCTCGGCGTGCTCCTCGCGCTCGCCGGCAAGCCGGGACCGACCAGCATCGAGAGCCGCGCGCTGCGCCTCCTGCCGTTCGTCGCGGGGTTCGGCAGCCTCGTGTTTTTCACGCTCGCGGTCGGCCGCTCGGAGCACCGGTTTCTCTTGCCGTTCGGCTTCTTTCTCGCCGCCTACGCGGGCATCGCCGCGGACGCCTTCGTGGGGGCGACCGCGGCGCTCCGGGCCGAAATCGTCGGGCGCGCCGTGACGACGCTCGTGCTCGTCTGGTGCGCCGTCACGAGCGCCGCGACGCACCTCACGATGCTCGGTGACGCGCGGCGCGAGGTCGCGCGCTTTCTCGAGCAGCTGCCGCGCGGCAGCACCGTCGAGACGTACGGCCTGGTCGTGTACGCGCCGCATTTCGACGTGTCGCCCTCGTCGCCGTACCACGTCGTCCGGGTCGGACCGGAACGCCCGAAGTCGCGTAACCCACTCGTCGGCGCGACCGAGCTCGAAGGTCGCATCGCGGACGCCGGGCTGCGCATGCCCGCGGCCATCGTCGTCTCCGAGGGGTTTGCGACGCCCTACCTCGCCGTGAGCGACGACCCCTCACGGCCGCTCACCGGCGTGAACCAGGCGCGCCGCGCGGACACGGCGACCTACGACTTCGTGCACGCCGCCGTGACGGACGGCTTGCCCGGCTATCGCCTGGCGCTCGCGGCACGACCGTCGCTGCCGCGGTGGGCACGGGCGTTCGGCCTGCACCCGGTCGCGATTCAGGGCACGACCGGCCTGTCGGTCTGGGTGCTCGTGCGCTCGGATATCGACTTACCGGCCGAGAATCACGGGTAGGTCGCGCCCAACACGGCCCTGAGTCAGTGTCGCCGGTCGAGGGAAAAACGGGTCGGCGGCAGCGCCGCGAGCAGGGTCGCGATGACCGCGAGCAAGAACGGGTACTCGAGCGAGACCCCGGCGCCGGTGCCCACGCGGCCGAGCAAGCCGAGCTGGACCCAAATCACGATGCCCCACATCGTGGCCGCGACCGCCGCCGCCGCGATGCGCGAGTACAGCCCGAGCGCCAGGAACAACCCGGCCAGCTCACCCGCCGTCACCACGTAGGCGAAGCTCTCCGGGAAGCCGTGGGCGAGCATCTGCCTGCCGACGGCGGCGACCGGCCCCTGAATCAGTTTGCGGACACCATGCGGAAACACCAGGACGCCCGTCACGATGCGGAGCAGCGCGAGGGCGCTGGAATCAGAAAGCTTGGACACGGCCGAGCCGGCACCGTCCCACTCCCGAACCACCAACGCAAACGTTAGTGTCGTGAGGTGCGCGGATCCTTCACGCGCTCCCGAGCTTTCGTCGACTTGGTTCGGGCGGCAGCGGGCCGAACCCGTGTCGACCGAGACACGCGTGGCGTCACTGTGACACCCGGATCATGTTGCGGTCGGCGTGTGCCGGGCAGCAAAACGCGTTCGGAGCACAAAAATCTCCAATTAGAGGATTCTTAGAAACCGGCACGGACGCTGCATACGTAACTGCAGAAGACAATGCCCGCGTTCTTGAGATTCCTGCTCTGGACAGCCGTGGTGGTCGCACCCGGTGGCGTCCTGCTCGCGCCCGTACTGGCCGCGGATGAGATCCGCCGCCGTCGGCGCACTCAAGCCGGCTGAGCTGAGAGAGCGGCTCCGGCCGCTTCGATTCGCCGGCCGACGGGTTCGGTCTGACCTCTGAAGGCTCCGGCGCCGTGGGTGGTCGCGGTGGAAACCGGGCGGCCGCCGGATCCGTCAGGGCCGGGAGAGGTCCGGCTTCTGGCGGGGCGGATCGAGCCAACCGTAGGCGTCGAGGAACCGGAGGAACGGCCGGTAGTGGAGGGTGACCGGCGGGAGATACTGGCCGTCGAGCTCGCGCTCCCAGTACTGGCCCTTCGCGTGCGTCGGAGCGAACCGGTACGTGTAAAGGAGGGCCCGGATCGCGCGGGGCGGGCGGTCGGGAAACGGATCCTTCGCGAGCAACGTCTTCGGCAGCGCGTCACCCCGGAGGAGCTCGTAGACGAGGTGAACGATCCAGGGCTCCCGTTCGAAGTTCGAGAGGCCGGCAAACCACATCTGCCAATCGAGTCGGTAGTGGTACGGCGTGACGAGGCACGGCGGCCGGCGGATGTCCCCGGGCTTGCACGGAAACTCGTACTCGCGCCAGACCGCGTGCGGATCCTCCGGATCGTCGAGCGTGCCCGCGAGGACCACCTCGTGGCGCTCGCGCTCGATGCTGCCGAACGCGCCGTACGTGTTCACGAAGTCGAACGGATTGAACGAGTCGTTCATGTGCTGTCGCTCGGATAGGAGATTCACGACCGGGCCGATGCTGAGCAGGCCCACGAGCACGCCGATGGCCGCGGTCGCAATCCGACGCGCCCGCGAGGGCTCGCTCAGGCTCCGGCGCAGACCGTCGAGCCGAAGCCGCCACACGCGAGGCAAGAGCCGCCCGAAGACGCCGTCGTCGAAGCACGCGAGCGCGATCAGAATCGTGAGCCAGTTCAAAAACGACAGATTGCCGCTCAGGATCAGGATCGTCTGAAACAGCACGATCACGGCGCCCGCCGCGATCCTGAGCTTGCGCGGCCCGAACACGCCGAACGGCGCGACGACCTCCGCGAAGTGATTGAAGAGCACGCCGGCGGTGTGCGTCCACGCCGGCATGAAGTGGAAGTAGTAGCTCAGCGGGCCGGGGTTCGGCTGCGTCTCGTAGTGGAAGTCGAGACATCGCAGCTCGCGCCAGCACGGGTCGCCGCGCAGCTTGATGAGGCCGGCGCCGAGCATCAGGCGGAACGTGAGCCAGCGGAAGAGCACGATCACGAGCACGGGCGGCGGCTCGGCGACGTGGAGCAGCCTCGGCCGCCAGAGCGGCGCGAGAAACACGGCGAGAAAGCCCGCCTCGCACAAGAGGATGTCCCAGCCGTAGCCGTAGAAGATTTGACCGACGTGGACGAACGACAGGTAAAGCGCCCAAAGCGTGACGAGGATCGGCACGTTGACGACGCCGGCGAGCACGAGCGCGCCGAGCGCGAGGCCGAGCCACGCGGCGAGCTCGAGCGTGCGATCCGAGGAGCCGAGCCAAAACAGCGTCGGCAAGCGGTAGAGCGCGGCGGGGCCGTCGAAGTGGCGCCACACGCGTTCGAGAAACGGCGCCACCGGGAGCAACCCGCGCGAGCCGATGAGCGGCTCCACCTGCCGCACCAGGATCGCGAACGCGACCACGTACATGAACCCGAGCCCGCGCAGGAGCACCACGCGCGTGAGCAGGTATTGCCGGGCGAGCACCGGGCGGAGCGGCGGCTCCGCGCCCTCGGGCTCGAGCGTGGGCGAGTCAGCCATTGACGACGTTTTGCGGTTTGCCGGCGAGAATGCCGGCGACGTTCGCCGCCGTCACCGCGAGCAGGCGTGCGCGGGCGCTCCGAGTCGTCCAGGCCTGGTGCGGCGTGACGACGCAGCGCGGCGCGGAGAGCAAGGGGTGCTCGAGCGGCGGCGGCTCCGCCGTGAGCACGTCGAGTCCCGCGCCGGCGATGACCCCGCGCTCGAGCGCGCTCGCGAGCGCCGCTTCGTCGACCAGGGCGCCGCGCGCGGTGTTGAGCAAGAACGCCGAGGGGCGCATGGCGGCGAGGCGCTCCGCCGAGACCAACCCACGCGTCTCGGGCGTGAGCGGACAATGGAGCGAAAGCACGTCACTCTCGGCGAAGAGCGCGTCGAGCTCGCGGTATTCGACGCCGTCGGGCGCCGCCGGCAAGCGCCGTGACGGCGTCGCGAGCACGCGCATGCCGAGCGAGCGAGCCGTCGCGGCGACGCGCCGCCCGATGGCGCCGAACCCGACGACGCCGAACGTGAGCCCGTCGAGCTCGATGAGCGGCGCGTTCCAATACGTGAAATCGGCCTGCTTCGACCACTCGCCGTGGCGCACGCCGGCCGCGTGCGCACCCACGTGCGCGGTGAGCTCGAAGAGCAGCGCGAAGGTGTGCTGCGCGACGCTCGCGGTCGAGTACGCGGGCACGTTGCACACGGGGATGCCGCGTGCGCGCGCGGCGCGAGCGTCCACCACGTCGAAACCCGTGGCGAGCACCGTGATGCCCGCGAGCTCGGGCAAGCGCCCAAGCTCGCTCGCGCCGAGGCGCGTCTTGTTCGTGACGACCACGCGCGCTCCCGCCGCGCGCGGCACGACCAGCTCCGGCTCGGTGCGCTCGAACACCTCGAGCTCGCCGAGCGCGCCGAGCGGCTCCCACGACAGGTCCCCGGGGTTGAGCGTGTGCCCGTCGAGTACGACGATGCGCGGCATGCGCCGCGACTCTAATCCCGGGACTAACGCCGTGCGCTCACGATTGCGGCGCGGCTCAGGAACTGCTGGAACATGGCGCGGTTCGTCGCCGACGGCGCCGTGAGGTAACCGTAAGGCTGCTTCACGTGCCCGGCGAACAGGCAGCCGACGGCGCGGTCGAAGCTGCGCGCGCCGGGACCGAGGTCGACCGATTTCGCGCTGTCGTCGGCGAGGCGTCTCACCACGGTCTGGAGCTGTTCGCACCAGCCGGGAAGCTCCGGCAAAATGACGGGCGACGCGTCCGGGCAGCACGTCCTGCGGATGATGGCCGTCGCGGGCAGCTCGTACCAATCGAGCCCCGCCGCGCGAGGCGCCGTGGCGCCGCGCCCGCCGAGTCTCACGACGTCGACCTTGAGGCCCGCGTCGGCGCCGGCGTCGGCTCCCGCGTCGGCGCTCGCGGCGGGATCGTGAGCGAGGCTGTAGAGGCGGCGGGCGGTCGCGGGAAAGTCGCCGTCCGCGCAGACGAACGCGAAGTCTTCCGTGCTCTCGAACGAACCCGCGGGGAAATGCCCCGTCACGCACTCGTTCCGGACGACCTCGGCGTCGCGCTTCACGACCGGTTTCGGGGGCGCGACGGGCGGCGGAGCCTCGGCCGCGGACGCCACGGGCGCCGGATCCGGCTTCGAGCCCGCGCCGGTCGCGATGTAAACGCCGCCGCCGCCGGCGAGCGCCGCGACGAGCACCCAGGGCCAAATCGCTTGCTTGCGCTCGAACGGATTGAAGGAAATCCGACGCTGAGCGGGCAGGCGCGGCGGCGCGTCGAGATGCGGCATCGCGACGGCGTGTCCCGGCCCTTCGAGAGCCGCGAGCGGCGCCGAGGCAGGTTGGGCGGGCGGCAAGCTCTCGGGCAAGAGCTCGGCGGCTTCGGTTTCGTCGTGCATCGTCGCGCCCTGGTCGTCCGGGCGCGAGGCGTCGTCGATCAGGATGCCGTCGTCGCGGTTCGCGTTGAACGCCGTGCCGGCGACGATCTCGCCGAGACCGCGCGGCGCCCCGCGCGGGGGCGGGCGTGGCGGCGGCAGCCGGGTCGGCTCGCGCTCCCAATGGTCGAGCAGCGACTGAAGCTCGTTCAGATCCGTCGCGCGCGTCCGTCGCTCACCCACGAGGCCCCGCGACAAGATCTCTTGGAGGACGGGTTCGACGACGCCCGCCGTCGAGAGCGGCGCCGGTTTACCGCCCATCGAGCGCAACAGAGCCTCACGGGTCGCGCCGGTGAAGGGCACTTTGCCGGTGAGCATGGTGTAGAGCGTCGCGCAGAGCCCCCACACGTCGTCGGAGGCGCTCTCGGGCGCGCCACGCAGGCGTTCCGGCGGACAGAACGCCCCGACCGGCGGCGCGATGAGCTGCGCCAACACCGGCACGATGGCGCGCCCGATCGGTTCGGCCACGACGCTGCGCGGCGAAATGGCGCCGTGAACCGCACCCGCGGCGTGGAGCGCCTGAACGGCATCGGCGAGTCGGAGCGTCCAGGCCACCGCTTTGGCCGGGTGCAAGGGGCCGCTCTCGAGCAAGCTCCGCAGGCTGCGACCAGGAACGTGCTCCGCGACGGCGTAGCCCGCGCCGAGCGGCATGCTGACTTGAGGCGGGAACGCCTGCGCCGAAACTTCCTTCACGACCTCGATCACGCTGACGAGGTGGCGGTGCGTCACGCCGCGGCCGAACGTGCTGAGGCGGCCGGGCTCCGCCAGGGCGACGACGACCAGGCGTCCGCTCGACGCTTCGATCGCCATCCAACGCTGGGCCCCCTCGCTCGAGAGGAGCGGTCGCTCGAGGCTGTAGCGTCCTCCGAGCAAGGGGTGCGGCTCAGTCATCGGCACAGGCGGCTTGTCGACCAGGAACGCGTTCACGCCAAAGAGCCCCGCAGGCGCTCGCCCTTAAACATAACATTCCCTACGCCCCGGAGAAGCAGGTCTTTAGACCGATTCTCTCATCTCGAGACCACGAGCCATGCTCGAACCAGGGCCACGGTGGCGGGCGATGTCTTCAGATGTGAGTAGAGGTAGACGGGCCCGGAAACCGGCGGCCGCGCTCGAGCGGGGCTTCGCGTGCGCGAAGGAGACGGAGAGTCGAAGGGTCTTCGTTTCGGGCTAGACCGCGTTTCCAATCGTGTGTGACACGATTCTTGGGCGCGCGCTTCGCGCGCGGAAACGCGGTCTAGTCCGTTGTGTGGGGCGCGGCAGCGCCCCCTCCGCTTCGCGGAGTCCTCCCCCTCGGCCGCTTCGCGGCCGCTCGAGCGGTTTTCATCACTTTCACCTGCCACGCGGCAATGAAACCGCTCGAATGCAAGGTTTCGGAAACTGCGCGGGAATAACGCAGCATCCTTTCAACTCACTCCAGCGTACGGGCAGTGTGTTTTTTTGATGTTTCAGTGTGGAGAGGCGACCTTGCCAATCGCCGTTCGTCCGCGCGACGCGCCGCGCCACTGTTGCAACATGCCCCGGGCCGCATTGCAGGTGTGAAACGCTACGCTCGAAAACGCAATGCGCCCCTTAGGGCAGAGACGCTCGAGGTCAAGACACGGACAGCAATTATTCGCTTCACGACATCAGGCGAGCTGCATGCAAGTCACCAGTATGATGTCTGATTTCGAGTTGACAGTCCGGGACAATCACCGTATTGACCGCCCATGGCGAAGTCAGATATCGACGAAAAGATCAGAGGAATGCTCGAAGCGTTCGCGGGAGACCTCGCGGGGCTCATTCGTGAATCGGCGATGCAATCCGTACGTGACGCGCTCGGCGGTGAAGCGGCGGGCGGCCGCGGACGGCGTGGCGCACGCGCTTTGGCGGCTCCGCTCGGGCGCCGGTTGCCCAAGGGCGCCAAGCGTCCGCCGGACGAGATCGTCAAGTTGACGTCGCGTCTCCTCGAGTACGTCAAAGGACACAAGGGCGAGCGCATCGAACAGATTGCCAAAGGCATGAGCGTGAGCACACGTGAGCTCAATCTGCCGGTGAAGAAGCTCATCGCCGGCAAGTCAATCAAGACTCGCGGGCAGAAGCGAGCCACGCAGTATTTTCCGCGCTGAGCCCACGCGCACCAGCGGTCCGCAATAGAGGGGGCGTGACCGCCGGGATCGGCGTCGGGTAACGGCCGAAAGCGGGGCGGAGCTAAAAAACGCCGTGAGCCGAGAGCAGCGCGCCGCCGCGCGTCGGCGTCACCGTGACGGCTGCTTCCTCGCGTGCCGACGGCCAGAACAGCCACGTCGCC
>DATJXW010000149.1:0-64571 GCA_035499895.1 Polyangiaceae bacterium | reverse complement strand
CCGCCGGAACATCGTGCGCGAAGGCTTCTTGGCTACGACCCGCGGCGTGATTCGCGACTCGCTCGGCCGGGTGCTCGCCGCGAACCGCCCCGCGTACAACGTGTACGTCACGCCGTCGCGGCTCGACATGGAGAAGGCGTGGCCGCTGCTCGCTCGGCTCACGCACCTCGACGACGCCGAGAAGACGGCCCTCGAGCAAAAGATCAACGAACGGCGCGGGCTCGAGGCGAAGGATCGCCGGCGCCAGCAGCAGATCCTCGTCAAGGTCGACATCGATCGCGACGCCGTCGCGTATCTCGAGACGCACGAGCGCGAGCTCGACGGCGTCGAGGTCGCGCCGTCGCCCGTGCGCTACTACCCGTACGGCGCGCTCGGTGCGCACACCATCGGCACGATGCGCGAGGTCAACCGCGAAGAGCTCGGGTGGCTCGGCGACCGCGGCTACCGCGCGGGCGATCGCACGGGCGCGATCGGCATCGAGCGGCGCTGGGAGAGCTACTTGCGTGGCCAGCGCGGGATGCGGAAAACGGTGCGGGGCGCCGGGCGGAGGCTCGATCCGGAGCAGCTCGAAGCGAAGTATCTCGAGGAGCCGCGGCGGGTCGAGCCGATCCCCGGCCGCGACATCTCGCTCACGCTCGACATCGAGCTCATCGAGTCGATGGAGCGCGCCATGCACGGACAGCTCGCCGGCGCGGCCGTGATGGTCGACGTCCGCACGGGCCGCATCCTCGCGATGCTCTCCAAGCCGAGCTTCGATCCGAACGTCGTCTCGGGCGGCCAGGGCATCAAGGCCGTGAGCGAGGCGTACGCGCGTCTCTACGCCGACCCGCTCAAGCCGACGCTCGACAAGACGATCTCGGCGGCGTATCCGCCGGGTTCGACGTACAAGCCGTTCACCGCGCTCGCCGGGCTCGCCGACGGTATCGTCGATCCCAAGGCGGAGGTCGATTGCCACGGCGGCTTCGAATACGGCAAGCGCTTCTTTCGCTGCACGGGCGTGCACCGGCGCGTGAACCTGCACAGCGCCATCGTTCAGTCCTGCAACACGTACTTCTACGAGCTCGGCTCGCGCATCAGCATCGACCGGCTCGCCTCGATCGGGCTCGATTTCGGCTTCGGGGTGCGCACCGGGGTCGGCGTGAACCCGGAAGCGCGCGGGCGCATGCCGACGCGCGGCTGGTACACGCGCCGCTACAAAGAAGCGTTCCGCGGCGGTTTCACCGTGCTCTCGGCGATCGGGCAGGGCGCGACCACGGTGACGGTGCTCCAGCTCGCCCTCGCGTACGCGGCGCTCGCGAACGGCGGCACCGTCTACCAGCCGCAGGTCGTGCGCAGCATCGAGACGAGCGACGGCACGGTCATTCAGGAGTTCCCGCCGCGCGTGCGGCGCATCGTGGATCTCGATCCGTCGCACCTCGCGATGATCAAGAGCGCCATGCAGGGGGTGACGAGCGAGAAGCACGGCACCGGCTACGGCGGCCGCATTCCCGGCGTCGACCTCGCCGGCAAGACGGGCACCGCGCAGGTGAGCCACGTCACGCCGCGCAGCGTCGACCCCGATCGCGAGTGGTACTTCAACCGCGACCACGCCTGGTTCGCGGGGTATTCGCCCGCGGCGTCGCCCGAAGTGGCGATCGTCGTGCTCATCGAGCACGGCGGCGGCGGCGGCAAGAACGCCGTGCCGGTCGCGATGCGCGTCGTCCGCGACTGGGAAAAGCTCAAGGAAGACCGGCTGGCCGCGCGGAGTCCGGCTGCCGGTCCGAGCAAGGGGAATCTCTGAGCTAGATGGCCCGCGATCACATCACCGCGCGCGGCGGGCCGAGCATCGACATGCCGCTCTTGCTCGCCATCATGGCGATCATCACGCTCGGTCTCGTCAATCTCTACAGCGCGACGAGCGTGTACGCCGACGACGCGCAACGCGCGACGCTCGCCGACATTTACGTTTCGCAGATTTACTGGATCGTCGTCGGCACGCTGCTCGCCATCTTGGTCGCGTCGATCGATTACCGGAGCCTCGATCGGCTCGCGATGGTGGCGTACTTCGGCGGCCTCGTGTCGCTCGCGCTCGTGTTCGTGGTGTCGCGCAGCATTCGCGGCGCCGCGCGCTGGATCGCGATCGGGAGTTTCAATTTCCAGCCGAGCGAGTTCATGAAGATCGTCCTGATCCTCGTGCTCGCCCGTTATTTGCACAACGACAACAAGGTCGAACCGCGCACGTTGGTGGATCTCGTGCGTCCGGCGCTCATCACGGCCGTGCCCGTGGTCTTCGTGATGGCTCAGCCGGACCTCGGTACCGCGCTCATCTACATGCTGACGGCGGGCTCGATGATCGCGATGACGCGCATCCGGACGCGCAGCGTGCTCACGCTCGTCGCGTCCGGGGCGGCGGCGTTGCCGCTCGCCTGGAACTTCGTGCTCCACAAGTACCAGAAGGATCGCATCACGAGCTTTTTGAACCCGGAGAACGACACCACGGGCTCCGGCTGGCACGCGTTTCAGTCGCAAACGGCGATCGGCAACGGCCAGCTCTTCGGTGAAGGGTTCATGCAGGGGACGCAGAACCAATTTCGCCTCTTGCCCGACCAGTTCTCCGACTTTCCCTTCGCGGTCTTCTGTGAAGACTGGGGGTTCGTCGGCGCGGTCGTCCTGCTCGGGCTCTACTGTTTCGCCTGCATCTGGGCGATCCACGTGGCGTCGCGTGCAAAGGACCGTTTCGGCGCCGCGCTCGCCATCGGCGTCGGCGCGAACCTCTTCTGGCACGTCGTGCTGAACGTCGGCATGGCGGTCGGCTTGCTGCCGGTCGTCGGCGTGACGCTGCCGCTCTTCTCCTACGGCGGCTCGAGCGTCGTCACCATGATGGTCGGGCTCGGCCTCTTGATGAACGTCAGCATGCGGAGCTGACGCCCGGCGCGCGCGTCACGGCGCTGGCAGCACACGCCGCGCCGCCGACGCGAGGTGGACCCGCTCACTCGACCTTGAACAAATCGTCGAGATCTTCCTTCGTGAGCATCTTCTCGCCGCCGGCGTCTTCGCTCAGCACGGAACTCACGAGGTCCTTCTTCTTCTGCTTGAGTTGCAGGATCTTCTCTTCGATCGTGCCCGCGGCGACCAAGCGGTAGACCGTGACGACCTTCTTCTGGCCGATGCGATGCGCGCGGTCGGAGGCTTGATCCTCGACGGCGGGGTTCCACCACGGGTCGAAGTGAATCACGGTGTCGGCGGCCGTGAGGTTCAAGCCGGAGCCGCCCGCCTTCAGGCTGATGAGGAAGACGGGAATGGTCGGGTCCTGCTGGAAGCGATCGATGCGCTCGGGGCGATCCATCGTGCTGCCGTCGAGGTACTCGTACCTGATCTTGTCCTCGTCGAGCGCTTGCGCGATGAGCTTCAGCATCGAGACGAATTGGCTGAAAATGAGCACTTTGTGCCCGCCGGATTCGACCTCTTCGACGAGCTCGCGCAGGGCCGAGAGCTTGCCGCTGTCGTCGTGGCTGAACTCGCGCGGCAGGCCGAGCAGGCGCGGATCGCACGCCGCCTGCCGGAGCTTCGTGAGACCGGCGAGGATGTGGAGCTGGCTCTTCGCCATGCCCTGGCGCTCGACCTCGCCCATGACCTGTGCGCGCACTTCGCGCAGGACCTGGAGGTAAATCGCGCGCTGGTCCGGCACCATGTCGATGAGCTTGTCGACCTCGAGCTTCGGCGGGAGATCCTTCGCGACCTCCGTCTTCGTACGGCGCAGGATGAAGGGGTGAATCACGGAGCGCAGGCGCGCGGCGCGCTCCGAATTGCCCTGCTCGATGGGGCGCGCGTAGCGCTCCTCGAACTTCTGCAGGCTGCCGAGCATGTTCGGGCTGACGAAGTCGAAGATCGACCAGATCTCGCTGAGGCGGTTTTCGATCGGCGTGCCGGTGAGGGCGAGCCGGTGCTCGGCGTTGAGGCCCTTGGCGGCCTGAGCCGTGGCGCTCATCGGATTCTTGATCGCCTGCGCCTCGTCGAGGATGGCGTAGTCGAGGCGTAGCTCCTTCAAGAGATCGATGTCGCGACGGAGGAGCGCGTAGCTCGTGATGATGACGTTGGAGCTCTCGAGCTCGTCGGCTTGCTCCTTGCGGCCGGCGCCGTGCCAGAGCGCCGTGGTCAGCGAGGGACCGAAGCGTTCGATCTCACGCACCCAGTTCGTCACGACGCTCGTCGGAGCGACGATGAGCGCACGCAGCGCTTCGTCCTTCTTCTCGGCTTTGAGCGAGAGCAAGAGCGCGATGGTTTCGATCGTCTTGCCGAGACCCATGTCGTCGGCGAGCACGCCGCCCGAGCCGATCTCGTGGATGAAACGCAGCCAGGACAGGCCCTGCTCCTGGTACGGGCGGAGCGTCGCCTTGAGGCTCTTCGGCTTCTTGACGGGCTTGATCTCGTCGATCGACTCGAGCTTCTTGAAGAGCTCTTTCGCGCTGCCGGTCACCTGCGAGCTCTGCGCGTGCTGCAGGAGCTCCTGCACGCGGCCGGCTTGCGAGAGCGGGATCTTGCCCGTCTTGCCCGCGGCGGTGATGAGCTCGATTTCGCGATCGAGCATGCTCCGGACGCGATCGGCGTCGATGGGCGCGAAGGAGTTATCGCTCAGGCGCACGTATTTTTTGCCCTCGCGCAGGCAGCGCTCGAGCTCGTCGCGGTCGACGCCGACGCCTTCGCTCTCGTACGCGACCTTGACGGCGAGCCAATCGACGCCGCTCGAGACGCGCGCGTTCATCATCACGGGCTTCGCGCGGACCTGAGTGCCGACGAACTCCTCGGGCACGTAGAGATCCCATTCCTCCGGCAGCGAGCCCACGCCTTCGGACCAGAACTGGATCGCGTCGTCGCCGTGCGCGACGAAATGCTGGCCGCTCTCGTCCGGTTCCAGGCCGAGCTCGAGCAATTTCTCGACGGCGCTCTGCTGCGCGACGATGTCGCAGCGGATGCAGCGCGCGCGCTTCTGCCCTTCGCGCGGGGGCAGAATCATGATCGGCGGCGAGATGCCGTCGGCGCGCACTTCGACTTCGAGATCGGCGTAGACGGCCTTGAGCTCGACCTCGACGTCGGTGAGCGAGCCGCCCGCGCGCATGCGGAAGGTCGGCTCCATATCGACCACGTCCGCCACTTGCGACAAATCCGGGAGCTGCGCGCCCACGTCGATCGCGACCTTCGGCAGGCCGTACGTGATCATGCTCACGAGCTCGGACGCCGGTTCCGCGATGGTCGGGCTGCGGAGCAAGCGGCGGAGCGCGGCAGGGGAGACGCGCGGATCGAGCGGCCGTGCCACGCCGTCGCTCGTGTCGACGTGCCAGCCCGGAGCGCCCTCGAACCAGCCGCCGCTCGTGAGTTGGAAGCGCCGTCCGTCGGGGCGCTCGAACGTCACCTTGGCGACGATCGTCTCCGCGCCGACGAGCTCGAGATCGAAGCGCGGACGCAACGGCTCGTCCACGAAGCGGAGCTGCATGAGCGCCGGCTCGAGCAGCACGCGCCGGTCGCGCACGAGCGGTAACAGCTCGGCCGCGTCCTCGCCGCGGATGTCGACGGCGGGGTGACGCGGGTTGCCGCTTTCGAAGCGCGACAGCACGCGCAGCGCCGCGCGATCGGCCGTCGGCGTGAGCGCTTGCCAGCCGAGCGCGTCGCTCGGCAAGAGCGGGCGCCGGTTGTCGACGTCGAGCACGGTGACGGTGAGCCCGCCCTGACGCACGTGGACGCGGAACTCGAGCTGGAGTTGGCGCGCCGTGCCCTCGGGCGAGAGCCACGCGCCGATGCCGGTCGGGCGCGCGGTCGCGTCCGGGGTCGGCGGAGTGTAGTGATTGGTCGGAACGTTCAATTGTTGGGTCTGGACGCGGCGGCGGCGGTCACGGCGGCGGCTCGCCTTGCTGCCGTCGAGGCCGTTGCCCCCGCCGTGTTGATGTTGCGGCTGGTGCTGGTGCTGAGGTGGGTGCTGGTGCGGCGGATTGGGCGCGCCGCCCGGCTGCGCCGCGTTGCGCGGGAGCGCGGAGCGGGCACGGTTGCGGACCGTGATGAGCAGCGCCGCGACGTGCTTGCAGTGTTGTCCGGTTTTTTGGAACGCGGGACAGGTGCAGTGCGACGTGATGCCTTCGCCGCCGAGGCGGATGGTGACCGCGTACGGATCGGGGTCGGAGCCGCGCACCTTGCCCTGCGCGGTCGAGTCGTTCACGTCCACGTCCTCGACGACCTTCCGCTTCTCGTAATCGAGCCCGCGCAAGAAGGTGCGCGCCCCCAGCAGGCGGCGCAGGCCGCGGTCGGACAACGTGGACAGGGCGTCGGCTAGTGAGGACAAGGCTCGATGCTGCGCGATGAGAGGCCGTCCCTCGCGGGCGGCGTTGTCAGTGGAAGAAGGTTCTTGCAAGGAGGGCTAGGGAGGTGACGATGACCGCCGTGGTGCACGCTGCCGGTCCGGCAGCGCTGCCCAATATTTCGACCAGTGCGCTAGCGGTGACCGAGGCTGCATGTGATGCAGGGTCTCCCTCGGGACGAGTGGTGCGTCGCGCGCCGGCCAAAACCGCACGCGCGCCGTCCACCGCGAGCGCGACCCCCAGGGCAGTCACCGCGGCTCCCGCAACGAACGTCGCGAAAGCCTCGGCCGCCAGCCGAGGGCCTGACTCTCGATACACGAGCCGGAGAGCGATGCCAAGCAGAACCGGTCCCAGAAGGACCAGGGCAGCTCCCGACGCCGCGCCATTAACACCTAACCGCCCCGCGAGCTCTTCGCAAGCGCGATAACTCGGCGAACGGCCGTCCGAGCCCACTTCGTGCAGTGCGGCGCGCCATTGCCGCTCCACCTCGACGGCGACTTCACGCGCGCCGCGGGCCGCACGGCGTGCGGCCGCCCCGACCGCCACGAGCACGACCCCGGCGCCGAGCAGTGCCGCGTGTCCCACCTCGTCGGCGCCCGGGGACAATCCGAGCAGAGCCAGACTGCCGATGAGCGCCGCCAGGCACTCGCTCAGAACGAGCGCCGTGCGTGCCACCGCGGCGGGCAGCTGACACGAATCGGCGACCCTTTGTGCGCGTGCGAGCGCGTCGCCTTCGAGGCCGCCCATCGCGCCGGCGGCGCGCGCCGTTTCCGCGAGGCGCGCCCCGACGGCGACGGCGAGGGCGAACGGCGTGAACGCGGTTGCGCCGAAGAGCGCCAACATGAGCGCCAAGCGGTCGCCCGCGAGCGCGCCCGAGGCCCCGCCGAGCTCGTCCGTCACGAGCGCGACGCCGCCGACGAGCACGAACGCGAGAGCGGCGAGCCCGAGACCGAAGCCGAGCGCCGCCGCCTGCGCCGCGGCGGGGCCGACCTGGAGTCCGTCGAGCGCTTCACGCAGCGCGCCCGTTCGCCGTGCGAAGGCCCGCGCGCTCGCGCAGGCGGCGGCGAGGCTCGCAACGAAGCCCGCGCACGCGGCGCCGGCGAGCGGCGGCCACGCCTCCGGAAAGAGCCAATAGCCGGCGCCGAGGAGCCCCACGAGCCAAACGCCCGCCGCGCTGCCGAGCGCGCGCGCGAGCGCCGGCAAGGCGCCTTGGGCTTCTTGCGAGCGCACGACGAAGAGCGCGACTCCGTTCGCGACGAGCCCGAAGCCCCAGAGTAAGAGCGGGAAAGCGATGAACCGCGGCTCGAGCGCGCGCGTGGCGTCGGCGCCGAGCGCGAGCCACACGAGCCCGCTCGCGCTCACGGCGGACGCCGCGAAGACGCGGGCCGCGGCCGCGCCGTGCTCCAGCCGCTCGCCGACGAGCGCGCTCACGAGCGCCGGATTTTTCGTCGCGTTGCGCGCCATGGCGGCATCGAGCGCCTCGCCGCGGAGCTCGCCCGCGCGTGCCGCCGCGGCGTACGTGCCCGCGGCACGCTGCGTGATCCACGCGACGAGCGCGGCGCCGAACGCGTAGCCCGGCAGCGCGAGCGCCGAGAGTCGCGCCGCTTCGGGCGTCGAGCCCGCGTCGTGATGGACCCAGCGCCCGAGCACGAGCAACGCGAGGGCGCCCGCCGCGCCGAGCGCCTGCGCGCCGACGCCGGTCGCCCCGGCGCCGCGCACGGCCGTCGCGAGCGCGAGATCGAAGCGCGCCGTCGCGCGCGCGAGCAGCCGCCCGGCGGCGCGCGCGCCGAGCAAGCTCGAGACGGCGCCGACGGCGGCCGCGAGCAGCGCGCCCGCGGCGACGCCGAGCGCGCCCGCGAGCGCCGCGTCGCCGTGCCCGAAGCCGAAGCCGAAGCCGAGCACCGCGGCCAGAGCGAACGCCACCGGTACCGCGGCGCGGGTCAGCGCTCGGCCCAGAAACGCCCGGGTCGCCCGCTCGATCGCCGAGAGCACGCGCTCGACGGCGGCGGCCGCGGCCGTGCCGAACGCGGCCCGCGCGAGCGCCGCGGCGAGCACGATGCCGCCGAATTCGAGAACGAGGACGAGCGCGAGCTCCATCAGTAATCGACCACGCGTTCAGTACTCGAGGCCGGCGCGAAAGCGCTAGCCCCGAGAGCGGCTTGTCGGTCGATTGATGCGGCTCGAGCGCGGCGTCAGCCGCGCGAACCGGGGTCGTCGAACCTCAGCCGCCGAGCGTCTTCGACTGCATCACCATCAGGTGATACTTGCCGAACTCGCTCTGCCCGAGCGTGAAGAGCACTTCGATGAAAAGCCGGTAGGGGGTTCCGCGGTCGGCGATGATGATCGCCTCCGAAGTCGAAGGATCGAGCCCCTTGGCGCGCCGGAGCGCCACGTCGGTGCGGCGCGCCGTCTGCAGCACGTTGCCGAGCGGAACGATGTAGAGGTCGTTCGGGCCGCCGCGCTTGTTTTGGGCGCCGACGCCCGTCTGCGCCTGCGATTCACGGCCCGGCAGGGCCAAAATCTTCTGATCGCCGACCAAGATTTGCGACTTCGAGAGCGTGACGGTCACGCCTTCTTGGTGGGGATCGGTCTTCGCGACGGAGGTCGGCAAGCGCAGGTCGTCGCTCTGCGGGATCGCGTTGCTCGACTCACCCAAGCTCTTCAACAAGAAGACGAGGATGATCGTCATGATGTCGAGCATGGCGGTGATGTTGAGGAAGTTCACCTCCGGCTCGATCGCGTTCCGCCGGATCGCCTTCCGGAGCTCGGCCTTGTAACGGACGATGTTCGCCCCGCCCGAGCTCCCCGCGGTTGCTGGCTCCGTCACGCTCGCGCCTCCGTCCTCATCGCGGCACCTTGAAGTTCACGTTCTCGAACAGCGGCACGCCCGTCGCCGTCCGCCGCAAGGCGTCGATGACGTTGATGAGGATCTGGTACTCGGTGCCGGGGTTGGCGGTGATGTACGCCTGATCCTCGTCCTCGAACTTCTCCTTGAGCTTGGTCGCGCAGGCGGTGAGCGCGGCGTAGTCGTACTTGCCGCTGCTCATCGGAATGGCGATGCCCGGGCCCGGTCCGGTGCAACCGGGCGCGATGTTGCCGCCCGAGGCCTTGAGCGAGAAGCCGTCGTTCACGATGAAAACCGTGAGGTTCAGCGCCTCGGACTGGATCTGGCTGCGCACGCCCGACGACTTGCCCGACGGGGGCGTCGTCTCGATGCTCGACGTGAACGTCACCGCCACCGTCGCGAGCACGAAGATGAGGATGTTCACGATGATGTCGAGGAACGGCACGATGTTGAGCTCGCCGCCCTCCTCGTCGGGGGCGAGTTCGCGCGGCTGACTGAGCCGCCGGATCTTGCCGCGTTGGGCCGCTGTGAGCTGGTCGGACATCGCCTTCGGCGCGTCCTCAGCTCGGCCGTTGACCGATGGTGAGCAGGTTGAACGTGCGCTCCATCGTCGATTCCAGATCGTGCTGAATCGCCTTGGCGCGCGTGTGCAGGATGATGTGCGTGATCATGCAGAACACGGCGATGCCGAGGCCGAGCGCCGTGTTGTACATGGCTTCCGCGATGCCGTTCGAGAGCAGGCGCTGCTTGTCGGCTTGCGAGAGGCCGGCCTGGGAAATCGCGCTGAACGTCGCGATGAGGCCGCTCACCGTGCCGAGCAGGCCGATGAGCGTCGCGATGTTCGCGAGCGACCACAGCGCGCCGACGCGCTTTTCCGCTTGCGGTTTGAGCTCGGAGAGGCGCTCGCTGAGGGCGGCGTCGATCTCGTCCGGACCCTTGTTGGCGTGCGTGAGGCCCGACTTCACGAGCTGGAGGATGGGGTAGTCGCTCGCCTCGCAGAGCTTGATCGCCCGATCAATGTTGCCCGCTTGGACGAGCTTTTTGACCTGGGCGAAGAATTCCTTCGAGTTTACGCGGTAGCGCGTGAGCTGGAAGGCGAAGCGCTCGATCACCAGCGTGAGCACGACCGCCGAGGTGCATAGGTTCAGCACCATGAAAGTCGGGTTGTGCCGAAACGCTTCTACGAGCTGGCTTGATCCACCGGTGCCTTCGGCCGCTAGGAGCAAAAGCTGCATTCCCCTTGTCCCTTTCTCGAGGACTACTTTCGACGTTTTGGAGCGAGATGCGGGGGCGTCCCGCTTGTCGGGGAGCCACTATAGTCGCGCGTGCTTTCGCGTAGCAAGAGCGCGTCGCTCTAAGGTTTTTTCGGCGAACGCGCGCCGTCGGCGTCGGTAGATTCTTGACACGCTCGCACAGGGTGCGCGTCGGTCGCGGGGCCTCACGCCGCGTGCGCGCCGTGCTCCGAAGCACCGTGGAAATTTTTGCCGGAGTTCGATTTCATTCCGCAGCGCGATCGCGACCCAATCTCTCTTGACTGGCTGGGTCCCACTCAGCAAGATGGCGCCGTCCAGTACCGCCGTAACGCGGGAACGGGTGTTCCGAGGCTCTAAGAAGCCGTCGGTCTCAAATTGGTGTCCCCAGTGCCCCCCCAAAAGGCAGGCCGCGGACGCGAAAATGAGGCCGGCGGGCGGAAGGTAAACGAGAAATGTCTGATCTCTGGCATCACTATCAAGCGGGTGGCTGGGCCATGTGGCTCATCCTGTTCTGGCTGGTTTGCTCGATCGCGACGATCGCGGAACGCAGCGTCTACCTGTTCGGCGCGTCCATCAATAAGGACGTGTTCCTCGCGACGATGCAGAAATGCATCCTTGCCGGCGACGTGGCGAAGGCCGTGAAGATGTGCTCGGCCGCGAACGCGCCGCTCGCGCGCATCGTTCAGGCCGGCCTCGTGAAGGTCAACCGCCCCGACGAAGAAGTCCAGGCGGCGATGGACGAAGGCGCTCTCCGTGAGATGCCGAAGATCACCAAGCGCACCGGCTTCCTCGCGCTCTTCGCGAACCTCGCGATGCTCTGCGGCCTCTTCGGCACCATCGTCGGTCTGATCAAGGCGTTCGGCGCCGTCGGCGGCGAGTCGGTGGATCCGAGCCAGAAGGCGCGCATCCTCGCCGAAGGTATCTCGGAGGCGATGAACTGCACCGCGTTCGGCCTGATCTCGGCGATCACGGCGCTCGTCGGCTTCGCGTTCCTCAACGGCAAGACGCAGGGCATGGAAGACGACATCAACGAGGCGTCCGTCACCGTGCTGAACCTGGTGGTCGCGAACCGCCAGAAGGTGAACCTCCAGGGCCTGGAGGGCTGATCCGACCGAGCTTCGGTCGACACCCGAGCACCGGCCCGCGCTCTCGACCCCGCGGGCCCGGGTCGGTGCTTCAAGTTCCCCGCAGATGATTTCGAGAAGGAAGGCGTTTCATGGCTGGCATTGATGTTGGTGGTCACGGTGGCAAGCGCTCCACAAACCACGAAATTCCACTGATCCCGTTCATCGACTTCCTTCTCTGTCTGGTGGCGTTTCTCCTCGTGACGGCCGTGTGGTCGCAGATGGCCCGCATCAACGCCGACGCGCGTGTCCCCGGTCCGCCGCAACCCGACGAGCCGAAGGACCCGCCGAAGGAGAAGCAGCTCCACGTCGAGATGAAGGGCGACACGAAGTTCCAACTCGTGTGGAAGGAAGGGAACACGGTCGTCAACACGATCGATCTCGACCGCAAGGCGGTCCCGGTCGGCAATCAGGGCGACTTCCGCTTCCCCGACCTCGCGAAGAAGATCAGCGACGAGTGGAACGCGAACGGCGCGCACCGCGCGGCGAGCGACTTGAAGTTCGACCAGGCCGTGCTGCACACCGACAACTCGACCCCGTTCTCCGACGTGATCGCGGTCATCGACGCCATCTACACGCCGAAGCGCGAAATCACTCTCGGCGGCAAGACCGACAAGCTGCCCGCCTTCAACGTCACGTTCGCGGTCAACTGAGGATCCATGTCCGACAAGGCTCTCTCCCGCTTCGTGCAGCCGGTCTCCGTTCCCGGACGCCGTCTGCTCCATCACATCCCGCTCAGGTTCGTGCGCAAGAAGGTCGCCGGCGGCGGCGCTCGCTCGGTCAACTCCGAGATCCCGCTGATCCCGTTCATCGACTTCTTGCTCTGCATCGTGCTCTTCCTGCTCGCGAGCTTCTCGGCGAGCGGCGAGTTGCCGATCGACAAGACGATCAAGCTGCCGAACGCCGAGAACGTCATCGACATGACGGACGCGCCGATGTGCGCGATCACCGGCACGCAGATCCTCGTGGACGGATCGCCCGCCGGCAGCACGCGCGTCATCGAAGAGGCGAACCGCCTCCAGCGCGTGGAGGAGCTCTTCAACATCCTCAAGAACAAGCGCGAGCTCTGGAAGCAGCTGAACCCCGGTAAGGATTTCCCGGGCGTGATCGTGCTCCAGGTCGATCGCAAGGTGCAGGCGCTCGTCGTGAAGAGCGTCTTTCAGACGGCCGCGTACGCCGGTTACCCGAACGTGAGCTTCATGGTCGGGCGCCTGGGCAAGTCGCAGTAACGAAGACGGCGCGCCGGGCCCAGCGGGTCCTCGCGCCGTTTCCCTTTTTGTCGGAAGGCGTTTGGCGACTGCGCGCAGAGAAGTAGGGGCGCGCGAGCGCGGGCTGCCGTCGGTCAATCCGGCGACGGCCGAGCAGCGCCGCGCGGTCGTCTTCGGGCGCGTGCGGCTGAGCGGCATCCCCCCGCACTTTTGGCTGTGGTCGCTCACGGCGATCGGCCTCTTCACCGTCGTTTACTGGCGCATCGCGCAGGGCCATCTCGAGAGCGCGAAAGCGCAGGTGATGGCGAAACAGCGCGCGATCGCCCGCACCATCGGCCCCTCGATCCTGCCGTTCCGCGACAAGGTCGAGGGTTGGGCGATCGAGCTCGCCGGCGCGTACCCGGGCGATCGGGTGATCGCGGCCCCGCCTTACGACCAGATCCGGCAGAGCCCGGGCGTGTACCTGCGTCTCCGGCTCGCGAACGCGAAGACGGCCAAGGACATCCGCAAAGCGGCGCGCACCTCGCTCCACGACGGATTTACCTCGTGCATGTTCCTGCACAAGGACGCGAGCGATCCGACGCAGGGGCCGTCGTGCAAGGTCACCTCGGAATGCGCGCCCGGCAAGCTCTGCAACGAGTGGAACGTGTGCGCCGATCCGCCCGTCCCCTACAACATGCGGCTCGCTTACCGCACGCTCCGGGTGCTCTCGAACGAGTGGACCGACGAGCTCCACGGCGCGACGAGCGAGCTCGCCGTCACCGCGTACGATCGCGATCTCGACAGCGTGACCCGCTACGACGTGCGCATCGCCGCGGAGATTTTGGCGCGCTCGAAGTACTTCACCCTCGTCCTCGACGAGGACCCGCCCGACGGCTTGCCGAAGGAGATCCCCGACGCCGGCGAGACGCCCGCGGAGCGGGTGCAGCGCGTCGGGCACCCGGCGCGCGTCGGGATTTGGGATCTTTCGGACGGGCGGCAGGTGTTGCGGTTGCGCTCCGATGCGTCGGGCGAGTTCGTGGCGATGGGCGCCCGCAAGGCGCAAGCGCCCGAAATCCTCGCCGCGGAAGCGCGTCAGGTGAACGGGTGCACGCTCGCGCTCGCCGTGCGCGCGGCGCTCGGCCACGACGAGCGTTGAACGTTCACACGCGTGACGGCGCGCCGTAGCCGCCGCCCCCCGGCGTCTCGACCCGCAGTCGATCGCCCGCGCGCGCGTCGAGCGAGAAGCGGCCGCCCTGCTCGACGCCGTTGAAGAGCGTGCGTCCGCGGAGACCCGGCGCGCCGCCGGCGAGCCCGAACGGGGCGAGCACGTGCCGCTCCCCGATGAACGAGACGCGCAGCGGAGCGAGCAGCTCGAGCTCGCGGCAGAGGCCGTCGCCGCCGCGAAACTGCCCGTCGCCGCCGGAGCCACGCCGGATCGAGAGCTCCAAGACGCGCACCGGGAAGCGGCGTTCGAGCACTTCCGGATCCGTGAGTCGCGTGTTGGTCATGTGGCAGTGCACCGCCGACGCGCCGTGGAACCCGGGGCCCGCGCCGGCGCCTCCGCCGAGCGTTTCGTAGTAGCCGAACGTCGCGTCGCCGAACGAGAGGTTGTTCATCGTGCCCTGGCTCGCGGCCGCCGCGGCGGCCGCGCCGAGCAGCACGTCCACGACGCGCTGCGACGTCTCGACGTTGCCCGCGGCGACCGCGGCGCCTCGACCCGCGGCGAGGAGACTCGGGGCCGGAACGACGAGCTCCACCGGTCGCAGGCAGCCGCCGTTGAGCGGGATCGCCGCGCCCGTGAGCGCCCGCAGCGCGTACAAAACGGCCGCGTTCGTGACCGAGCGGGGAGCGTTCAGATTCGTCCGTTGCTCCGGCGCGCTGCCCGTGAAATCGAACGTCAGCCGCCGCCCGTGCACCCGGAGGCCGACGCGCAGGCGCGCGCCGTCGTCGAGCGCGTCCTCGAAGCGTCGCTCGCCCGGCGGGAGCGTCGCGATCCAATCCTCGACGCGTCCCGCGGCGTCGTCCTGAATGAAGTCGAGGTACGCGAGAACCACGTCGCGGCCGAGCTCCGCGCAGCTCTCGCCGAAGAGCCGCGCACCCGCGCGAACCGCCGCGATCTGAGCGCGCAGATCGGCGAGATTGTCGCTCGGGTGCCGCGCCGGGTAGGGGCCGCGCGTGAGTGCGGCGAAGAGAGCTCGTTCGTCGAGCTCGCCCGCGCGGACGGCGCGCACCGCGCCAATCACGACACCTTCTTCCTCGAGTCGAACGGAATCCGGCGGCATCGAGCCCGGCGTCTTCCCGCCGACGTCGGCGTGATGGCCGCGGCACGCGGTGAAGGCGAGCAGCGCGCCGTCCGGCGCGTGGACGGGCGTGACGACGGTGATGTCCGGCAAGTGCGAGCCGCCGTGTGCAGGATCGTTCGTCACGAACACGTCGCCGGGCTCGAGGTCGGGGTGCGCGGCGACGCACGCGCGCACCGACTCGCTCATGGCGCCGAGATGCACGGGGATGTGCGGCGCGTTGGCCACGAGGTTTGCTCGCGCGTCGAAGAGAGCGCACGAGAAATCGAGGCGCTCCCGGATGTTCGTGCTGAGCGCGGTGCGCCGGAGCAGGTACCCCATCTGCTCGGCGATCGACATGAAGCGGCGCCCGAGCACTTCGAGCAACACGGGATCGGCGCGCTCGAGCGACGCCGTCCGCGCCGGCGTGTGCGCTCGGTCGGGACGCGCGCTCAAGAGCCCGCTCGGTTCGAGCTCGAGCACGAAGCCCGGATCGAGCACGATCGTTCCGGTCGCCTCGCGGATGACGAGCGGACCGCGCAAGGTCGCGCCCGCGGGCAGCGCTTCGCGGTCGTAGACCGGGACGGCTTCGTGCCAGCGGCCGCCGGCGTGGAGGCGCGTCGTGGTGACGCACGTCGGCGGCGGAGCGCTCGCTCCGCGCCAGGCGGGCGTCGGGCGTCGGGCGACGACGGCAACACGGGCGCACACGATTTCGACCGGGTGACCCGGCCGCGCGTGCCCGAAGAGCTCGCGGTGGCGCTGATCGAAGCGCGTTCGCAGGGTCTCGGCCGACTCCGGCGTGAAGAGCAGCGACGTTTCCGTCCCCACGTAGCGGAGCTCCACGTCGCGCGTCACGCCGAGCTCCGCGTTCGCGCCTTCGTCCGCGAGCACGCTCGTTCGGCCGATCGACTCGAGCTCGTTGAGCGCCCGTTCGGCACGGAGCAGCCCTTCCGGGTCGAGCCGCGCCGAGCCGAGCTCGCGCACGCCGCGGTGCCCGACGTCGCAAAGGCCGAGGCCGAACGCCGCGAGCACGCCCGCGAGCGGGTGGAACACGATGCGCTCGATCCCGAGGTGACGCGCGAGCGCGCACGCGTGCTGTCCGCCCGCGCCTCCGAGCACCACGAGCGCGTGCTGGCGCGGGTCGTGGCCCGCCGACACCGAAACCTCGCGAATGGCATCGGCCATGGTGCGATTCGCGATCTCGAGGAATCCGGCGCCGATCTCCTCGAGACTTTGCGCGTGCCCCGCCCGCGCGAGCTCGTCCCGCACTTGCTCGAGACCGGCGCGCGCGCGCGCGGCATCGAGCGGGAAGGGGAAGCGATCCGGGGCGAGCCTTCCGAGCACGAGGTTCACGTCGGTGAGCGTGAGCGCCGTCGCTTCCGGGCGGCCGTAGCAGAGCGGCCCGGGAACGGCTCCGGCGCTTTCGGGTCCGACCGTGAGCTTTCGCCCGTCGAAGCGACAGATGGAGCCGCCGCCCGCGGCGACGGTCGCGACCGCGAGCACCGGGGCGCGCACCCGCACGCCGGCGACCGTGCTCTCGAAACGGCGCTCGAGCCGGCCGCCGTCGGAGCGGCACACGTCGGTCGAGGTGCCGCCCATGTCGAAGCCGAGCACCGCGCCGAGCCCGGCGTCTGCGGCGATGCGCGCGCAGGCGACGACGCCGCCGGCCGGCCCCGACAGGAGCGCACCCGGGCCGCGGAGCCGCGCGGGCGTCGTGAGCTCGCCGCTCGACTGCATGACACGCACGCGTGATCCGGGGAGGTCGCGTTCGAGACGAGCGAGCCGGTCACGCACGAGCGGCGTGAGGTAGGCGTCGAGAGCCGTGGTTTCGGCGCGCGCCAGGAACCCGAGCTCCGGGCTCAACTCGGACGACACCGTCACGTAGGCGAAGCCGGCGCGCTCGGCGACGCCGGCGACGCGACGCTCGAGCGCGCCGCGCGCGTAGTCGTTCAAGACCACGACGCCGAGGCTGTCGATGCCTTGCGCTCTCACGGCGGCGAGCTCTTCGGCGAGAGTCTCGAGGTCCGGCTCGAGCGCGGGCGTCCCGTCGGGAAGGGCGCGCGCGTCGACCTCGAGCACCGCCTGCGGCAACGGTTCGGCGCGCTCGATCGCGAGCGCGAACAAGTCGGGTCGCGTCTGGTCGCCGATGCGCAACAGATCGCCGAAGCCGCGCGTGATGGCGAGAGCGCTCGGTACGCCTCGCCGTTCGAGGAGCGCATTGGTCGCGATCGTGGTGCTGAGGCGCACGTCGCAAGCCGGGAGCTCTTCGCCGTGCGGGACGCCGAGGAGCGCGCGGATCCCGTCGAGCGTTGCTCGGTCGGACGACGGAACCTTCGCGACCGAGAGCTTCCCCGTGGCGCGGTCGAACGCCAGGCAATCGGTGAACGTACCGCCCCGATCGACCCAAATTTCGTAGCGAAACGCGCTCACGGGCGACCGGCCGCCGGCTCGCTCGCGAAGCTCAGTTGAGGAGCTTCGGGCCGCTCTGCGTGGCGGCCTTGGGCGGTCGACCCTGGACGTCGAAGCGGAGCTCCTTGCCGTCGTAGTCGACCGTGACGTGCCCGCCGTGCTCGAGCTCTCCGAAGAGGAGCTGATCGCCGAGCGGGCGCTTCACCTCGTCTTGAATCAAGCGGCCGAGCGGGCGAGCGCCCTGTTCCTTGTCGTAGCCCTTTTCGGCCAGGTACACGCGCGCGGCCGGCGTGAGCGACAGGGTCACTTCGCGCTCCGCCAGCTGCTCGCCGAGCTCCTTCATGAACTTGTCGACCACGCGCTCCATCACCTCGGGCGGCAGCGCGTCGAATTGGATGCGCGCGTCGAGTCGGTTCCGGAACTCGGGGCTGAACATGTTGCGGAGCGCCAGATCTTCCTTGCCGCGCACGTCACGGTTGCCGAAGCCGACCATGCCACGCGCCATCTCTTGCGCGCCCACGTTGCTCGTCATGATCAGGACGACGTGCCGGAAATCGGCCTTCTTGCCGTTGTTGTCCGTCAGCGTGCCGTGGTCCATCACCTGCAAGAGCACGTTGAAGACGTCGGGGTGCGCCTTCTCGATCTCGTCGAGCAGGAGCACGGCGTGGGGCGTCTTCGCGATCGCCTCGGTCAAGAGGCCGCCGCGGTCGTAGCCGACGTAGCCGGGCGGCGCGCCGATCAGGCGCGAGACGGTGTGCCGCTCCATGTATTCGCTCATGTCGAACCGAATGAGCTCGATGCCGAGCGTCTTCGCGAGCTGGCGCGCGACTTCGGTCTTGCCGACGCCGGTCGGGCCGGTGAAGAGGTACGAGCCGATGGGCTTTTCGCGGGGGCGCAAGCCCGCGCGGGACAGCTTGATCGCCGTCGAGAGCTCCTTGATGGCGCGGTTTTGCCCGAACACCACGAGCTCGAGGTCGCGTTCGAGATTCAAGAGCGCGCTCTTGTCGCTCGAGCTCACCTGCTTCGGCGGGATCTGCGCCATGCGTGCGACGACCGCTTCGATGCGCTCGACCGCGACCTTGGCGTTGTCGCCGTCCTCGAGCTTGGCGTCGGCGCCCGCTTCGTCCAAGAGGTCGATGGCCTTGTCCGGCATCTTCCGGTCGTGCAAATGCCGATCGGCGAGGCGCGCGGCCGCGTCCACCGCTTCCGGATCGTATTTGACGACGTGGAACTCCTCGTAGTGCGGGAGCAGACCCTTCAGAATCTGGATGGTTTCGTCGAGGCTCGGCTCGAGCACCTCGATCTTCTGAAAGCGGCGCGCGAGCGCGCGGTCTCGCTCGACGTGCGTTCGGTATTCCTCGAACGTCGTCGCGCCGATGCAACGCAATTTGCCGCTCGAGAGCGCCGGCTTGAGGAGGTTCGCGGCGTCGAGCGTCCCACCGCTCGCCGCGCCCGCGCCGACGACGGTGTGCATCTCGTCGACGAACAGGATCGCGCCCGGTCGTTCGTCGAGCTTCTTCAGCACGGCCTTCACGCGGTTCTCGAAATCGCCGCGAAAGCGCGTGCCCGCGACGAGCGCGCCCATGTCGAGCGCGTAGATGACCGCGTCGAGCAGCGGCTTCGGAACCTGCTTCTTCACGATGCGGTCGGCGAGGCCTTCGACGATGGCCGTCTTGCCGACGCCGGCGTCGCCCACGAAGAGCGGGTTGTTCTTTTTCCGCCGGCTCAGGACCTGAATCGCGCGCCGGAGCTCTTTTTCACGGCCGACGAGCGTCTCGATGTCGCCCGCGGCGGCGCGTTCGTTCAAGTTGACGGCGAAGCGCTCGAGCGGGTCGCCGGCCGGCTCGCCTTCCTCGTCCTCGGATTCACCCCCGGCACCCGGGCTCACTTCGAGCGCGTCGTCGTCGGTGCCGTCCTTGGCCACGCCGTGCGAGATGAAGCTCGCCACGTCGTAGCGGGTGAGTCCGGAGTCGTTCATCGCCTGAACGGCGGGCGAATCGGCCTCGGCGAAGATGGCGACGAGAACGTTCTGGCCCTTGAGCTCGTCCTTGCCGCTCGACTGCACGTGAATCGCGGCGCGTTGGAGCACGCGCTGAAAGCCGCGCGTCGGGGTCGGCTGCACCGGGTCGTCACCCGCCACGGCCTTGAACTCTTCGTTCAGGATGCGCTCGAGCGCGCGCTTGAGCTTGTCCACCTTGCCGCCGGAGCGGCGCACGACTTTGGCCGTCGCGTCGTCGTGCAAGAGCGCGTAGAGCAGGTGCTCCACCGCCATCACGTCGTGACGCCGAGACACCGCCTCGCGCAACGCGAACGAACAAGCAACTTCGACTTCGGCACTGACTTTCATGGCGAATCCCCAAAACCTTCGGGCTCGGCCGTGCAGCGCAACGGGTGCTGGTGCTCCTTGGCGTAGGCCATGACGTTCGACGCCTTGGTTTCAGCTACGTCGCGGGTGAAGGTGCCCACGATGCCGAAACCCCGGTGATGAACGTGCAGCATCACGCGCGTCGACTCCGTCTCGTCCAGATGGAAGAACTTCATCAGCACGTGGACGACGAACTCCATGGTCGTGTAGTCGTCGTTGTGCAAGACGACGACGTACTTGCGCGGCTTCTCGACCTTCGGCCGCTCCTGAAGACCGAGGTCGCCCTGGGTCTCCGGCCGGGTTCGCGGCTTGTCCGTCGCCATGAGCAGGCTTGATCTTGGGCACGCTCGGCCGCTTTGTCGACCCCCAAGCAAGCCGCCCCCATCTCGTCCCGAGACGCACCTCCGCCGCGCACCCGAAGCAGGGTGTCAACCGAGCGTCGGCTGCCCTCGCGGCGCGGCAGCGAGCCGCGCCGCCGCCCGACTACGTCGCCTTCTTCGCGGGAGTCTTCGGCTTCGCGGCTTCCGCGTTTTCGCGGGCGCGAGCGGCCTCCCACTCGAGGTTCTTCTTGGCGCGGCGCAGCCGCTCTCGGCGGCGGGTTCGTGGATCTTGCGGGGTTCCCATGGTGCTTTTCGTGTCGCGCGGCCGCGGAGGCGGGCGGCGACGGGCGCTTAGATGGTCCAGGTGCTGCCGCCGCGCAAGAGCTTTCCGAGGTCGCCCTGTCCGAGCTTCTCGCGGGCTGCTTTTTGCTGGGCGCGGAGCGTGCCGTCGTAGGTCGGCCGGAGCGTCGCGTGAAGCACGCCGACGGCGACCGGGAACTCGGGGTAGGGCATGCGGGCGAGGAGCTGCCCGAAGGTCGGGTTGGTCTCGTCGTGGACGAGCACGTCCTCGAGCGAAATGCCGTTTTCCCCGACCGTCACCACTTCGAGCCCGAGCGTCCGCGGATTGAGCCTGAGACCCTTTTCGTGGTTCGTGCCGAAGAGCAACGGCTTGCCGTGCTCGACGCGGACCTGGCGCTCGGCGCGCACGGCCTTGTCGGTGAAGGAGTCGAACGCGCCGTCGTTGAAGACGTTGCAGTTTTGATAGATCTCGATGAACGCGGTGCCGGTGTGGGCGGCCGCGCGCCGCAACACCTCGCCGAGGTGCTGCGCTTCGGTGTCGATCGACCGCGCGACGAAGCTCGCGTTCACGCCGAGCGCGAAGCTCGCCGGGTCGACGGGCTGATCGGCGGAGCCGCCCGGCGTGCTCTTCGTCACTTTGCCGAGCTCGCTGGTCGGCGAATATTGACCCTTGGTGAGGCCGTAGATCCGATTGTTGAACATCAGGATCTTCACGTCGAGGTTCCGCCGCAGGCAGTGCATCAGGTGATTGCCGCCGATGCTCAAGCCGTCGCCGTCACCCGTCGCGAGCCACACGGAGAGCTCGGGATTGGCCACCTTCACGCCGAGCGCCACGGCCGGAGCGCGGCCGTGGATCGTGTGAAACCCGTACGTGTTCATGTAATACGGGAAGCGGCTGCTGCAGCCGATGCCGCTCACCCACACGATCTTTTCGCGCGGAATGCCGAGCTCCGGCATCATGCGCTGCACGTTCGCGAGGATCGAGTAGTCGCCGCAGCCCGGGCACCAGCGGAGGTCCTGGTCGGTCTCGAAGTCTTTCTTGGTGAGTTTCGCCGGAGCTATCAGGTCTGACATCGTTTCAGCTCTCCAAAACCTGGCGGATCTTGTCCTCGAGCTCCGCGATCTTGAACGGCTGGCCCTGGACCTTCGCGAAGCTCTCCGCCGGGACGAGGTACGTGCTGCGGAGCACCTTCACGAGTTGACCGAGGTTGAGCTCGGGGACGAGCACGCGATCGAAGCGCTTGAGCACCTCGCCGAGGTTCGACGGGAAGGGGTTGATGTAACGGAGGTGCGCGTGCGAGACGCTCAGGCCGCGGTCGCGGCAGCGCTGCACCGCTTCGCGGATCGAGCCGTACGTCGAGCCCCAGCCGAGCACCAGGAGCTTCCCGCTGTCCTCGCCGACCTCCATGGTCAGCGGCGGGATGTCGTTCGCGATGCCGGCGATCTTGGCGGCGCGGACCTTGACCATGCGCTCGTGATTGTCCGGCGCGTACGAGATGTGGCCCGAGTTGTAGTCCTTCTCGAGACCGCCGATGCGGTGCATGAGCTCGGGCGTGCCGGGCACCGCCCAATTGCGCGCGAGCGTGGTCGGGTCGCGCAAAAACGGGTGAAAACCCGCCGGATCGGTGCGGAACTTCACGTCGAGCTTCGGCAAGTCCTCGATGCGCGGGATGCGCCACGGCTCCGCGCCGTTCGCGAGGTAGCCGTCCGTGAGCAGGATCACCGGCGTCATGTACTTGAGCGCCAGCCGCACGGCTTCGATCGCCATGTTGAAGCAGTTGCCGGGCGTCGAGGCCGCGATGACGCACACCGGGCCCTCGCTGTTTCGCCCGTACACCGCTTGCAGCAGATCGGCTTGCTCGGTCTTCGTCGGTAGGCCGGTGCTCGGCCCGCCGCGCTGGATGTCGATGATGACGAGCGGGAGCTCGACCGAGAGCGCGAGGCCGATGCCCTCCATCTTGAGCGCCATGCCCGGACCACTCGTGCTCGTGACGCCGAGGTTACCCGCGTAGGAAGCGCCGAGCGCCGCGCACACCGCCGCGATCTCGTCCTCGGCCTGGATGGTCGTCACACCGAAGTGCTTGTACTTGCTGAGCTCGTGCAGCACGTCGCTCGCGGGCGTGATGGGGTAGGCGCCGAGCACGAGCGGCAGGCCCGAGAGTTGCGCCGCGGCGACGAGGCCGAGCGCGGTCGCGGTGTTGCCGCCGATGTTGCGGTACTCGCCCTTCTCGACGGGCGCGGCCGGCACCTCGTAACGGTGCTGGAAAACCTCGGCCGTTTCGCCGTAAGCGTGGCCGGCTTTGAGCGCCGCGATGTTCGCGGCGACGAGATCCGAGCGCTTGCCGAACTTGCTCTCGATCCACTTGAGCGTCGGCTCGAGCGGGCGGCTGTAGATCCAGAACATCAGACCGAGGGTCCAGAAGTTCTTGCAGCGGTGCGCTTCCTTGTTCGAGAGCCCGGTGTCCTTCACGGAAGCCACGGTGTGCTTCGTGATGTCGATGGACAGCACCGTGTAGCCGTCGAGCGAGTTGTCCTCGAGCGGGTTCACGTCGTAACCCGCCTTCTTCAAGTTCGTGCCGTTGAAGGTGCCGCTGTTCAGAATGAGCAGCCCGCCCTTCTTCAGATCCTTCAGGTTCGTCTTCAGCGCCGCGGGGTTCATCGCGACGAGCACGTCGGGCGCGTCGCCCGGCGTGAACACGTCCTGCGACGAGAAATGCACCTGAAAGCCCGACACGCCGTAGGTGGTGCCGGCGGGCGCGCGGATCTCCGCGGGGAAATCGGGAAACGTTGCGAGATCGTTTCGGGCGAGGGCGGCGGCGGCGGTGAATTGATCGCCGGTCACCTGCATGCCGTCGCCGGAATCACCCGCGAAACGGACGACGGCGCCGCGAATCACTTCGCGGCCAGGGTGCTCGGCGAGAGGCGTAGTCGGGCTCACTGGTTCCATGGCGTTGCCAAAACTGTTCAAGATTTCGACCCCCCAAGGGGGTTGTCAAGCGCGCGGCTCGACGGGCGTCATGTCGCGAGAAATCAGCCCGTCTTCGCGGCGTGCCGGTCGACCAGGTCGGCGAGGCGGGGCGCCGCCGCTTCGACCTGCTTTTTCGCCATTGGGCGGAGCTTGTCGTAGGCGGAGCGGATCATCTGCCGCTTCGCGTCGACGGCGCGGCGATCGGTCACGGCCAGGAGGGCGTCCGCGACGCGCGAGGAGTTTTCGCGCAGGTACTGACCGGCCGGGCGCTTCTTCTCGGCGGCCTCTTGGTAGACCGGGTCGAGCGCTTTCAGAAAATCATCGAGCAGGTGATCGACCACTTCACGCACGAAGCCCGGCTTGACGCCCTGCAGCACCTTGTACGCGCCCTTGATCGCGATGCCGGTGAGCCCGCCCTTGTCGGCGACCTCTTGGTCGAGAACCTTGCATGCGTCCTCGATCACCTTCGGGCGCATCTCACCACCACCGAGCTGTTCACTGAGCGATGCCATCGAGAATCCTCGTGTCTGGTCGCGGCCTGTCCGTTCGGGCAGGTCCGGGGGGCGGGGAGCCTAGTGCCGGCACCCCGATCGGGCGAGGATTTTTTGGCGCGGGGCAAAGCTTGGCGTTTTTGGGGCTCGAAACGGTCCGAAGCTTTGCGATTCGGCCGCCTTTGGTGCAAAAGAACCACGAGAAACCTTCACGATGACGAACGACCTCCAGTCGGGCTCCCGCCTCGGCGATTGCGACCTTCTGGTCCGCATCGGCCGCGGAGGGATGGCTACGGTCTGGGTGGCGCGGGAAAACGCGGCGAAGGAAGACCGACTCGTCGCGATCAAGGCGATGCTGCCCGAGCTCGCGGAGGAGCCCGAGTTCGTCCGCATGTTCTTGGACGAGGTGCGGCTCGTCCGGTCGATCCGCCATCCGAACGTCGTGAACGTCTACGACGTGGGCGAGCACGACGGCGTGATGTGGATGTCGATGGAGTGGGTGGAGGGGGAGTCGCTCCACACCGTGATTGCCGAAGCCGGCAAACGCCGCGCGATCCCGCCGGAGATGGCGGTCCGCATCATCGCGGAAGCGGCGGCGGGGCTCCATGCCGCCCACGAGCTCCGTGACGAAAACGCGGCGCCGCGCGGCGTCGTCCACCGCGACATCTCCCCGCACAACATTTTGATCGGCACGAACGGGGTCGTGAAGCTCGTGGACTTCGGCGTGGCCAAGGCGGTCGGCCGCGTGAGCGAGGCGACCCGCGCCGGCCAGCTCAAGGGCAAGTTCGGCTACATGTCGCCCGAGCAAGCGCGCGGCAAGGCGATCGACCGGCGGAGCGATCTCTTCGCGCTCGGCATCGTGCTCTTCGAGCTCACCACGAGCCGGCGACTTTTCCGCGGAGATACCGACATCGAGACGCTGAAGCTCGTGATTTCGAGCCGCGTTCCGCCGCCCACGTCGCTCGACCCCACGTATCCGCCGGAGCTCGAACGCATCGTCATGCGCGCGCTCCAGCGCGATCCACAGGCTCGCTACCAGACGGCGGCGGAGCTCGAAGCGGACCTAAGGAATTACCTGAAGTCGCAACGAATCGTCGTCGCGCAGAGCGGCATCGCGGGGCTCCTCAAGCGCGTCGTCGGCGATCGCATCGAGCAGCGGCGGAAAGCCGTGCGTTCGGCGCTGCGCTCGCGCTCGGCCGGCTCTTCCGACGAGCTCATCTCGAACGAGCCCGTGTTCACGCCGACCGGGCGCGATCACATCTCGATCACGGGCGCGAGCGTCGTCACGGGCACGTCGGGGCTGTCGGCGTCCGGCGTGTCGTCCGCGGGCGGCTCGTTGCCGGGCGTGGTCCCGCCGAGCACTCGCTCGGTGCCACGCCATCGTGGCGATCCGAATCGGATCGTCGCCATCGTCGCGTACGGCGTCGGCGTGGCCGGGATCCTCTTCGCGCTCGCCGTCCTCTACCTCAACGGGCATTGAGTCGGTCGCTCGGCGCGCTCGGGGTCGGCGCCGTCGCGAAACGGGACTCGCCGGGGTCTCGCCGCCCGGGGGCTTACCCCCATGCACCCGCATTTTTCCTTGAGCGAACCGCTGGTACCGCGCCGGGCACGGCGCTAGGAAAGGGCTAGAGGAGGCCGCAACGTCACAGCAAGCGTCCATCCAGCGCCACGAAGGCGCTTCCGCCGAGGTGCAGCCGCAGGTGCGTCTCGGCAAGATCCTCGTGGTCGACGATCAGCGCAACATGCGCACGACGCTCGCGCTGATGCTCCGGAGCGCGGGCTACGAGGTGGACGAAGCGGCGGACGGCGCGCAGGGCAAGGATCTCGGCGCCGCGGGCGCCTACGACGTGGTCATCACCGATCTGCGCATGGGCGACGACGACGGCATCGAAGTGCTGCGCGGCATCAAGGAAGCGCAGCCGAACACCGAAGTCATCGTGATGACCGCGTACGGCACGATCGAGAGCGCGGTCGAAGCGATGCGCGTCGGCGCCTTCGACTACATCCAGAAGCCGTTTACCGAGCAGGAGCTCACCGTCAAGGTGACCAAAGCGCTCGAGAGCCGGCAGCTCCGCAGCCAAGTTCAGCTTTTCGCCCAGGAGTTCAAGGAGCGCTACCACCTCGAGAACGTGGTCGGTCGCTCGCAGTCGATCCGAGACGTGCTCGCGCGCGTCATCAAGATCGCGCCGACGGAGGCGACCGCGCTCATCACGGGTGAGAGCGGGACGGGCAAGGAGCTCATCGCGCGCGCCGTGCACGCGAACAGCAAGCGCGCGCATCGGCCGTTCGTCACCGTGAACTGCGCCGCCATCACCGAGACGCTGCTCGAGAGCGAGCTCTTCGGTTACGCGCGCGGTGCGTTCACCGGCGCGGTCGCGGCGCGCAAGGGCCTCTTCGAAGAGGCCGACGGCGGCACCTTCTTCTTCGACGAGATCGCCGAAACGACGCCTGCCTTCCAGGCGAAGCTCCTGCGCGCGATTCAGGAGGGCGAAATCCGCCGGGTCGGCGAAAACAAGCCGATCCGCGTCGACGTGCGCGTCGTCGCCGCCACGAACGTCGATCTCGCGCAAGCGGTCGCGGACCGGCGTTTCCGGCAGGACTTGTTCTACCGCCTGAACGTGGTGCGCTTCGTGTTGCCGCCGCTCCGCGAGCGTCCGGAAGACATCCCGCTCTTGCTCGAGTTTTTCTTGAGCAAGTACACGCGCAAGATGGGGCGGCGCGCGCGCCTCGGCGAAGGCGTGCTCGATCGCCTCCTCGCGTACGGGTTCCCGGGCAACGTGCGGGAGCTCGAGAACCTCGTCGAGCAAGCCGTCGCGCTTTGCACGAACGGCGTCATCGGCGTGGACGACATTTTGCCGGAAGAGCCGCGCTCGCTCGACGCGACCGTCGGCCGCACGCTCGCCGACATCGTCGACGACGCGCAGCGCCAAGCGATCGAGACGGCCCTCAAGAACTCCGACGGCAGCCGGGAGCGCGCCGCCGAGCTCCTCGACATCAGCCCGACCACGCTCTGGCGCAAAATGACGCGGCTCGGAATCAACATCGAATCGCGTTGAAGACGGCTCTCCTCGACTACGCGCTGCCCGAGCGTCTGATTGCCGTGCGCCCGCTGCCGAGCCGCGACGGCGCGCGCCTGCTCGTCCTCGGCAAGGCGGGCCTCGAGCACCGCGCCGTGCGCGATTTCCCCGAGCTCGTCCCCGAGGGCGCGCTCGTGGTCGTGAACGACACGCGCGTCCGCCACGCGCGGCTCTTGCTCGCGAAGGCCGGCACGGGCGGCAAGGTCGAGCTCCTCTTGCTCCGGCGGCTCGGTGAGCCGGGCGCGTCCGAGCGCTGGCAGGCGATCGGGCGGGCCAACAAGCCGCTCCGCGAGGGGATGCTGCTCACGGCGCCGGGCCTCGAGGCACGCCTCGAGCGGCAGGGAGATCCGCTCGAGGTCGCCCTCGCCGCCGAGGGCGGGGTGGACGCCTGGCTCGAGCGGTCGGGGCACGTGCCGATTCCGCCCTACCTCGGCCGGACGGACGAGTCGCTCGACGCCGAGCGCTACCAGACCGTGTTCGCCCGCGAGGTCGGCTCGGTCGCGGCGCCCACGGCGGGGCTGCACCTCTCGCAAGAGCTCCTCGCACGCCTGACGGCGCGCGGCGTCGTGATTTCGAGCTTGACGCTCGAAATCGGCCTCGGAACGTTTCGGCCCGTCGAAGCGGACGACCTGGATCGCCACCCCATGCACGCCGAAATCATCGACGTTCCAACGAAGCTCGTCGCCGACATCGAGGCCGCGCGTGCGCGGAAGGCGCCGGTCGTCGCCATCGGGACGACGGCGGTGCGCGCGCTCGAGAGCGCGGCCGACCCCGAGCGGGCGGGCCACGTTCGGCCGTTTCGCGGGGAGACACGGCTCCTGATCCAGCCGGGTTACGCGTTTCGCGTCGTCGACGCGCTCTTCACGAACTTCCACCAGCCGAAGAGCACGCTGCTCGCGCTCGTCGGTGCGTTCGGCGGGCTGTCGCGGGTGCTCGAAGCGTACGGGACTGCGGTGGAACGCGAGTATCGCTTCCTCTCGTACGGCGACGCGATGTGGCTGCCGGAGCGCGCGTGATCGGCTTTCGTGTCGAAACGCGAGCGGGTCAGGCGCGGGCCGGCGTGCTCACGACCCCGCACGGCGACGTGCCCACCCCAGCTTTCATGCCGGTCGCCACGCAAGCCAGCGTGAAAGGGCTCGACGCGGCCGATCTCCGCGGGCTCGGCGTGCGCATGGCGATCATGAACACGTACCACCTCTGGCTCCGGCCCGGCGCCGAGGTGGTCGCGTCGCTCGGTGGGCTCCACGGCTTTTCGCGCTTCGACGGCGCGATTGTGACGGATTCGGGCGGCTTTCAGGCGTTCTCGCTCGCCGAGCGCACCGTGCTCGGCGAGGAGGGCGTGGAGTTCTCGTCGCACCTCGACGGACGGCGGCTCCTGCTCTCGCCCGAGGAGGCGATGCGCGTGCAGGGGCTGCTCGGTTCGGACATCGCGATGCAGCTCGACGTGTGTCCGCCGGGCGGCGCCCCGCGACCCGAGGTCGAGGCGGCCGTCGCGCGCACGACGCGCTGGGCCGAGCGGTGCCTCGCGGCCGCGGCGCCGGGGCAGGCGGTGTTCGGCATCGTCCAGGGCGGGCTCGATGTGGAGCTTCGCCTCGCTCACGCCGAGGCGCTCGCCAAACTGCCGTTCGCGGGGCTCGCGCTCGGCGGCTTCAGCGTGGGGGAGCCGAACGAGGCCATGCACCGGACGCTCGCGGAGGTCGCGCCGCGTGTCGATGCGGCGCGGCCCCGGTATTTGATGGGTGTCGGCACGCCCTCGGACCTCGTGCGCGCGATCGGGGTCGGGATCGACATGTTCGACTGCGTGATGCCGACCCGCAACGCTCGGAACGGTCAGGCGTTCACGCGCACGGGGCGCATCGCGATCCGAAACGCGCGTTACAAGGACGACCCGCGGCCTCTCGAGGCCGATTGCCGCTGTCCGGTCTGCGCGGGTGGTTACGGGCGCGCGTACCTGCGACATCTCCACCTGGCGCACGAGATGACCGCGGGCCGCCTGGTGACGCTCCACAATCTCGCCTTCTACGCGCGGGTCGTGGCCGAGGCGCGGCGAGCGATGGGCGACGGGTCGTTCGATTCCTGGTCGCGTTCGACGCTGTCCGCGTTAGAGTCGAAGGGAGACGTCGAGGCTGACTCAGAGGAGACTTTTGGGGGATAATCGATTGGAATGACCGAAAGGAAGCAGATCGGCAAGATCCTGCTTCGGCAGCGCGCGCTCACGCCGGACCAGCTCGAGCGCGCTCTCACCGAGAAGAAGGGCGGTCGTCTTGCGTCGCGCCTCGCCGCGGACGGCACGATCACCGACCTCTCGGCGCTCAAGGCACTGAGCGAGCAGCACGGCATTCCCGGCATCGATCTCGCGCAGGTGTGCCTGCGGCTCGAGACGCTCGATCTCTTGCCGCGCGAGATCGCCGAGAAGCACGTGATTTTGCCCGTGCTCATGCGCGACGATCGGCTGTTCGTCGCGACCGCGAACCCGCGCGAGCACAAGGTGCTCGACGAGCTCGAGTTCGTGACGGGCAAGAAGGTCTATCCGTACGTCGCACTCGAAGCGTCGCTCGCGACGGTGATCGACGAGGCTTACGCCAAGAAGGCGCGCGGTGAGGCCTTCTACGTCGGGGCCGAATGTCCGCAGGAGATGCTCGACAAGCTCCGCATCGATCGCAGCGGGCAGCCGCTCGATCCCGAACAGGAAGCGGGCGAGCCGGACAGCGAGCGCGTGCTCCACGGCCCGGGCGTCGTGGTCGACGACGAGGTCGGGCGCCTGTCGCAGAGCGACAACATCGAGGAGCAAGACTTCGACCACCTGCAGCGCGAGGACAGCGTGGTCGAGCCGATTCCGGAGGAGCAACTCCGTGAATCCTCGGTGCCGCCCGCGCCGCCCGGCGCGAAGACGATTCTCATCGTCGATGACGAGCTCGAGATTCGGAAGATGCTCTCGCGCCTGCTCGCGCGCGCCGGCTTTCGCGTGCTCGAGACGGACCGCGGCGTGACGGCGCTCCGCATCGTGAAAGAACAGACGCCGGATCTCATCGTGCTCGACGCGATGCTGCCCGAGGTGCACGGGTTCGACGTCGCGCGCCGCATCAAGGGCAGCCGGCGCTACGGGCACATCCCGATCGTGATGGTGAGCGCCGTGTATCGCGGCTGGCGCTACGCCGAAGATTTGCGCCAGACGCTCGGCGTCGACGACTTCATCGAGAAGCCGTTCACGCTGCAAGACGTGCTCGGCCGCATTCAGACGCTACTCGGCGGCAAGGAGCCGTCGGAGAAGCCGCCCGCGGCGGAGGCGGCGGACGTGGCGGCGGAGGTCGAACGGGCGCTCGCCGAAGGCATCGAAGCCTATCGCGCGGGCCGGCTCGACGAAGCCGTCGAACGGCTGCGTCGCGCGGTCGCCATCGATCCGCTGGCCTTTCGTCTCCGGTTTCAGCTCGGCCTGCTGTATGGCCGGAAGGGCCAGGTCTTCGACGCGGTGAGCGAGCTCGAAACGGCGGTGAGCGTAAACCCCCAGCATTTTCCAGCCGTAAAGAACCTAGCGATCTTGTACCAGAAGGCCGGTTTTCGGAACAAAGCCGTGGAGACTTGGGAACGCGCTCTCGCGCTTGCCCCCGACGACGCGACGCGGCTATCCATCAGAGAACACTTGCTAAGATTGCTTTGACGCCGCCCTGCATGAGCCCGAGCGCCAGCGAATGAAGTTCCTCTGCCCGAGCTGCAAGGCGAAATATCAAATCGCCGACGAGAAGGTTGCCGGACGCTCGGTACGGATGAAGTGCCGCAAGTGCGGCTTCGTCATTCCGATCAGCGACATCCCACCGGCGCCCGAGACGATGCCGCCCGAGGAGTCAGGGTGGGACGCGCCCCCACCCGTGGTGCCGAAGGCGCCGGCGGCACCGGCGGTGGTCGCTGCCGCGCCCGCCGTTCCGCCGTCGCCGGCATCACCCGCTGCGCCGTCGCCGTCTCCCGCGAAAGTGCCGCCCGCCGCGGTGAGCCGAGCGGCTTCCATTCCAAAACCGGTCGTGAAGGCGCCGTCTGCCGGCGGCTCGCCGGCGGCGTCCGTTGCGGCCAAGCCGCCCGTCGCGCGGCCCGCCGCTCCCGCCGCCGCCGCTTCGCGAGTTCCGACGAGTCCGGCTGTGACCAAGGCGCCCGTGCCGAAGGCCGCGCCGGCGGCGCCGCCCGCAAAGCCCACGCCTTCACCGATCACGGCCGCCGCCGCGGCGCTCGGTGTGACCCCGGCGGAGCCGGCACCGCCGGCCGCCCCCACCGCGCCCTCGCCGATCGCGGCACCCGGGGTGCCTGCCAACATCAGTCTGCTGCCGGCGGTCGACGACGGCGGGGACGACGAAGACGACGCGACCCGCATCGTGAAGGGCGGCGCGCTCGCGGACGCGTTCGGTGCGCTCGTCGGAGGCTCGCCGAGCGGACCGCCGGGCGAGCTCGGAATGCCCGCGGACGAATGGTTCGTCGGCATCAACGACGTGCCGGTGGGGCCGATCCGGCTCGGCGAGATCCGCAAGCGCGCGCTGCTCGGCGCGGTCACGCCCGAGTCGATGGTGTGGCGCGACGGGCTCGAGGCGTGGCGCCCGCTCAAGACGTTCCCCGAGCTCGTCGCCGTGCTCGAAGAGAGCATGTCGAGCGCGCGCGCTTCGTCGGCGCCGCTGATTCGCCCCGCCGCGGGCGCGCCGGCGCCGGGTAGGGCGGCCGAGCCCGATTCGCTCGCGGGTGCGTCGAGCGGCGTCACGAGCACCGCCGTCGTCACCGACGACTACGCGGCGGCCGGCCTGAACCAGCGGCGCTCGGGCATCGTCGTGTGGCTCGCGCTCGTGGTCGCGCTCGGGTGCGGCTTCACGATCGCTTACGTCGTGTTCAGCAAGCAACGGCCGCCCGAGACGATCGTGAAGTACGTCGAGGTGCCTGCCAAAGGCCAAGCGACGGCCGCAGCCGTGGCGATCCAAGATCCACAAGCCGCGACCGCGGGTCCGGCCGCGTCGGGCGCCGCGCCGAAAGCGCACACGGGGACGAAGAGCTCGGGCATCGCGAAAACTCCCGAGGTGAGCGCCGACAAGGGCGGAGGGCTCAGCGGCTTGAAGGGCCTCAGCGCTCTCGGCGCGAACGGACCGTCCGTGGGCAACGCGTCGCCCGGCACGACGCCGGTCGGCGGCGGCGGACAGCTCGACGGCGCGCAGACGCAAGCGACCGTCGCGCGTTACACGGGCAGCGTGAAGCGCAGCTGCTGGCAACCGGCACTCGACGCACGGGCGCCGGACGCTCCCACGTCGGCGCGGGTCACGGTGACCATCACCGTCGGTGGCACCGGCAGCGTTTCGAACGTCACGACGAGCGGGGACCCGCGCGGTTATCCCGGTCTCGCGACGTGCATCGGCGGTCGCGTTCGTGCGTGGCAGTTTCCGGCGACGGGCGGAACCACGACCGTGAACGTGCCGTTCGTGTTCGCCGCGCAGTGAGGACCACGCCGGTCTCCGCCTCCGGCTTCCGGTTCTGAATCGGACACCTTGGCCGACTCACCACGCGGAGATTAACGCCTCTAAACTGACCGGCCAGTAGGCCTTTATACAAACAATATGAAATAAAAGTGCATGTCGGTGGGAAGATCGCCAGACTGACGGTGTTTTCAGCAAGCGAGCCGACGTGGTCCGAACGCCGTTCAGAACCCTGGTTGCGATCTCGATCGGCATGCTCGGGCTTTGCCGCGGACCGGCCGCGGAAGCCCAACCCGCTCCGAACGTCGGTACGCCGGCCTCGCGCGCGCTCCTCGACGAGCTCGTGAAGCTCGCGCGCGAGCGTGCGCCGGAGGTGCGCTTCGGTCGAGCGGCGCTCGTCGCGAGCCGGGCAAGTCAGGCACGAGCGCGGCTCGCGCCGTTCGAGAACCCGCTCGTCGAGGTGAAGGTGGATCGCGGGACGCGCGGCGTGACGCGTGACGTGACGATCGACGCGTCGGTCTGGTTGCCGGTGGAGGTGGCGGGGCAACGCTCGAGCCGGCGTCGTGAAGCGGCGAGCTACGTCCGCGTGCACGAGGCGACGCTCGAGCAGGCGCGCGCGCTCGCGACCGGACGCACCGTGCGCGCGTTCGGTTTGCTCGCCGTCGCGACGACCCGTGCGCGGGTTCTCGAAGAGCTCGAGGCCGTCGCTCGCGCCGAGTCCGACTACTACGCCGCGCGTGTCGCGGCGGGCGACGCGACCGAGCGCGACGCCGCGTTGGCGGCGCTCGAGGCCGCGCGCCACGAAGCGTTGCTCGGTGAAACGCAGAGCGACATCGTCGAGGGCGCGGGTGAGCTCTTCGAGCTCACCGGCTGGAAGCCGAGCGAAGGGGCCGTCTTCGAGGCCGTGCCGCCGGAGGCCATGGTGAAAAAGCTGCTTTCTTCGGGTCTTCTGGCCACTCCCGCGACTGCCGTGCTCGAACGTCGCGCCGCCTACCATGCGGCGTCCGCCGAGCGGCTCGCTCGCGAGGCTTGGCCCGCACTCGGGGTCGCCGTCACGGGCGGGCGCGGTGACTTCGGCGAAGCTCGCGTGGGAGCGGGGGTGGCGTACGCGTTGCCGCTGTTCCGCTCGAACCAGCCAGCGCGTGCCGAGGCGCAGGCGGAGCGCGTTCGCGCGCTGGACGAGCTCGAGGTGACCCGCGACCTCGTGCGGCAGCGCGCGGCCGTGATCACGCGCGAGCTCGCCGCGCTCGAGCGGGCACTCGACGTGATCACGCGTTCGGCGTTGCCGGCGGCGACGCGCGCCGTGAGTGCCGCGAGCGAAACGCATCGGGCGGGCAAGGGGGATTGGCTCGCGGTGCTCGTGAGTCGCCGCGAGCTGTCGGCGCTGTCCTTGCGCCGGCTCGAGCTCTTGGAGAAGAGCTGGTCGTTGCTCGGCGAGCTCTCGGAGATGACAGGAGAAGTGCCATGAACGCTCCGCCCCCGTCCGAGGATGCCGAACCGAGCTCGCCGACCACGCGTTCGCTCGACGCCGCGCCGAGCGGCCGCCCTGCCGCCAAATGGCTGATTTCGGCTGGAACGCTGGCGGTGGTTGCGGCCGGCGCCTTCTGGCTCTTCGGGCATGCAGCTTCGCGTGCCCGCAGCGGGCCGGAGCCGCTCGACGTGCCGCGCGTCGAAGGGCAGAACATCGTCTTTTCGCCGCGCTTCGCCGAACGCGCGGGCCTCGGGTTCGCGAAGGTGAGGCGCGCGCCGCTCGTCCCGGTCGTGCACGCGGTCGGCTCCGTCGATTTCGATCCCGCCGAGGTGGCGGCGATCGGTGCGCGGCTCAAGGGGCTCGTCACGCGGGTGGTGAAGTTCGAGGGCGACGACGTGGAAGCGGGCACGCTCCTCGCCGTGATCGAGAGCGCCGAGCTCGGCGAGGCGCAGGCGTCCGTCAGCACGCTCGAGGCCGAGAAGGAAGCCGCCGATCTGAACCTCGACCGCGAGCGTGACCTCGCTGGTCGCAATCTCTCGACCACGCGCGAGGCCGAAGTCGCTGCGGTCGAAGCGAAGCGCTACGGGCACCTGCTCCGCGCCGCGCGCCAAAAAGTGCGGGCCTTGGCGGGAGACGGCACGGGGCCGCGGCGGCTCGGCGCACACGAGCTGCGCTCGCCGCTGCGGGGAACCGTGGTCGCGCGCGGCGTCACGCCCGGACAATCCGTGGAGGGCGAGCTCGTGGCGTTCCGCGTCGCGAACCTCGATCGGCTGTGGGTCGAGCTCGACGTCTTCGAACGGGACCTCGCGCTCGTCGCGCTCGGCGATCGCGTGGAGCTGAGTCCGCTGGCGGCTCCGGCCGAAACGTTCGAGGGACGCGTCGCGCGCATCGGCGCCGTGATCGACGGCGAGACGCGCAGCGCGCCCGTGCGCGTCGAGATCGACAATTTCGATCGGCGCCTGCGCGCCGGGCAAGCCGTGAACGCGAGCGTCCACGCGAGCGGCGGCGGGACGGGCGACCGCACGCTCGTGCCGGCGAGCGCGCTCACGCTGGTCGACGGACAGCCGACGCTGTTCGTGACGCGCGCCGTCGGGCAGGTGCACGCGACGAACGTCGAGCTCGGCCGCTCGAACGGCAGCGAGACCGAAGTGCTGAGCGGCGTTTCGACCGGCGACGAGGTCGTGAGCCAGGGCGTGTTCGCGCTGAAGAGCGAGCTCTTTCGCTGAAAGGCGGCCGTATGCTGGAAGCGCTCGTTCGAGGCTCGATCCGCGCGCGTGGCGCCGTGCTCGCCGCGCTCGGCCTCCTCTTGTGTCTCGGCGCGTGGGCGGCGAGGACGTTGCCCATCGACGCGTTGCCCGACGTCGCGAGCAGTCAAGTCTCGGTCTTGACGCAAGCGGCGGGCATGTCGCCGTCCGAAATGGAGAGCACGGTCACGATGCCGATCGAGAACGCGCTGAACGGCGTGCCCGGCTCGGTCTCGCAGCGCAGCGTCTCGCGCTCCGGACTCTCCGCCGTCACCGTCGTCTTTCGCGACGACGTGGACGTCTGGTTCGCGCGGCAGCTCGTGCTCGAGCGCTTGCGCGACGTCGAGTTGGCGCCACGAGCGAGCGCACCCGAGCTGGCGCCGGTGAGCTCCGGCCTCGGCGAGATCTTCCAATTCGTCGTTCGGAGCGATCAGCACTCCGCGATGCAACTCCGGACGCTGCTCGACTGGGAAATCGTGCCCAAGCTGCGCAACGTCCCGGGCGTCGTGGAGGTGAACACGATGGGCGGCGACCTGAAACAATTTCAGGTGCACGTCGACCGCGCGCGCTTGAAGGCGCTGGGTCTCACGCTCGGCGACGTCGTGCACGCGCTCGAAGGCGCGAATCTGAACGCGGGCGGCGGCTACATCGACCGCCGCGACGAATCCTTCACGGTGCGCGGTCAGGGGCTCCTGCGAAACGTCGACGAGATCGGCAACGTCGTCGTCCGCAACGACGCGCGCGGTACTCCCGTGCTCGTCCGGCACGTCGCGGACATCAAGGTCGGCTCGGCGCTGCGCCAGGGCGTGATCACCCACGACGGCAAGGGCGAAGCCGTGACGGGGATCGTGATGATGCTGCTCGGCGAGAACAGCCGCACCGTCGTCCACGCCGTGGCCGAGCGCGTGCACGAGATCGAGCGCGACCTACCGCCCGGCGTGCACATCGACGTGGTCTACGACCGCAGCGACTTCGTCGGTCGAACGCTCGCGACCGTGATGAAGAACCTCGCCGAGGGCGTGGCGATCGTGACGCTCGTCCT
Source organism: Polyangiaceae bacterium (assembly GCA_035499895.1). Lineage (GTDB taxonomy): Bacteria > Myxococcota_A > Polyangia > Polyangiales > Polyangiaceae > PMG-095. Next base: position 28,429 of record DATJXW010000149.1, on the reverse strand, counting down.
GGTCGTCTTTCTCGGGACGTTGCGCGGGGCCGTCGCCGTCGTGCTCGGCATTCCTTGCGCGATGAGCTTCGCCTTGTTCGGCATGCATCTGTTCCGCGTCACGGGTGATCTGATGTCGCTCGGCGCCATCGACTTCGGGTTCTTGGTGGACGGTCCGATCGTGATTCTCGAAGCGGTGATGACGGCGACGGCCGGACGTCGGCTCGTCGACGCGGCCCGCGCGCGCGCCTATGCCGACCTCGCGAGCTCCGTCGTGCGGCCCGTGGCGTTCGCCGTCGGCATCATCATGCTCGTTTACGTGCCGCTCCTCGCGCTCGAGGGCGTCGAAGGCAAGATGTTCCGTCCCATGGCGGTCACCATGGCGTGCGCGCTGCTCGGCGCGCTCGTCTACGCCGTCTGCTTCTTCCCCGCGGTGCTGGTCTCGCTCGTTCGGCCGGCGAGCGGCCACGGGCCACGCTGGCTCGAGCGCCTCGGTGAGCTCTACGCGAGCGCGTTGCCCGCCGTCGTGGGGCGCCGCGCCTGGTACCTCGCCGGCGCGGCGTCGCTCTTCGCGCTCGCGGCCTGGCTCTTCGCGCGCCAGGGCGCGGAGTTCGTCCCGCGGATCTTCGAAGGCGACGCGGTCGTGACGGTGCGCCGCGCGCCGAGCATCTCCCTCGTCGCGGCGCGCGACCTCGATCTCGCGACCGAGCGCGTGCTTCACGGCTTTCCCGAAGTGGCGACCACGCTCGGCATGACCGGGCGCGCGGAGGTCGCGACCGACCCCGTCGGCAACGACAACACGGACATCTTCGTGCGGCTGCGCCCGCCGGCCACGTGGACGTCGGCGGCCGACTTCGACGAGCTCTCCGAGCAGTTCAAAAACGGCATCGAAAACCGCGTGCCGGGTACCTTCGTCTCGGTTTCGCAGCCGATCGAGGATCGCACGAACGAGCTCATCAGCGGCTCGCGCGCCGACGTCCAGATCCAGATCTTCGGCGACGAGCTCGAGAAGCTCACGGAGCTCGCCGCCGCCGTCGGTGCCCGCGTGAAGCACGTCGCCGGGACGGGCGACGTGCGCGTCGAGCGCATCCTCGGCGCGCCGACCATCGACGCCGTGGCCGACCGCGTTCGACTCGCTCGCTACGGCGTGCGCGTCGAGGACGCCTTCGAGGTGCTCTCCGCGGCGCGCGAGGGGGTGCCCGTCGGTCGCGTTTACGAAGCCGAGCGCCGCTTCGAGCTGCGCGTCCTCGAGCCTCCCGCGCGTCCGACGGCCGACGGCATCGGCGACCTGTTCGTGACCACGGCGACCGGGGCCAACGTGCCGCTGCGCGAAGTCCTGACGCTGTCGGAGAGCGAGGGTCCGACCGCGATCCGGCGGGAGGATCGCAGGCGCGCGGTGCGCGTCGACGTGAACCTGCGCGGCCGCGATCTGGTTTCTTGGGTCGGCGAGGCCGAGCGCGCCGTGCGTGACGCCGTGCCGCTTCCGCACGGGTACCGCGTCGAATGGGGCGGACAGTTCGAGAATTTCGAGCGCGCGAGCGCCCGGCTCGCGGTCGTCGTTCCCGCCGTGGTCGCCGTGATTTTCGGCATGCTGCTCTGGATGTTCCAGAACCTGCGCTTTGCCGCGGCGGTCTTCGCGCTCGTGCCGCTCTCGCTCGCCGGGGGCATGCTCGGGCTCGTGCTGCGTGCCACGCCGTTCAGCTTGCCCGCGGCGGTGGGATTCATCGCGCTCGGCGGGATCGCCGTGTTGAACGGAGTCGTGATGGCGAGCGAAGTGCGCCAGCGCCTCGACGCCGGCATGGACACGGCGAAAGCCGTGAGCGAAGGGTGCGCGAGGACGCTCCGCGCCGTCCTGACGACCGCCGCGGTCGCCGCGCTCGGTTTCTTGCCGATGGCGATCGCGACGGGTGCGGGAGCCGAGGTGCAACGCCCGCTCGCGACGGCGGTCGTCGTCGGTATGGCGATTTCCGCGTTGCTCACGTTGTTCGTGCTGCCCGGCGTGTTCGCGCTGCTCTTGAAAGGCTACCGGCGCGCGCCAGAACGAGAGCCGTCATCGGGGGACGAACGAGCCGAGCGCGGCGACGAGGGTCCGGTTCTCGGACTGTGAGCGCACCGCCAAGCGCAGGTGGTTGCCCTCGTTACCGAATTTCTCGGAGACGTCCTTCACGTACAAGCCGTGACGCTCGAGCAGGCGCGTGGCGACCGACGCGGCGGAACCGAATTCGCGCCGCAAGCGCGCGAGCACGAAGTTGCCGCCCCCGCGATGCACGCGCTCGACCGCGGGCGTCTTTTCGAGGAGCGCGGCGAAGAGCTCACGATCGACCGCCGTCGCCCGGAACGATTCGGCGAGGCTCGTGCGGTGCTTGAGCACGATCTCGAGCACGTGCTCGGCGATCGAATTCATGTTCCAGATCGGCAGCGCGCGCGCGAGGTCGCGGTTGAACGCCGCGTCCGAAGCATAAACGTAGCCGAGCCGAGCGCCGGGAATGCCCAAGGTCTTGCTGAGACTCACGACCACGAGGACATTGTCGAGCGGCTCCTCCTCGAGAAACGCCACGATCGAGCGCTCGTCCGAAAACGCGAGGAACGACTCGTCGACGAGCACCGTCTTCATCGGATGGCGCCGCGCAAAGTCGTGGATGAACGCCGTCGGGACGAGACTGCCGGTCGGATTGTTCGGATTCACGAAGACGACGACGTCGGCCTTTTCCGCGCGCTGCTCGACCTCGCGCACGTCGATGCCCACGGCGTCGGCGTAGGTGAGGGCGCCCGGGAACGTGCGCGGGTATTCGCCGAACGTCGGCGCGGGTAAGAGCGCGCGCTTGCCGGCGAAGCGCGCGGCCAAGAACGGATAGCTCTGCGACGCCCCGTTCAACGCCGTCACGCGCTCGCTCCGGCAGAGCAAGAAGAGCGCGAGCTTTTCGTTCAGGATGCTCTGCCGTGAACCGTAGTTCCACAAAAGCTTCGGCAGATTGTTCTTGAGCTCGGCGAGCATGGACGAATTCGGAAAGTGCACGTTGCGGAGGTACGAGAAGTCCGTCACGTCGACGGACCAGTAGCCGCCCGCCGTCTCTTCCAAGAGCTTCCGCTTGCCGGCCGGGTTGAAGGTCATCTCCGCGATCCGTAGATCGTTCGGGTCGTCGACCTCCGACCACTTCTCCGTTTCGATGAGCTCGGCGCCGATCGTCGCCTTCTTCAGGTAGATGAGGATGCCGAGCACGAGCTCGTAGTAGCAATTGTCGTCGATCGTCTGCGCGTAGTACGTGAGGAGCTGCCGAAACGTCTTGCGGCAGAAATCCCGCGAGAACTTGTAGATGTTGAGCGTCTTGTACTTGTCGGCGAAAGAGAAGTCGTTGGCCTGGAGGTGCGGCGGGATCACGCCCGTGACGATGCCGTCGGCGATCGTCACCACGGTGCCGTCGAGCCCCGTCTGGTAGCGCGCGAGGAGCGCGGCATTCTCGTGCGGCGTCTTCACGATGCGCTCGAAGACGGCCGGTTCGCACACGAGGTCCGATTCGACCAGCACGATGTCCTGGTCGAACGACTCGCGGGCGAAGGCGAGCGAGAGCGAAAAGATGTTGTTCGTCTCGCGGTAGCGTTCGTTGCGGACGAACACGAACTTCACCGCGGGGTGCGCGCCGAGCAAGTGCGCCTCGAGCTCGTCCGCTCGATACCCCGTCACGACCAGCATCTCGTGAACCCCGGCCGCGACGAGCCCCTCGACGATGCGATCGATGATGGTTTTCCCGCCCACGGTGAGCAGCGTCTTGTGCCGGCCGTCGGTGAGCGGGCGCATGCGGTTGCCGTAGCCCGCGCTCAGAATGATGGCTTTCATCGCCGTGACCAGGCCGAGCTCACGATGAAGCCGAGCAAGTCCTCGTACGAGTGACCGGCCCAGCTCGCCATCAGCGGCAATTCGCCGTCGTGACACCACGCGGGGTTCGGATTCACGTCGAGCAGGTGCGGTGTTTCGCGCGCGTCGAAGCGGAAGTCGAAGCGCGCGTAGTCGCGGCAGCCGAGCCGCTCGAACATGCGGAGCGCCGCGCGCTTCAAGCGCTCCTCGGCGAGCTCGTCGAGCGTCGCGCGACGGTAGTCGATGCCGTTCCAATACGGCGAGGTCGGCTGCCACTTCGCGTCGTAGGCGAGGATCGCCGGCAGCGTGCGATCGAGTCGGCCGTAGTCGACCTCGAGGACAGGCAGCGCGGAGAGTCCTCGTTCCGGGTGGACGACGACGCCCACGGAGAATTCGCGCCCGGTGAGCAGCTCTTGCGCGAGGAGCGCGTGACCGGGGAGCGCGCTCCTCAAGCGCGCGAGCGCGGCTTCGAATTCGCGCTGGGACGCGGCGACGCCTTCGCGTCCGATGCCGTAACTGCCGTCTTGGGCGTTCGGCTTGAGCAGGACGGGGAACATCTCCGCCGGCAGCTCCGGCAGCTCGCCCGGCGCGACGTAGATCTCGCGCGGCGCGGCCACGCCGATCGAGCGCGCCACCGCCGAAACCGCGGATTTGTCGAGGCAGAGCGCGAGGCACGCGGAGCCGGAGCCCGAGTAGGGGATGCCCAGCAAATCGAGCAGGGCGGGCACGTGGAGCTCGCGTGAGCAGTCGTTTTGGAAGCCCTCGTCGCAGAAGTTCAGCGCCAGCTCGGGCGGGTTCTTTCGCAACGTGTCGAGCAGTGACGCGTGGTGGTCGTGAAAGCGAAAGCGAAAGTTCGGGATCTTCGCGAGCGCGTCGCGCGTCTTCGCGACGAGCGCCATGTCCTCGCGGGCGAAGCGCCCGTCGGGCTTCACCGGGTCGGGCAACGAAGGGTCGCCGAAGAGGACGAGCACGTCGCGCTTGCGCCGCACGACGGCGCGCGGCGCGCCCGCCTCGGCGGGAACGGCGGTCCACACCCGCCGGTGTTCCATCATGCCGAGGTCTTGCCCCTCGGTCGTGTCGAGCGTCGCGTGTTCACGCACGTCGCGGAAGCCCGCCCGCGCGAGGAGCTCTTCGAGTTCACCCTGAGCGTAGAGACGCTGGGCGTAGAACTGATCGGCGAGCACGCCCTTGTCCGCGTCGATGACGACTTCGCGGCAGACCAAGCGCGAGCCGTCCGCCGAGAGCGCGCGTTCGCGACACGCGAGCTCGCTCTCACCCAGCCATTCCCAGGAACGCGGGGCGAAATGCGCGCGCATCCACGCGCCGTCCGTGATGTCCAAGACGAGTCGGCCGCCGGGTTTCAGCGTGCGCCGCGCACCCTTGAGGACGGCCAAATCGTCGTCGGCGTGGTCGAAATAGCCGAACGAATTGCCGAGCACCGCGACGCAGTCGAAGCTCGTGTCGGGGAGGGCCAGCTTGCGCGCGTCGCCCTCCAAGAACCGAACGACCAGGCTCGCTTTGCGCGCGCGGCTTCGCGCGACGCGGAGCAGGTGCCGCGATTGATCGAGGCCGGTGACCTTACCGTAGCCGCGCTGAACGAGCTCGAGCGTGTGGCGGCCCTGGCCGCAGCACAGATCGAGCACGCGGTCCGTCGGCGTGAGCCCCGCCGCAACGATGAGCTCGTCGACTTCGCGCGCCGTCGCGGCGGCGTTTTCCACCACGTCGGCGTCCGTCTTCAAATAGGTGGCGTTGAACAAGCCGCGCCACCATTCGGGGTCGAGGTGCGCTTCCAAGTCGGCGACCGGACCGAGCGTCGTTCGTTTCCGAGCCTGGAGAGCGCCGCGTGCACCGCTTTTCATCGTTCAAAGCACCGGTTCGAACCAGAGCGGCGAACGGTCGCTCGGGTCCTCGTTGTAGTTGACGGTCAGCTCCTCGCCCGGAAGTACGTCGCGGAGCGCCACGAAGTCGATGCACGCCGCCGCGAGATCGCGGACGAAGACCGCGTTCGGCTCGAAGGAATGATTGAGGAGCGAGCCGAGTCCGAGCGCGAGGGCGGCGTGCTCGTCCCGCTCGCCCCAGCAGAAGCAATAGTCGTTGATGGCGGTTTTTTCGGCGTTCGCCCACTCTTTCGCCGGAATCACGAGCACCGGGGCGCGCTCGAAGCGCTCGCCCGCGACGATGCGCCGGCGCGCGAACACGCCGCGACCCTTGCCCGCCGACGTTCCGACCGAGAGCACCGGATCGCCGCCGCCCCAGGCCGAAGCACGGCCGATCAGGCGATAGCCGTCGATGTTGCCCAGGCAGCGCGGCGAACCGCAGCGGCAAGCGAAGGTCCAGCGCTCGTCCCAGAAGAAGCGCTCCGGCGCCCGCCGATATTCGTTCACGTCGACCGTCACGTAGTCGATGGTGAGCTCCTCGGCGTTTCGCACCGGTCGCGTGGTGACGACGAACAAGTCGTCGTCGACGACGCAATTGGCGTCGCAGGAATGATTGACGTAGCGGGCCGGCGTCCGCGGAAGCAGCCAGGCGTCGTCCTCGATCCAGAGCGCGTGTCGCGCCTCCGCGTCCGGCACGTCGCGCCAAGCGACGACGGGGCCTTCGAAACGCGCGACGGCGACGCCGGCGGGCAAGTCCGAGCTCGCCACGAGACCGTGCTCGCCGAGTGCGCTCTTCCGAACCTCCGCGGCGGACGACGGCCCGTCGTCTGCCGTCGCAAAGCTCGCTGCCATCGTCGACGATCTCTACACAAAAACTGGTGACGGTAGATCCATCTTTCGCCGACATCCGCTCGGGTCGCGGGCGTCAGCCGGCCTTCACCGCCGGCGCCAGGCGCGGGCGCTCGCCGAGGTCACGCGCGCTCCCGGGGTGCTTTGCCCAGAGGCGGGCGTAAATGCCGCCCTTGTTGCAGAGCTCGAGGTGCCGGCCCTGCTCGACGCAGCGGCCCCGGTCGAAGACGAAGATGCGGTCTGCGCCGGCGACGCTCGGCAGATGATGGCTCACGGCGATGACCGTGCGTCCGCGGGTGAGGCTCCGGAGCGTCGTATTGACGGCCTCGGCCGTCGCCGCGTCGAGGGACGCCGTGGCTTCGTCGAGCACCAGAATACTCGGATTTTTCACGATCGCGCGGGCGATGGCGACCCGCTGGCGCTCGCCGCCGGAGAGTCGCGCGCCGCGCTCGCCCACGAGCGTCTCGTAACCGTCCGGAAGCTTTCGCGCGAAGTCGTCGACGCCCGCGGCGACGGCGGCCGCCTCGACCTCGGCGTCGCTCGCGCCGGGGAGCCCCATCCGGATGTTTTCGCGGATGGTCGTGTCGAAGAGAAAGCTCTCCTGGAAAACGGCGCCGACCCCCGCGCGCAGTGACGCTTGCGTCACCTCGCGCACGTCCCGGCCGTCGATCAGGACCCTGCCGGCGACCGGATCGTAAAAGCGCAGGAGGAGGTTCAAGACGGTCGTCTTGCCCGAGCCGCTCGCGCCGACGAACGCGACGCTCTCACCCTTCTTGATGGTGAGCGAGAGACCATCGAGCTGCCGAGTGTCCGCCGTGTAGCCGAACGCGACGTTGTCGAGGACGATGTCGCGCTCGAAGGGCCCGAGGCTTTGGCGGCCGTCGTCGGCGACGGTCGGCTTTTCGTCGAGGACCTCGGAGACGCGCCGCATGCCGCCCACGGCCTGCAGGAGATACACGACGACGGACATCAGCTCCTGCGCGTAGCCGTGCAGGCCGAGGTAGAGCACGTGGAACGAGACGAGGGCGCCGACGCTGAGGCTCTTCGCGAGGACGAGTCGCGCGCCCACCCCCAAAATCACCAGATTCACGAGCACGAGCGTCACCGCCGGCAGCCGATCGGAGAAGTACCAGAGGACGTTGAAGCGCACGGTCTTGGCGTAGAGATCGGCCTGCCGCTCGCGAAAGAGCGCGCGTGCTCGGGCGTGCAAGCCGAACACCTTGATGACCTCCTGCGCGCCGATGTTTTCGTGAACGCTCGTGCTGAGCTGCGCGAGGCTCTCCTTGAACGCGTAGCTCGCCTGCGACGAACGCGGGCCCAGAAGGAGTGGGCCGAGCGTGGCGAGCGGCAGGCAGAGCAGCATCAGACACGCGAGGTGCCACTCGAGCGCGAACATGGGCCCGAGCGTGAACAGGAGCCCGAGCGTGGCCGCGATGCCGTTGCCCAAGCCGTAGTAGACGGCCGTCTCGACGTAGCTCAAGTCGGTCGTGAAGCGCGCCATCGTGTCGGCGATCTTTTCGCGCCGGTAGAAGTCGAGCGAGAGGCGCTGCAGGTGGTCGAACAGGTGCTCGCGAATGTCGTTCACGACGCGCGCGCCGAGCACCGAGTAGAGGTAATCGCGCGTGAGGACGCCCGCGCCGTAAAGGACGACGACCGCCGCGAGCGCACCGAGCACCCTGACGAGGAGCCGCCCGTCGAGCGGAATGATCGCGTCGTCGATGAGGAATTTGAAGCCGAGCCGGAGCGCGGTGTCCGCCCCCATGTCGACGACCATCGCGCCGACGACGAGGGCGCTGAGCCCGCGATAGGCGCGGAAGTAGCCGAGCAACGTGCGAACGAGCCCGAACAGGCCGAGGGCTCCCGGCGCGGGGTCGGACTCCGGTTCGACGTTCATGCTCGTTTCAAGAGCCATGCGACTTGGGTGCCGAGCATCGACGGATCGTCGACGCGATAGAGGGGCGTGAGGTCGTGGCGCGACACGAGCTCGAGTCGGCTGCTCGCGAACGCGGCCTCGTACCAAGCGGGGTGGCGGTAGCGAGCGGGGTTGTCCGCCGCGTAACGGGCGTACTCCGTTTCCGAAGCCGCGTCCGCGCCCGGATCACAGGACTCGTGCACGAAGAGATGACCGCCGGCTTCGAGTGCGCTCGCCGAGCGCTCGACCAGCGAGCGGGCGTCCGTGTCCGTGAGGTACATCAAGATCCAATTGGAGAAGACCATGTGGGCGCTCGCGGCGGGCAACTCGAGCGTGGCGGCGTCCGCCACGTGGTGTTCCACGTTCGTGAGCCCCGCGGCAGCGCAGCTCGCGCGGTTCGCGGCGATGAACTCGGCCATGAAATCATACGCGATGACGCGCCCCGCCATGCGCGCCAAATGGGTGGTCAAACGTCCGACACCGGCCCCGAGCTCGAGCAAGCGAGAGCCGGCCGGCAAATCGGGGACGATCGACAACAAGGCGGAGACTTCCTCGGACGAGTACGTCTCGCCCGTCGGATCGAGCAACATGAGCTCGGTCTGATTCTTGTACGTCGGGTCGCGCTGCGAACCTTCCCAGAAGGCGCGCTGGAGCTCGAGTTCGTCGCGCGGCACGTTCGGCATCCTCGCGCTCAGACGTAGCCGCCGAGCCCGAAGGCGCGTTCGTACGTCATGACGCCGTGCACGCACCCTTCGGGAAAATAGATGAAGTCGTGCTTTCCGCAGACGGCGACTTGAAGCTTGCCCCAGAGGTACGCGTCGGCGACGTGCACGAGCTCGGAAAAAGAGCGGCGCCGGAGCTCTTCGAGCCCGTAACCGAGCCGCTCGAGGTGAGCGGCGTCCTCGGCGGCGATGAGCCACCAGATCTTCCGGCCTTCGTAGAGGAACATCCAGCCGCCGCCGAAGCTCGGGTCGACGTGCAACGTGGTGCGCGTGTTCTTGTTGGTGACGACGTAGCTGCAGAGCCGCTTCGCGTCCTCGCCCTCGAGCGCCGTCGCGACGTTGCGCACGATGATCGCCGGGGTCAGGCTCGCGTCGTTGCTCTCGCTGTCGACGACGTTCAAATCGAGCTCGTCGCGTTCCCAGAGCGCCAGCACGTCCTCCGGCGTTCGGTATTTGGTCTCGAACGGCTCGTTCGGCGCTTCGAAGTAGCCGTAGAGGCTCGGCTCGTTCGCGAGAGCACGCCGGACGCGCTCCGCTGCCGGAAAGTCCGCTGCGACGCCGCGCGCGACGAACGGGGTTCGGCGTTCGGCCAGTCCGAGCTCGACGTTCGCGGCTTCACGCACGGAGCGAAACGGCGGGCCGAGTCGCAGCGCGGCTTGCTCCTCGCTCAGCATGGCGCGCCATTCGCCGTACTCCGCGGGCGGGTAAGCGTCGAAAGCCGGCCCGTACATGGCCGCGAGCACGCGCTCGGTTTGGCCCGGCACCGCCACCGTGTTGCCGAGAAACGGCACCGTGCGCAGCGGGAAAATCCGATCGTACGGATGATCGTATTGAAACGGGTACGCGTCCTGGAGCTCCCGGCTCATCAGCGTCGCGCACATGCCGTTGCGTTCCGCGTACGCCACCACGTCGATGCCGAGGTCGCTCTGTTCGCCTTCGTAGATGCAACAGCAACTCGCGGGCTCCTCGTAAAAGAGCGCGTCGAGCGTCAAACCGCCGAGCGTTCCGTCGTGGCGGGCGAAGAGCGCGAGGAGGCTCGCGTAGTCGCGCTCCGTCATGCCGATATCGACGTCGAAGTCCCAGGGGATGATATTTTGGTGACGCGCCGCGCCGAGCAGCGTGCCGGCGTCGAGCCAGAAGCCGATCGCGTGGCGGTGGCAGAGGTCGATGAGCTTCTCGAAGGAGCGCATCAGCACGAGCTGGTCGGATGGCTGCATGAGCGTCTGTGTGGAGCCGATGGCACGGGCCGCGTCCTCGCCGGCTCGGCGAGCGTCCGGGGCTCGTCGGATCAGGGCGCGGTCGAAGCTCCGAGACCGGCCCAGTATTGGGTCCGTACGTTCGGCCGGCGCCGGCCGGTCAAGAGCTCGTCGATTTCCGGATCGCCCTGCACGACGCCGAGCAGCGGCTGCGGCACGGCGGCGAGGAGCGGCAAGACGCTCGCGACCTTCGCGTCCCAGAGACTACCGTAGCGCAGCACGTCCGTCGGGTGGATCTGCCCGCGGCACTCGCGCGAACCGCACGCGCACTCGAACGGCTCCTCGATGTTGAGCGCGCCGTACTCGTCGGTGAGCTCCTCTCCGGCGCGGATGTCGCGCACCGCGATCTCGAGCCGCGCGCCGACGAGCAGGCAAGTCGCCTCGCAATGGTGATTGATGAAGCGCGCATTGTCGCCGCAAAGCACGCGATCGCCCACGGCGTCGACGTACGTGTACTTGCGCAAGTACTCGCGACTGAGCTCCGGCAGCGCGTCGAAGCGCGCGGGAGAGATGGTTTGGTCGAGCGCGCAAAGCGCCCAGGTGATGGTGCCTGCTGGGATGAACTCGGTCGCAAAGACACCCACGCCGATCCGAGCATTGACGGAACGAAGTTCGGTACTTGGATGGAGCATCGCGATGGCAACGGCGTCGCGATCTCGCGAACGCAAGCTTCAACCTAGCAAGTTGTGCGTGCCGTTCCTAGCGTGCCGCCGCCCGAGCCGTGTCGCCCGGCACCGCCGGGCCGCGGCGCGACGATGAAAGGACCTTGCGCCTTTTTCAGCGAACCAGGCGGGCTAGGTCGGAGCGCTCGAGCAGGCACGCGACGGCCGCTTCGAGGCCCGCTCCGTCGCTCTCGTCGAAGCGATTCACGCGCGGGCTGTCGAGATCGAGCACCCCGAGGAGCTCGCCGCCGCGCACGAGCGGCACCACGATTTCCGAGCGCGAGGCGGCGTCGCACGCGATGTGACCCGGAAACGCGTCCACGTCCGGCACGACGAGCGTCTTCCGTTCACGCGCGGCGGTCCCGCAGACGCCGCGGCCGAGCGCGATACGCACACAGGCCACACGTCCCTGAAACGGTCCCAACACGAGCTCGGTGCCCCGCAAAAAATAGAAGCCGACCCAGTTGAGCTCCGGCAAAAGCTCGAAGAGGAGCGCCGCCGTGTTCGCGGCGTTCGCGAGGCCGTCCGTCTCGCCGGCGAAGAGCGCGCCGAGCTGCGCCAAAATCTCCGCGTAGTGTTCGCGCTTGGAGCTTCCGCTCGGGGGTTTGGCTACGAACATCGAGCGACTCAGGCGGCGGGCGGCGTGCGGCCGAGCGAACGGTAACGGAGCAGCGTCCGGGCGGCGATCGGTCGCCGCTCGCTGAGCGCATAGCGCCAGAGCCGCAGGACTTCCCACGCCGCGCCGCTCTTGCCGCCGAGATCGAGGCCGATGCGCCAACCGAACGCGCGGTGGCTGTTGTACACGGCGCGCGCGATGCCGGGCGCGAGCAAGTGACCCGGGTAGCGGAGCAGCACGGTGAGGAGCGCGTTGCGGAGCGTCAGACGGCTGATGCGCTTCCAATCGCGCCCGACCTCGCTCTCGTGATGGATGACGGCGAGGTCCGGGTCGTAGACGATGTCGTAGCCCGCATCGAGGATCCGGAGACTGAGCTCCATTTCCTCGTAGTAGTAGAAGAAGGGTTCGGCGAAGCCGCCGAGCTCCTCGAACACCTTGCGCCGCACCATGCAGCCGTAGGTGTAAAAGAGCGGCGCGAGACGTGGCTCGCCACCGGAACCGGGGTTTACCCCGCGCGTCGCGCCGTGCGCGTCCGTTTGCCGGAAGCCGACGGCGGCGGCTCGGGGGCGCTTGACGAGCCAGGCGTACGAGCGCGCGAGGACGTCGTCCGAGCCGAGCTCGGCGTCGTCGTCGAAGAAGGTGACGACGTCGGCGCGCGAGACCTCGAGCCCGCGATTTCGGCTCGCGCACGCGCCGCGGCTCTCCGCGTTGCGGACGACCGTCACGCCTTCACCGAGCCCGCCGAGCGGCGGGTCGGACCCGTCGTCGACGACGACGAGCTCCGTGCGGACGCCCCGTTGCCGCTTGACCGAGTCGACGAGGCGCGCCAAAAACGCGGGGCGATTTTTCGCGGGGACGATCACCGCGATGAGCGGAAGCTCGCTCATCGCGCGTCGCGCCGCTGCAGGCGAAGGGACGTCGGCGGGGCGTGCATGGTACCGTACGCTAGCATGTCGATTCGGGCACAAGCAGTCGACGCCGTGAAGGAAGTCGCGCAGCGCATGGGTTACGAGATCCGCGCGCGCCGCTACTATTTCGTCGATCCGTTCGAAGATCAGGTGAAGCTCCTCGAGCACTGCGCGCGTCCGCTCGTGCTGCTCGACGTCGGCGCGAACGAGGGGCAAACGATCGACGCGTACCGGCGCGTCCTCGGCGAGGAGCCGGTGATTCACGCGTTCGAGCCCACGCCGGAGCTCGCCGACGGACTCGAACGCCGCTACGGCGCCGATCGGAACGTGAAGATCCACCGCCTCGCGGTGAGCGATCGGAGCGGGACCGCCACGTTCCACGTCATGGGCATGTCGGTCTTGAATTCGCTCCTCGAGATGACGCCCGACGACACGACCTACCGCACGGGCGCGACGGTCGCTTCGGAGCTCGAGGTCGCGACCACGCCGCTCGACGAGTTCTGCGCGGCGCACGGCGTCGGGCACGTGAACGTGCTCAAGCTCGACATTCAGGGCGCCGAGATCAAGGCGCTCACGGGCGCCGAGCGACTGCTGAGCGAACGCAAAGTGGACCTCTTGTTCATCGAGGTCGTCTTCTCCACGATGTACAAAGGTCAGGCGTATTTTCCGGAGATCATGGAGCTTCTCACGCGGCACCAGTATCGCCTCTACGGCCTCTACGACATGGCGCGCGAGATCAACGGCACGCTCGGCTGGTGCAACGCGATCTTCGTGAGTCAGGCGCTCTACGCGCGCTTGCCCGGCGACTTTTGGTCGGCGCGCGCGGCGGGTCCGTGAGCGTGCGCGTGAAATAGACACGCCCGGCTTTCGCCGGGCGTGGTCGCAGGGTTCGTAAGCCGGGTTCTGTTGCTCGTGCGAGTCGCCTCGCACGGGCCGGCGGTCATTCCTCTGGGGCGCGCGTCGCCGCTCGCCTCGTGCGGCCTACCCAGGAGCTCGGGCGGGCAGCCCTCGAACGCTCCTCTACGTGGCCTTGCTCCGGATGGGGTTTACCGTGCCGTGCTCGTTACCGAGCGCGCGGTGGGCTCTTACTCCACCTTTTCACCCTTACCTCGGCGCGAACGCCGGGGCGGTCTGCTTTTCTGTGGCACTTTCCTCGAGGTCACCCTCACCGGGCGTTACCCGGCATCCTGCCCTGTGGAGCCCGGACTTTCCTCTCGCCGGAAGATCCGTCGAGCGATCGCCTGAGCCGCTGCGGCGCGGCGACCTTAGCACCACTCGGGTCCGTGCCGCGACGCGCGCTCGCACAATTTGACTACGCTGCGTTCGTCGGCGAGGGCGATTAGCCTGGAGGGTGTGAAAAGCTCCAAAACGGCTTCGAGCGGCGCGCGCGTGTCGCCCGTCGACTTGCTCGCCGTCGCGTATCGTTCGGACGGCAGCGACGAGGATTGGCTCGGCGCTTTGGCGGATTGCTTCGGTCGCGTCCTCGGGCCGTTCGGTCGCCTCGGCACGACGGCCCACGTCGCGACGGGACGAATCGAGGGAAATTACCGGGTTCTCGAGCGCTTCGGTCCTTTTCAGTTCCGCACCGAGTTCGCGTGCGAGCCGGCCGCCGCGTTCGGGGCGATGAAGCTCGCTCCACCCGAGATCCAAGACGCGATGTTCTTCGCGAACCAATTCGCGTCGACGGCCAGCGTTGTCACCGGTCTCGGCGAGACGTTGCCCACGAACCCCGTGTGGATGAACGTCTGGAAGCCGGAGGTCAAGGACTCGCTCGGCGTCGTCGGCCAAGACGGCGCGCTCGGCGTGCTGGTTCTGTCGGGGCCGCTCGATCACGCTCACACGCTGAACTCCCGGGAGATGCGGCTCTGGCGCCGCGTCGCCAATCACCTCGGCGCGGCGCTGCGCTTGCGGCGCGCGACCGTTCGTCCGGACGCCGCCGCCGCGGTGCTCGCGGCGGACGGCCGCGTCCTTCACGTCGGCGAAGACGAAAGCGACGGGACGACGCGCGTCGTCGAGGGGTTCGAGCGCCGTCGCGCCGCGCTCGCGTCTTCGGATCGCCCGGAAGGCGCGCTCGAGGTTTGGCAGGGTCTCATCGACGGGCGTTGGTCGCTCCTCGACTACCTCGACACGGACGGGAAGGCGTTGGTTCTCGCCGTTCGCAACGAACCGGCGCGTTCGGTGCCGCTGCGCATGACCGACGGGCAACGCGCGGCGGTGGCGCTCGCGTCGCTCGGCTACGGCAACAAGCAGATCGCGTACGCGCTCGGGCTTTCGCAGCCGGCCGTCGCGATGCTGTTTCGGCGAGCGCGCACCGCCCTCGGCGCGCGCAATCGCGCCGAGCTCGTGCAGAGCTTCAAGCGCGCGCTCCAGAGCGGAGGAGCGGAGCCTTGAGCTCGGACGCTCAGTCGAGGCCGGACAGGAACGCCGCGAGCTCGCCGCGCGAAGTCACGCCGAGCTTCGCGTAGATGCTCGCGAGTTGGTTCGCGACGGTGCGCGCCGACGTGGCGCGCAGGCGCGCGACCTCGGCGTTGGAACGCCCCGCCGCGACCAGCGCCGCCACTTCACGCTCGGCGTCGGTCAGCACTGCCTGCGCTCCGGGTGGCTTCGAGAACCAAAGCACCGCGTAGCGTTTGCCGGCCGAGTCGAAGGTACGCCCGGCGAGATCCGGCGGCGGCGGAGCGCCCTTTTTCACGCGGCCGAATCGAAGCTCAGGCCGTCGCCGACGCGGCGTGACAGCTCTTCGATGCGGCGGCGGAGCTTGCGCTTCGTCCGCACTTCGAGTTGGCGTGCGCGTTCGCGCGAGACGCCGAGCCGCCGGCCGATCTCGGCCAAGCTGAGCTCGTCGTCGCGATCGGCCATCAAGCGCTTTTCGGCGATGTAGCGCTCGCGCTCGTCGAGATCCTTCATCGCGCTCCGAACCGCGACGCGCACCTGATCGTCGCGCTCCGTCGCCGCGAGCGTTTCTTCCTGGCTGCGGTCGGGCGCGGCGAGCAGATCGCCGAGCGACGTCGAGGAATCCTCGAACGGCTTCGTGTCGAGCGAGACGTCGCGCGCGTCGAGCCGGCGCACCATCGCTTGCACCGTCGCTTCCGGCAACCCCATCGCTTGCGCGAGCATGGTGTCCGCCTGCGCGCCGTCACCGACGAGATTCGCTATTTTCACGCGTTCGCGCCGGAGCCGGAAGAACATCTTCGAGCGCAGCGCGCCCGAGCCGACGCCGACGAGGCTCCACGACCGGATCACGTGATTGAGCACGTAGGCGCGGATCCAGTACGCGGCGTACGTGACGAAACGCGTGCCGCGACCCGGCTCGAACTTGCCGAGTGCGTGAACCAAACCGAAATTGCCTTCGCTCACGAGCTCCTCGACCGGGACGCCGTAGCGCCGGTAACGAAGCGCAATCGCGACGACGTAACGAAGGTGCGCTGCGAGGAGCTGCGCCTTCGCGCCCTCGTCCTGCGACGCGAGCCAGCGCTGGACGAGCACCTGCTCGTCCTCCCGACTCAGCACCGGATACGCGCGAACTCGAGCGAGGTAGCTACCGATCTCGACGCCATTCATGCGGGCCATGCAAGACTCCGAGCTCCGGCCACGGGTGACCGGTCTCGTGAGCGCTTACGAGGGCCGCTGCGGCGAAGTTGCGCGATGAAGGCGATTAGTACGCCCTGCAACGCAACTTGGACGAATGAGCAGGTTCGGCTCGCAGGCCGTTCCACCCGCAGCGTTGCGGTGGTCCAGACCGCCTCAGACCTTGAACGAAGAGCCGCAGCCGCAGGTCGAGCTTACGTTCGGGTTCGCGAATTTGAACCCGGACCCGTGGGCGCTTTCCACGTAATCGATCTCGGTTTGGTCGAGGTACTGAAAGCTCAGCGGGTCCACGTAGAGCGCGACGCCGTTCGACTCGAACCGCTCGTCGAGGTCCGTCGGCTTGTCCTCGAAGTAGAGATCGTACTGAAAACCAGCACAACCGCCGCCGATCACACGCAGACGCAAGCCTTGGCCGTCGAGGCCCTCGTCCTTGGAAATTTGTTTGACCTTGTCCGCGGCGAGCTCGGTGATGGTGATCATGGGCCTTTCTCTGCGGGTAATATAGGCCGGTGCGGCGCCCTTCGCCATCCCTCCCGCTCGTTCTCGCCCTGGCCTCCGCCTTCACGGCGACAAGCGCGCTCGCCGAGGAGGCGCCGGGCGGCGCTCCCGCCCCACCGCCGCCGTCGCCGGGTCCGCCGCCCGCAGCGTCCGCGCCCGCTCCGAGCGCGCCACCCCCGCTCGCGCCGACTCCGCTCGGTCGCCCGATCATCGACCTCCGCCAGCCGGAGCCGCCGCCGCCCGAACCGCTCCACATGCACCGCCACGACGGCTTTTATTTTCGCGGCGACCTCGGCTTGCTCGTCGCGCGCACCTTCGTGAAGAGCGATCAGGTGACGCACCCGAGCTACTCGGTCGGCGACGGCGGGCTCGGGCTCGACCTCCTTTTCGGCGGCACGCCGAGTCCGGGCATGGCGGTCGGCGGCGGACTCTCGCTCGCGAGCATTCAGGGCGGCGATTCGACGGCCGGCTTCGGCATGCTCGGCGCGTTCGTGGACGGCTTTCCGGAGGTGAACGGCGGCTTTCACCTCGGCGGCTACCTCGGGCTCGCGGGCAGCCGCACCACGCGCCCCGGCAAGACGGACGAGCTTCGCGGGCGCGGACTCGGGCTCGCGGTGTGGATTGGCGAAGATTGGTGGGTCGCCGACGAATGGTCGATGGGCGGGCTCCTGCGCTTCACCGGAGCGTTCGACCACGACGGCTCGCACGATCACGGCGCCGACGCGTACGCGCTCGACAGCTCGACCTACGGCGTCGCGTTCCTGTTCACCGTGCTTTATCACTGAGCCCGCGCACGAGGCCCGAACGGCAGGCCTCGAACACGCGCCCGTCGGCGACCGGCGTGGGCCTCAGCGGGTCGGAGCAGCCGCTGCCCGGCACGCTCGTGGCATCACCCTCGCGGGTGACGGCGAGGAGCGGCGAACCGCTCGCCCCGACGAGCATGGCGCCCGTGCCGTCGATCACGACGCTCGAGAGCTCCGCGCCGTTCTCGCTCGAGGGCAACGCGAAGCGGGCGAGTTCGTGGCCGTTCGCCTCGAGTACGACGAGGGTCGCACGGCCGGCGACGACGGCGATGCGTTCGTCGCGCGTCGTCGCGACGTCGTGGAGCTCGAGCGTCGCGTCGGACCACACGAGCGCGCGTTCGTCGGTCGCGAGGTCGAAGCTCGCGAGCTCGTGCGCCGTCAGGGCGAGAAGCCGGTCACCTCGCAGCATCACCTCGCCGACCGGAACGCCGAAGCTCCCGAGCTCGCGCGCGTCCCCCGCGCTGCCCCGGAGCCAAATGGACCCGTCGCGACCGACCGCGAGCGTCGCGCCACGCCAGTCGAAGACAGCACGCAGCCCTGCGCCGACTTTGGTGCCGAAGCCGCGCGCGCCGCCGGGGGCGACCCGCGCGAGCCGAGCACCCGTCGCGACGATCGCGCCGCCTTCGACGGTCGGCGCGAAGAGCACGTTGCCGTCGACCGAGCTCCAGTCGAGGCCCGCGCGCTCGACCACGCTTCCGCCGCTCGCGATTTCGAAGAGCCGCGCGTCGCGCGTGACGGCGAGATACCTCGCCGCGCCGAACGGGATCGGGCCGCTCGCGAGCTCGGCGCCGAGGTGCGCCGACCAGAGTAGGTGCCCGGCGGCGTCGAGCGCGGAGATGCGGTCGCGTCCGTGCGCGACGACGAAGACGCCCGCTTCGCTCACGACCGGAGCGCCGACGATGGGCGGCGCGAGGCGGGTCTGGAAGCCGACGGCCGGCGCCCGCGGCAGGCGCGCTCTGCTTTCGTCGTTGCCGCCCGCGTCGATGCGCTCGCCCAGCGTGATCCCGGCGAGCGCGTTCGCGGGTTCGCGGAAGGCGACGCGTGCGTCGGCACCGCGCGCGAGGTCGCTCTCTGCGCCGAGCACGGCCGTGACGATGGCGGCGAGCGCGAAGGCCGCAAAAAAGCGACTTGGAAGCGTCATTCGGCGTCCACGTGAACGAGGTATTCCTCGGGCCCCGGGATCGCCGTGACGGCGGGCGGGCTCGGTCCCCAGGGGTTCGGTGTGAGCGTGAGCTCGATGCACGGCGGTGCGGACGGATCGACGGCGACCCACGACCCGTGCCAGGGCCCGACCGCGTCGCGTGCCGTGGGTCGCACGTTCGCCCCCACGCGATGCACGCGCACCGGCACGCCGTTGTCCGGGCCGCCGCGCGGCGTGACCTCGAGCACGGAATAGCGACTCCGCGCGCGATCCGGCGAGTCCTCGACCGAGAAGCGCACGCGTTTCGCGTCCGCCTTCGCGCACACGAGGTCCACGTCTTTGGCCCACGCGAGCGCGCCGCGCAGCGTGCCGCCCGCGGGCACGACGTTACCGAGCGGAGCGGCGTCGTTCGGTTCGACTTCGCGGTCGGGCGCCGCCGTCCCCGGGGCGAGCTTCAGCCGGTATTCGTCGGAGACGTTTTCGTAGACGGGCGGCGGGCCCGAGTCGAAGTACGCGTCCTGATCCTGCATCACGGCGACGATCCACGAACCGGGCGTCAAGCGGAGCGCGCTCACGTCGAGCCCCACGTCGGGCGCGCCGGTGCAATAGCGCCCGAAGGGGTCCTGCGCGTCGGCCGGATAGAACACGACGCACGACGCGAGATTGGGGAGCGGCTCGAAGCTCAAATGGAAGACGTCGCTCGCCGCGGGCAGCTCCACCCGGAAAAAATCGCGGTCGCTCCGTTTCTGATCGAGCCGCTGCCCGAGGTGACCGCGCACGTCGAGCGGGAAGGGGAGGGTGCGGGCTTCGCTCGCGGCGTTGTTCGGCTCGAGCTCGAAGCCTTGAAACGGCGGCGGCGAAAACACGGAGCGGTACGCGCGCCCCGCGCCGAAAATCAGCGCGAGGGCGGCGACGCCGGCGAGTGACCAGCCGAGGTAGCTCCGCCTCCTGAGCTTGCGCTCGTACCGCTCGACTTCGTCGCGCGTGGCGGCTCGATCGTCGCCGGTGAGGCCGCGCAGTTGCCCGGAATCGAGCAGGAGGTCGACGCCGTCGCCCGCGCCGCGAAGCTCCTGAACGAGCGCTTCTTGCAGCGCGGCGGCGCTCGGGAAGCGATCGGTCGGATTCTTGGCGAGCGCCGTGAGCACGAGGCGCTCGAAGGTGTGCGAGAGCGAGAGCTCGGGCACGCGCACGTTCGGCGGCGTCGGCTCCTCGGTGAGGTGGCGCGACAGCACGCCCATCGGCGTCGCGGCGTCGAACGGCACCGTCCCGGTGAGACAGGCGTAGAGCAGCGCACCGAGTTGGTACACGTCGCAGGCGGGCGTCACGGACTCGCCGCGGATCTGCTCGGGCGCCATGTAATACGGCGTTCCGACGATGGCGCCGCTCGAGGTCACGTCCGAGAGCTCGCTCGATTCACGCAGCTTCGCGAGGCCGAAATCGAGCACCTTTGCTACGTCTTCGCCGCTCTGGCTCGCGACGATCATGATGTTTTCCGGCTTGAGGTCGCGGTGCACGATGCCCTTGTCGTGCGCCTCGCTGAGCGAGCCGCAAATCTGGATCACGATGCGCGCCGTGCGCTCGGCCTCGAGGCGGCCCGCCTCGCTCACGACGCTGCCGAGGTCGCGCCCGCGCACGTACTCCATCGCGAGGTACGCGAGACCGTCGGCTTCTCCGAAATCGAAGACCTGCACCGTGTTCGGGTGCGAGAGGCGACTCGACATCAGCGCCTCGCGCTTGAACCTCGCGACCTGTTCGTGGTCTCGCGTGAGCTCGCCGGTGAGGAGCTTGAGCGCGAGGACCTTGCCGATGCGCGCGTGCTCGGCCTTGTAGACGACGCCCATCCCGCCGCGACCGATGAGCTCGAGCACCCGGTAGCGCTCGGCGATCAAACGCCCGATCAGCGGATCGGCGAAGCGGGCGTCGCGCGTGGTCGGCGCCGGCGGCACCGAGACGGGTTTCGGAACGGCGCGCTCGGTCGGCGGCAAGGTGCTGCGTGCGGCGGCGCCGAGCGCGCCCCCGCAGCCGACGCAAAATCTCGCGTGCCCGGGATTCGCCTCTCCGCAGCGGCGGCAGGTGGAAGCGGCGGACGGGCCGCCCAGGGTCACGGACGGCCTTTGAGCACGAAATCGGCTGCGATCGCGGGGATCCGCGTGCCCTGGTGCGGGCCGTCCACGGCGCCGGTCACCGTGCCGAACACGCTCACGCCGCTGCCTTCCTTGAGCGGAGTCTTCTCGCCGACGGCGACGCGCGCGAGGCACGGCGTGTGCGAACAGCCGCTCTTCACGTCCATCAAGAGCACGGTCGTGAACGCGTCGACGCGCGCCTCGACGACGCTGCCGTCGAGCGCGACGGCGAGGCCGCGCTGCGTGTCCGGATCGCGTTCGATGGCCGAGTACGCCGTGGTCGCGCTCGCGCGCATGGCCGTGCCTTCCGCCGACAGGCTTTGCACGCGCCGCACCCGCACGGGCACGAGGCGCGGCGCTTGATCCTTCGCGTCGGCGCGTACGGTGATGTTCGTTTCGCCGAGCGCCGAGACGCTCATCATCTGCGCGAACGCGCCGCTGCCGTCGACCGTGATCGGGCGGCCTTCGACGGTCACCGTCGCGTCTTTCTGCGTGTGGCCGGCGAGCACGAAGGTTTGCGTCTCGATCGTGATGCTCGGCCCGGGCGCCTGCACGACGAGCGGCGTCACGCCGATGCGGACGCTCACCTCGCCGCGCGCGGGGCTGCCGCTCGGCGGCGTGACGACATACGGGATTTTGCGCTCCAACATGCCGACGACCGCGCTGTTGCCCGCGAGCGCGCTGCCGACGTCGATGTCGGCGCTGCCGGCTTCCGTGCCCGGCGTCGCGGGGGCGAGCGCGAGCGGCTTGCCGTCCACGACGACCGCGGCGTGCGGAACCGCCTCGACGCGCACGGTGACGCGCGGCGTGGTTTGCGACAGGCCGGACGTGTCGGCGCGGATCCGGAAGTCGACCGGCACGCTGAGCTCGACCTGATCGGTGTGGCCGGGCCGGCGCTCGAGCTCGGCGGGGACCGTGTTGCTGCCGACCGCGAGCTTTTGTTCGAGCGGCACGTCGGCGCGGCCGCCGTGGAACACGGCACGAGCGCTGCCGACCCGCACCGTCGCGCCGTCCGCGCAGCCCTTGCAGACGAGCGACAGCTGATCTTTGCCGTCGGCGTTCGTGCCGAGCGTCGCCTCGATCGCGCCGCGTTCCCGGTAGAGGACGAGGGCGACGCCGGCCGCCGTGAGGAGCGCCGCCGCGCCCACGATGGCGACGGCTGCGCCCGCGGGAATACGGAGCGGACGCGGGACGCCGGCGGGTGGCCCCGCGAGGCTCTCGGGGGCGGGGTGCCAGGGTTGCGCCACCGGCAATTCGGGGAGCGGCGCCTGCAGCGGCGCGGGCGCCGGGGCGATCGGTTTCGGCTTCTCCACGCCCGGTTGAAGCGGCGCGATCCCCGGCCGCGCGACGCCGAGCATCGTCTTCTTGCCGACGGGCAGGTGTGCGGCCTCGGGCGGAATCGCGCCCGGCGTCGGGTCGGGCGGAGCACCGACGCGCGCCGTGACGGACGGATCGAACGTGGGCGCCGGCGGCGCCATGCCGATCATCGTGCCGCGCAGCGGATTCGTGGGGGCTGCCGGCGGGGGAGCCGGGCCCGCGGGGGCCGGTGGCTGGAAAGCGGCGGGAGCGAGGCCGATCATCGTGCCCTTGAGCGCCGCGGCGGCGGGGCGCGGTCCTTCGCCCGGCGCGGGCGGTGACGGCACCTGCCCGAGTCCCATGACCGTGGCCCGGAGCCCGGCGGGACCCGTCGGGCGCGGCGCGGCCGACGCTGCCGGTGCGGCGCCGGGAGGCCCGAAGCCCGCTTGCGTCTGCACGGTCGCCCCCGGCGAGGCAAAGCCGGGCTGAGTGGCGCCGACGCCCGCGCGCGGCTCGCCCGTGAGCGTCTGCCCCAAGCCAGGCGGCGGCAATGCTTGCGTTTTGTCGAGCGCGGCGGGCATCGCTGCCCCGCACGTGGTGCAGCGACCGGCCGTGTCGGGCGAAGGTGCTCCGCACTGAGGGCAGGCGCGCATGCGCCGCCAATATACCGGACCCGAGGATTTTGCGCCGAGCCCCCGGCGGAGGGCGGGCTTTGCCGCAATCCTTGGCCAAAACTTGGGCCATGGCCTATGGGCGAAGGAGGCCCCGCCATGCTCGCCAAGCGCATCATTCCCTGTCTCGACGTGCGGGACGGCCGCGTCGTCAAAGGCGTCAATTTCGTCGGCATTCGCGACGCCGGTGATCCGGTCGAGTGCGCGCGCCGCTACGACGCCGACGGCGCCGACGAAATCACCTTCCTCGACATCACGGCGTCGCACGAAGGCAGAAAGGCGATGCTCCACGTGGTCGAGCAGACGGCCGAAGCCGTGTTCGCGCCGCTCACGGTGGGCGGCGGCGTCGGCGCTCCCGAGGACGTGAAGACGCTGCTCGACGCCGGCGCCGACAAGGTGAGCATCAACAGCTCCGCGGTCGCCGACCCGTCGCTCATCGCTCGCATCGCGGACGCGTGGGGCCGGCAAGTGCTCGTCGTCGCCATCGACGCGCGACGACGCGAGAGCGGCGGCTTCGAAGTGTTCACCCACGGCGGCCGCCGATCGACCGGGCTCGAGGCGATCGCGTGGGCACGGCGCGCCGCCGAGCTCGGCGCGGGCGAGATCCTGCTCACGAGCATGGACCGCGACGGAACGAAGGCCGGCTACGATCTCGAGCTCTTGCGCGGCGTGGTCGAGGCGGTCGACATCCCGGTCATCGCGTCGGGCGGCGTCGGAACGCTCGAGCACCTGCGCGAAGGGCTCGCCGAAGGCGGCGCGGACGCCGCGCTCGCAGCCTCGATTTTCCACGACGGCATGTACACCGTACAGCAAGCGAAGGGCTACCTCGGGTCGCGAGGTGTGCTCGTGCGAGGAGGAAGCGCGTGAACGTCACCGTGGCCGAAGTGCTCGCCGGCGCCGAAGCGCGCGCGGTCCCGCTCAGCGCCGAGTGCGTGGGCTATCTCGTGCTCGCCGCGGCCGATCAGGTCTCGGCGGCGCCGCGGCGCATCGACGCGAACGACGTGCTTCTCTTCGAGGACGGCGGCATTCGCGTCGCGAGCGGGCGCGCCGCCGACGGCCCGCTCGCCGAACGTGATTTGCGCGCCGTGCTCGACGCGCTGCTCGTCCGCGCGAGCGCGCCGACGAGCGGCCTCCTGCGCGCTTCGCGCCGCGCGCCCGGCGGCGGCGTCGAGGCGCTCGTGCGCGAGCTCGAGACCGCGCTCATTCCCGTCAATCGCTCGGCGGCGAAACGCTCGCTCGCGCGACTCGAGCGCGAGACGGCGCGCGCGCTACAGAGCGGTCGCATTTCCGTGCCGCCGCCGTCCGCGCGGGGCTCCGAAGCGGAGCGCGCGCCCGTCGCGGCGCCGCCCGTCGAGCCCGTCGCGCCCCCGCCGCTCGCCGAGATCCCCGAGCTCAGCGTCGCGCCGCCCGCGACCTCGCTCCACGAGCGCAGCACCGTTCCGCCGCCGGTCGCCGAGGTCGCGCCGCGACGGAGCGAGCCCCACGAACCGGTGGCCCCGAGCTTCGCGACGCTCGCGCCGCCCGCCGAGCACACCGCGATGCTCGACCTCGCGGCGACGACCTCGGAACCGGTCGTCGGTGAAACCGTCGTGCTCGCGCCCGTGGCGCCGAAACGCGACCACGAGCCGGAGCTCGTGGAAACGAGGCCGGAGCCGATCGTGCTCCGCGCGAGCCAGCGGCCGCCCGCGCCGCCGCCCGCGCCCGTCGAGCCCGCACCCGCGACGAGCGATCTCGTGCGGACGGAGCCGCTCACGTTCGTGCGTTCCTCGACCGCGGTCGGCGCGGAACCGCTCGTGAAAACGCCGCTCCCGCTCGTCGCACTCGAGCCCGAGGCGCGCCCGCAAGTCACGCCGCTCCTCGGCACGCGCGTGCAACGCGAAAGCGAGCTCCCGCCGCCGGTCGCCTTGGCCGAAACCGCCACCGAGATCGCGGCGGACGACTTCGACGACGACGTCGAGCTCGAGGTCGCGTTCGACGACGACGGCGACGTCGACGTGCTCGAGGTGATCTTCGACGGGAACGAGCACACCGTCGAGCCGGCGGATCACGAGCTCGTCGTCGCCGAGGCGAGCGAGCTCACCGAGCCGTGCCCGCCGCTCGCGGCCGAATCGATGCTGCCGCCCGCGCCCGTCGCGGTGGGCGTCGACGCGGGCGCGCCGCTCGAAGAGAGCATTCCGCTCGCCGTGATGATCGAAAGCGCGCCGCCTCCGATCGCGGTCGCTCCGCCCGTGGTTGCGACGCTGACGCCGCCGCCGCGCCTCGCGCTGCCGAGGCCGCGACAGAGCGACGTCGAGGATCTGCTGCGCCGCCTCGAGGAAGCGCCGCTCACCGACGCCGAGCTGCGCTCGGGCCTGAAGCACCTCGCGGGCATGGAGCCGACACCGGCCATGCCGCTCGGAAAAGAGCGCTGAGCGCGCGGCTCAGGCCTCGCCGGCTCGACGCACGGCGTGCGTCCGCTTCGGACGAGCGCGAGCGCTGCGGCCGAGATTGACGCGGCGTGGGGCGCTTGCGATGCTCGGTGCGTGCATCCGCAAGATCTCGCGATCGTGAAGGGGCTCGTCAGCGTGGCGTGGGCGGACGGCAAGGTCGCCGCCGAAGAGAACGAAATCATCGAGAGCGTCCTCGACGCGTACGGCGCGACGCCGACCGAACGGCGTGAAGTGGCGCTTTTTGCGCAACGGCCGCGCACCCTGGCGGACGTTCCGATCCACGACTTGAGTCACGACGATCGCCGCGTGTTGCTCCAGCACGCGGTGCTGCTCTCCTTCGTCGACGGCGAGCAGGACACGAACGAGAAGGCGCTCATCGACGAGCTTTGCGAAGTCCTGCGCATCCCCGGCGTCGAGGCGCGCGGCATCGTGCGCGCCGCCGAAGAGCGCGCGAAGAGCATGCTGAACGTGCTCAGCGGGATCGGTTGACGCCGAGCCGCTCGATTTCTTTGAGCAGCGCGATCGGGCTGAACGGCTTCGTGTAAAACGCGTTCGCGCCCGCTTCGGTCGCGCGCGTGCGCGCCGCGTCGTCGTCCATCGCGGTGATGACGATGATGGGGATGGAGCGCGTGGAGGGCTCGGCGCGCAGGCGCCGGCACACCTCGAACCCGTCGAATTGTCCCGGCATCATCAGATCGAGCAACACGAGATCGGGCGGCTCCACGAGCGCCACGTCGAGCGCCTTCACGCCGGAAGAGGCCGCCGTCACTTTGTAGCCGCGCGCCTGCACGAGCGCCTCGATCATGCGGCGGATCGAGTCCTGATCTTCGACCACGAGGATGCGCATCAGGGGCCCCTGCCGAGCGTAACCCAGGTTTCGGTGTGACCGTCCGCCGATTCACGCAGCTCGAGGGCGGCGTTCA
Organism: Polyangiaceae bacterium; assembly: GCA_035499895.1. Classification (GTDB taxonomy): domain Bacteria; phylum Myxococcota_A; class Polyangia; order Polyangiales; family Polyangiaceae; genus PMG-095. The sequence goes on along the minus strand of DATJXW010000149.1, from coordinate 2,323 downwards.
AGGCCGTCGCGGTGGCGTCCGCCAGCACGAGCGCGACCCCGGCGGGCCGGCCGAAGCGGGTCGGGTCGATCTGGTGTCGGATCACGTCCCAGCGCGACGCTTCGGGCACCGCGGGCCCGCCGTCGCAGACCGAGACGGCCGTGCCGAGCTCGGTGCGGTGGACGGCCGCCTTCACGCGCCCGCCGCGCGGCGTCGCGGCGATGCCGTGCAAGAGGAGGCTCCGGAAGAGCATCTCGAGCGTCTGGCGCGCCGTCTTCATCAAGATGTTCCGCCCCGCGTCGTAAGTGATGACCACCTCGGCTCGGCTCGCGTGCGGTTCGAGCTGCGCGCCGACGCTACGGAGCGTCGCGCCGAGATCGACCGTGCTGCGTTCGGCCTCGAGCGAGCATTCGGCGACGCTGCCGAGCTCGGTCAAGAGCTCCTGGACGGCGGCGGGCGAGTCGGTGAGCCCGCGCAGGCCGCGATGCACGGCGGCGGCGAGCGCGCGCACGCCGTTGAAGTGCTCCGGATCGCCGCGGCTCGGGGGAGGGATCTCGGTGCGGACGTCGCCCGCGGAAAGAACGCTCGCGAGCTCGCGCGCATACGCTTCCCCGAGCTGCTGCGCTTGTTCGAGCTCTTTTCGGAGCTCGGTCACTTCGCGCTGGTCCGTCGCGCCGTCGGCCTGCAAGAGGATCGACAGCGTTTTCCCTTCGAGCTCGACGGAGCCGCCGTGACGCAGCGCCATGCGCGAGAGCCAGCGGCTTTCGAGCTCGCCGAGCGCCGCCGTGTCCGGCCCCAAGTTCGCGCTGACCCGCACGAAGTCGCCCTGCCGCCTCACGGTCACTTCGATTTCGGCGTCGCCCGGCGCGCGCCCGCTCGCCTGCCCGACGAGCAGGTGCAGCATCCGCCGGAGCTCCGTCTCTTCACCGAAGACCTCGGTGCCGGCGCCCGGGGCGATCGCCACGCGCGCGTTCGGCGCCATCTCGACGAGGAGCGAGGCGAGGTCGATGCGACCGCGACGACCCTTCTCACGGGTGCGAGTGTTGAGCTGGCTCAACATCTCGATCGTGTCGTCGAGCGCGTCGAGCGTGGTCTCGACAGGCGGCGGCACGCTCTTCGCGTCACCTGGCACCCGAAGCTGGTCGACTTCGGTCCGCAATGCTTTTGCGGCGCCGCGAGCCTCCTGCGCGAGCAACCAGCTGATTTCGTGGCGGGTGAGCCGTTCCGGCGGCACGCTGCAGGCATCTTGCCATGGTCCATCGCCGGTTGCTACGGCGTCGTGCCCCGCTTTCTGGCAGGCTTTCCCGCGTGCGCACCGGCCGGCTCGTCATGCTCGCGTTCGGTCTGTGGGGGGCGGTCGGGACCGGGTGTGGTCATCGAGCCGAGGGCGATCCTTTTGCCCAACAGGCGAGCCCCGGCGGCACGGGGACGGACGAGGGCGGCGCGGGGGGCGCCGGCGGCGAGAATGCGGGGCCGCCGCCCCTGGCGGGCGGAGAGCCGTGCTCGGACGACAGCCAGTGCGACGACTCCATCGACTGCACGCACGACAGCTGCGACCTGACCCGGGGCCGCTGCGTGCACGACCCGGACGACACGCTCTGCGACGACGGGATCTATTGCGACGGGGTCGAGACCTGCAGCGCCACGCTCGGCTGCCAGGCGGGGCCGGTGGTGACCTGCACCGACATGTACACCTGCACCATCGATACCTGCGTCGAGGCCACGCACAGCTGCACGCACGTGCCGCGTGACGCCGACGGCGACGGCGACCCTCCGATCCAGTGCAACGGGACCGACTGCAACGATTTCGATCCGCTCGTTTCGGGCAAGGCGAGCGAGATCTGCGGCAACGGCATCGACGACAACTGCAACGGCGTCGTGGACGAGAACGACTGCGTGATGCCCGACAACGACACGTGCGGTACCGCGCTCGAGATCGGCGCGCCCGGCACGTACGACGTGTCGACGGTCGGCGCGTCGAAGGACTACGCGATCTCGTGTGAGCCCGCGGCTTCGGCCGCCGCCATGCGCGACGTCGTGCTGGCGGTCACCGTGCCGGCGGGCGGGTCGAGCGACGTCGACATCGTCGCGAGCATGGGCAAGACCGAATCACCGAGCGTCGACGGCTTCACGCCCACCACGTTCGATACGGCGGGCAAGGCGCACCTCGTCGTGATGCCGCCGACCGTCAACGTCGGCGATCTTTTGCTCTGCCTCCTCAGCACCGAAGGCGCGACGAACGTGACCACGCCTTCGGGGTGGAACGCGCTCGCGACGAACGTCGATGCGAGCGGCGCGGTCCGCGCGTCGGCGTTCTATCTCGTCGCGAGCGGCTCCGAAGACG